>JAYUNL010000042.1:0-3354 GCA_043761745.1 Rhodocyclaceae bacterium
TCACCCACGGGCTGGGTGTAGCCCAGGTAGTGGTGCTGTTGCAGCAGGCTGTTGAACAGAGCCTCTTCGGGCGTGCGCCGCACCTGGCGTAGCGTCAGCGCTCCGAGTTCGGCGAAGCTCCCCTGTAGCGGCGTTTCATCCACCCTCACCAGCGCGGGTCGGTTGCGCTCGATCATCGGATTGCGGGTGACTCGGCGCACCGCCGGCAGCTCGATCAGCCCCTGGCGGTGCAGCATCAGCATCAGCCCGCGGCATACCATGTCGCGCAGCGCGCCGTTGGCCTGCACCCAGTTCCATGCCTCGCACAGCTTCTTGGATAGACCCCATCGGCTCGCGCCCGGATGCTCGGCGATGAGCCGGCGAATGAAGACCAAGTCTTCGTCGCTGATCACGCGGTGCCGGTAGCTCAGAGTATTCTGCATGCGCCGCACAGTAGCAGCGATGCGCTCGGAACGCAAGTGCTAAATGACAGTGCTAAATGACTCCTACCCCTTCGCCCATCCCACCTGTACCATCAACCGCGGCGCAATTCATGCAGCTCTACCGGAGGGACACTGCTTCCAAACAACTCGGCATCGCGCAGTCGCGTGTATCCGACCTGATGCGCGGCAAATGGGAAAAATTCAGCCTTGACATGTTGGTTACGATTGCGGCGCGAGCCGGCAGGCGCCCAAAAATCACCCTTGCGGTGGCGTGAGTTGCTTGCTTACTACCTTGGAATGCGCCCATCACCAGAAAGGGACCGACACTCCCATTGTTTGAGGCGAGCCTTGCGCGACAAGGCTGCACGTAAATAATAATTCTCAGCTCGCGCCACTCAAAAACAGCTGCGCGTTCCGTCGAGTTCCCTGTCTATGTCAACGCCACCGTCAGCGGATCGTAATTGAACAGCCACTCAGCGCGTTCCTTGGCGATGTTGCGATTGGCGAAGGCCTCGCGCATCTGTTCGGCGTCGACCATGTGGTACAGGCCGCCATGCTCTGTCGATTCGGTCACCACGCGCGCGGTGCGGTCGACGCGGTTGCGCTGGTACAGATCGAGCCCTTCTGTGACGCCGCCGGCCTGCGCCAGGGAGCGCGCGAGCACCGCGCCGTCCTCGATGGCCATGCATGCGCCCTGCGCCATGAAGGGAAGGGTCGGATGGGCCGCGTCGCCGAGCAGCGTGGCGCGCGCCGTGCTCCACGTACGAATCGGCGCGCGGTTGTTGAGGGCCCAGCGGTAGCAGGCGTCGCGGTCGGCGGCGTCGAGGATGGCCTGGATCTTCGGGTGCCAGCCGACGTAATCGGCCTTGAGTTCCTCCCAGGGGCGACTTTGGGTCCAGGACTCTTCTTCCCACGCGCTGCGCTCGGGGCAGCCGACCCAGTTGAGCACGCTGCCGGCGCGCAGCCAGTAGATCACGCAATGGTTCTTCGGCCCGCACCAGACCTGGCCGACGATGTCCATGATGTCGGCCGGCAGGCGCTCGCGCGGCACGGTTAAGCGCCAGGCGACATAGCCGGTATAGGTGGCGGGCGTCTCGCCGACGATCTGCGCGCGGATCGCCGACTTGATGCCGTCCGCGCCGATGAGCGCATCGCCGCGCGCTGTCGCGCCGTCGGCCAACTTTAACGTCACGCCGCCGGCGTCTTCGGAAAACCCTGTCGCTTTGGCATTGAGGGCAATGCACCCCGGGTCCATCGACAGCACCTTGTCGACCAGGATCTTGTGCAGGTCGGCACGATGCAGGTGGTAATAGGGTGCGCCATGGTTCTGCAAATGCGCACCCGCGAACGGAATCGAATGCATCACCTCGCCCGTGTCGTAGCGACGGAACTCGTAGGTCTGCGGCTTGACGCCCACCTTCTCCAGTGCGTCGCAGAGGCCCAGGTCGTAGAGCACCTTGGCCGAATTGGCACTTTGCTGCACGCCCGCGCCGATCTCGCCTAATTGCGGTGCCTGTTCGAAGATACGCACCTTGAAGCCCCGCTTCATGAGGCACGCGGCGGCGGCCAGGCCCCCGAGGCCGGCGCCGGCGATCATGACGTCGAGCTTGTGCATTGTCCTTGTTCCATCGGAGAGGTTGCCGGTCGCTCGTGCGCGAGCCGGCAGGTTTCAGCCAATGATAAACGTCTTGCCGCGGGGGCCTGCCAACCGTTATCGTGGTCGCGGCGCACGAATCCAGGCCCTCCTACTACCGTCTGGGGGAAAAGCATCACCGAGTCGCCCTCGACATATTTTCATTACCATGGTAATGTAATTGCATGACAATCGCCCAATCCAGACTTACGGCCCAAGGCCAGATTTCCGTCCCCGCCCAGGTGCGCAAGAAGCTGGGCATTGGTCCGGGTTCGATGCTCGAATGGGTAGAGCGTGGCGACGAGGTGGTCGTGCGGCGCGCCGGGCGTCATACCTCCGCGGAAGTCCACGCGACGCTATTTTCGAACGAAACACGCAGCCTTGCCGCGCCTGCGGATATAAAAGAAGGCATCCGCAAGCACATGCGCCGCAAGCATGCTCGCGGCTGACACCAACGTCCTGGTGCGGCTCCTGGTGCGCGACCATGCAGCGCAGCTCGCGGTCGCCGAGGATTTCGTCAAGGCCGGCGCGTGGGTCTCCCACCTGGTCCTGGCCGAGGCCGTGTGGGTGCTCGACGCCATCTACGATCGCACGCCGACGCAGATCGCCAGGGCGGTTGAGCTGTTGCTCAATCACGAAAGCCTGACGCTGCAAGATGCAGACGTAGTTGCGCGCGCGCTCACGCACTTCCGGGCCCGACCCGCCCTTGGCTTTTCGGATTGCCTGATGCTGGAAATCGCTCGCAAGGCGGGCCATCAACCCCTGGGGACCTTCGATCGAAACCTGGCAAAGCTTCCTGGGACGCAACGGCTCTGATCGTCGCTCCAGCGCAGGCGGAACGAAACCCAATTCGAGCAGCATCGCGTCCGCGTCCGCATCGATAGCGTAGGCAAGTTGCAACGCGGCGCCGAGGAAGACGTGGCCGGCTTCGGCGCTCTGGCAGTTTGCGCCGGAATGTCCGGCGTAGATCGCCCCGAAACAATCAACGATAGTCGTCTTCGCGTTGATAAGTGAGACGGGTGTGAAGAACATGGCCAGCCTTTTCCGATGGCCTTCTGGGGTCAACATGGCGTAAGAGGGACTTAGCCAGTACGTGGCATCGAGAAATTCCAATTGACGCAAGATGCCTACGAACGCGACTACCTCGGACGCAAAGGAAAGCTTCTTTGAGTAAGCGAGGGACGGCTTCGATTGGGCTGGAAATTCTAACTCGCACCACAATCGCTGTATCGTTCCGACAAGTGTCATCTACGACTTCACCAGCGAGATGCACAGGAACCATCCGGTCAGCGACGCCAC
>JAYUNL010000043.1:0-2073 GCA_043761745.1 Rhodocyclaceae bacterium
CTATCTATGCTCGGGTTAAAGGACGGTGAGCGCGGAAGCTATCCCGAATTGGTGGATATCCTCACAACCCATGGCGCTCAGGCAAGCGCTGACGCGCGAGAACTTTATCGGCGTATGGTCTTGAACGTCTTGATCTCCAATGTCGATGACCACCTGCGAAATCACGGGTTCTTGTGGACTGGCGGCAAAGGCTGGTCGCTGTCTCCGACCTATGACCTCAATCCAACGCCAACCGACGTGTGTCCGAGAATCCTGACAACAAACATTAGCCTCGATGACGCAACGTGCGACATTGATCTAGCGATTTCCGCAGCTCAGTTCTTCGGTCTGGCGCTCAGAGAGGCAAAAGCTGCGGCTAGAGAAGTGGCTAAGGTGACGGCAACATGGAAGGAGGTTGCCAGCACAGCGGGTGCACCCACTAGGGAAATTCACCGGATGGCGAGTGCATTCGAACATAACGACTTGGCGCGGGCGCTTGCACTGTAGTTCTTGCGGACAAGTTCCCGCGCCGTGCTTCCGCAGGCTTGCCGGCATTCTTTTCGGGATTCCTGGAAAGCGGCCCAACGGAGCCTATAATTCGCTACACGCAAAAAAACGAGGTTCTCTCATGAACGACTCCAAGCCATCATCGTTCACGCGCACCGACGAGGAATGGAAGAAGGAGCTGCCGCCCGAGACCTTCTCCGTCATGCGCAAGCACGGCACCGAACGCGCGGGAACGAGTCCCCTCAACAAGGAACATCGCGCGGGGATGTACGCTTGCGCATCCTGCGGCCTGTCGCTGTTCGAATCAACGACGAAATTCGACAGCGGCAGCGGCTGGCCGAGTTTCTTCGCGCCATTGCAGAAGGCCGTGGGCACGACTACTGACAGTAGTCTCGGCATGGCGCGCACCGAAGTGCACTGCGCGCGCTGCGGCGGGCACTTAGGGCATGTGTTCCCCGACGGGCCGAAGCCCACCGGCGAGCGCTATTGCATGAACGGCGTGGCGCTTAGGTTCGAGCCCGCGCCTTAAGAATGCGCGGTGAGCCAGCGGTCCACATCCGGCAGCCGCTGCTTGCGCACTCCCGCTTTGTAGGCGATCTGCGCTTCGGACTTCGCTGCCGCCGCGCGCGCATCCGCCGGTACGTGGGCGTCCACATAGGCGCGTAACTTCGCGATCATCGCCGCGTTGTAGGACTTGCCCACCAGGTGCGGCAGGTATTGGCTGCGGCTATCCGGTTCGAGCAGGGCCATCAAGGTCTCGAGATGCGCCAGGGCGAAGTCAAACGCGAGATCGGGATACCAGCGCGACACGCGGTCGACGATTTCAGGCCGCGTCGTCACGATGGCTTCATCGGTGAGCGCGAGCTTCATGGCACGGCCCGCCAAGTCACGGTTTCGCACCGTGCCGAGCAAGGTATACAGTTCCTGCTTCTCGAGCGTGCTCGTCGCGAGGTTCGCCATGACATGCAGCTGCTCCCAGGACGCATCGTCCGCATGCATGGCGACGATGGCAAGCACGCTGCGGCGCAGGTCCACGGACAACACCACGGGATTACGCACATAGTCGGCGAAATACGCGCGCGCCTGCGCAATGACTTGCTCGTCGTCGAATTCGCTCAAGGCCTTGAGCAGGACCTCGCGCAACAAGGTCACGTTTTGCGGCTCTTGAGTGCGTGTGGTCCAACCGATGCTGGTCAGTATGGGGTGCAGCAAGCCGCGGGCAAAGGCGCGGAACGGCGCCTGTCCCGGCAAGTCCTGGTACAAGAAATCCATGTCCTGAAGGCGCGCAATCGTGGTTCTCAAGACGGTGGGATCCAGGCCGGCATCCGCATTTTGCGCCAAGGCCAGAAAATCAGACAGGGGTTCGTATCCGGCATAGCCCAGGGCACAACTGTCATTGATCAAGCCCAGTTCATCGGCCGCGGACAGCTCGCGGAAATGCGCGATCAACGGGCGCATCAAGGGCGGCGCATACAGGGTGCGGAAATACCCGGCCTGACCCTCATTGATGACGATGCCGCCGGATCCGGCCAGTTCCATCGGCTTATCTTGAGTCAGAATTCCGTGCGACGGCGTCGTTGATCCCAA
>JAYUNL010000044.1:0-3267 GCA_043761745.1 Rhodocyclaceae bacterium
TCTTCGATTTCGAGTACCCGTAGATTGGCTAGCCAGCGGTGAAATCGAAAGAGCGGATCATGGTCGGTGCTGATGCGCTTTGGTAGATGCTCGCTGGAAATCGCCTGGTTGAACATGCGCCAGACGGATACGCCGTCGATGTTTGCCTTCTCGATGCCGAATCCGACGATGCGACGGGTGAACACATCCATAACCAGCAGAACCCAGTGACTGCGCAGCAGGATCGATGCGCAGCGAAAGAGATCCACGCTAAAGAGGCTGTCCTTGGTCTGTGCGAAGAACGTCAGCCAGGAGGGGCCGCTTAATGCAGAAGGGTCGGGGCGGTAGTGCTTCGCGAGCACACGGCGCACGACATCCTTGTCAATCTCGACGCCGAACGCATGGGAGATCTGCTGGGCGATGCGCAAATAGCCGAACTTGGGATTGCGAGATTTCATCTCGACGATCGCCGCGATGAGTTCTGGCGATGGCCCTTTCGGACCGGGCTTACGTCGTGCAGCGGATGCTGAGAACAGTAGGCGATACTTCCCGTCGACCAGGGCCTTGTGGAACTTGAGCAACGTGGCCGGCCTGAGGATTGCCGCGAGCTTCGCGATACGGTGCCGGTTTATGAACAGCGTTGTGAGGCCGAGCACGAACCGATCGAGCGAAGTGAGATTCGGGGCGCGGTGTCGGGAGCGGTTGCTGATCTGCAACTGGTGTTTGAGAAGCAGCGACTCGGCGGCGATGGCGCGCACGCCGCCGGGTCGGCGTAGTCTTGCGAGCGTTACCAGCAGGTGGATGGCGAGGACAAGAAGATCGCGCATGGCCCAAACGCTATCACGCTCGCCAATTTCGGCAAGACTGCACAACGGCCGAGACTCGCGCTATGATTTTCGAATTCGCACCCGACAGGATGGTGGCGGCCACGATCGCGCCGTGCTCGGCGCAGGCGTAGGGGAGCTTGTCCCGGCCGCCCCAACTTGATGTCACAAATTGCGACTTCAACTGATCGAACTCCGTGGCGGTGAGCTGAAACGCGAAATCGCGGGGGAAGCGCGCCTGATTGCGCCGCACCTGCTCGTTCAGACGGCGTGTTTCCACGCCATAGAGTTCGGCCAGATCAGCGTCGAGCAGGACCTTCTGCCCTCGTAAGACGAGGATGGCTTGGGTGATGAGCTCGGTGGGTACGAGCGTGACGCCCGCGAAGAACCTGTGGCACTGCTTTGGCTGCCAGATGGGTGGTGGGCCGATGGACTGGGTGATGCGGCACCGCGGCGTTTCCTTCCGCCATGCGGTGCTGTTGCGTGAAGGTGGTCCGGCCGTCGCTGCGGAGGCGACGCCGGTGAAGCGCTCGCGGGTGCGGGTGTGGCCGGCGCCGGTGACGCGCGAAGCCGACGACCAAGCCCTGCTGCAGCAGGTCATACACAACTTTCGAGCATAGCTCGCTCCTGACTAAGGCAAGTCATTCATAGCCGCTGAAACCGCAAGCGGCGGCGTCAATCGGCATATCGGACTACCACTGTCGAATGTCGCGCTGTTCTCGAGCATAGCAACGATGCAATGCGGGCTGGCTTTCCTTCGTTCGGCTGATCAATTTGAATTCAGCGCGAACATCCTGGAACCTGTTTGGCTTGAGACGGCTGAAAGACATAACCGTTTTCTTCAGCATCAGCCACGCAGCTCACGTACTCCTTAAAACGCGTACGCGATTCGGCGATTACTACCCCCTTGATAGAAACACACTGCCACCTCCACCAATGGTCTGGATCCTGATAAAAACGCCAGACTGAGTTCGTCGTCGTATCGCCCCCATTCGAGTATACGCGCGATGGGAGCGCCCTAATCGGTGCATCTTCAGCGATCGATGTCCGATCTGGCTCGCGCAGGATCGCAGACATCGGCGCGGCGCTCGACGCACGCAGTACGCCGGTCGTGCCGCGGTCCTTCCCTGTTGCCTCATCTAAAAACCTGAGTGAAACGTGTTTCGTTGCCTCATGTAAAAAGCTGAGTCAAATTATGTTGCCGGGAAGGGTTCGAGAACGAGTGTTTTGAAGACATGGGTGGCTCCGGTTCTTTGAGAGCAAATGATGGTTGTTCGCGGTCTCACCGTCGCCGCCGCACGGGCCCCGCTCGCACTTGCCGTGCGATCGCCTGCGCGAGCGCTTGCGGCGGCGTTGCTGCCGTGCGCGGTTTGGGCGTCCTCGCGTCCAGATACTCGCGCAGCGCGACGGCCACGAGGCCGTTCAGCGAAATGCCCGCTTCGGCCGCGTAGCGACGCCCGCGCGCGGCCAATGCTTCCGGTAACCGCAACGTCATCGCCATAGGGGAGTCGCTTCCGTGGTGGTATCACTATGATACCTCATCCGGGCATAATGTGGCGGGCGCCGCGGCGCGTTGGCGCAGGGCGATTTTGAGCAATCGGGCCTGCAACTGGGTGATGTTGCGCTTGAGCTCAGCGGGGTTCAAGCCGGCGTACTGAGTGCGCAGTTGTTGCTTGGCCGGCTTGCTCAGTGCGTTCGAGCTGCACAGCCGTTGATACGGCGTGCACGCGCGATCGTAGGTCTTCTTCACCTTGGCCCCGGTGCGCTCTTTGCGGACCAGTTTCATCACCGGCTGAAAGAAGTTGGTGTACAGGCGCAGCTGCGCGTAGAGCTCGTTGAGCAAGCGCAAGTGGGCACTGCCTTGGTAGCGCGCATAGCCGACGGCGCGGCGCACCACCGAGTAGTTCTTCTGTTCGACAAAGCAGCCGTCGTTCTTCTTCCCGGCACGGCCCCGCGTGAAGGTAATGTGCTCCTGCTGGGCGTAGCGCAGCAGGTGGTGGTTGATGAATTCCGAGCCGTTGTCCGAATCGAAGCCCAGCAACGTAAAGGGCAGGCGCCCGCGGATCTCCTGCAGCGCTTCAAAGACCCAGACTTGCGCTTTGTTGATCACTGCCTGGGTCTCGGTCCAGCCGCTGGCGACATCAGTCACATCGAGGGTTTGGCAGAAGTCACCCTGAGCGATACCGCCGTCGTGCCCGACCAGGTCGATTTCCACAAACCCGGGCTGGGTCTGATCCCATTCCGCAAAGGTGCGAATCGGGATCTGGTGCTTGAGCAGCGTCCCCGGCTTGGTTCCACTGCGTCCGCGCACGTTAAGTCGCCGCCGCTCCGCGGTCAGCAGCCGGTCAATGCTCGCCGCGCTGATCGCGCCCAGCTTCTGCCGCGTGGCCGGGATGAGTTGTAGTTCGCCATGTCGCTCCAGCACGGCGATGATCTCGGGCAATACCGGCGCCAGGCGTTTACC
>JAYUNL010000045.1:0-2074 GCA_043761745.1 Rhodocyclaceae bacterium
TGCCGCAGGCCGTGCGCATCGGGCTGCCGGCGCTGGTCAACAACCTCATCGGACTGCTCAAGGATTCCAGCCTTGCCTATGCGATTGGCGTGGTCGAGCTTTCCATGATCGGCAATCGCGTGCAGGCGGAAAGCTTTCAACCGGTGCCGGTATTCATCACCGTCGCTGTAATTTATCTGCTGCTCACAACGACTCTTACCTGGTTCTCCAACGCGCTGGAATGGCAACTGAGCAAGCATCGCGTTTAATCCGAACAAGAAAGGCTCGCATGACTTCTGCTCCAACGTTCAGCTCGTCCGCGGTGTTGCGGACCCTCGCCGGCGCGGTACTCGCGTTCTGCGCCAGCGCCATCGGCCTCGCTCAATCGCCGCCTCCAGTTAAGCTAATTGCCATTCGCGCCGGCAGCCTGATCGATGTGGCCGCCGGCCGGGTGCTCACCGACCAGGTGGTGTTGATCGAGGGCGAGCGGATTTCCGCCGTCGGTCCGGCCGGCAAGCTGAGCATCCCCGCCGGCGCTGAGATTATCGATCTCGGCAACGCCACGGTACTGCCCGGCCTCATCGACGCCCATACGCACCTCACCTCCAATCCGCGCGAGCACGGCTATCTGGGGCTGGGTACGTCCAACATCCGCGCCGCGCTCTACGGCGTCCGGGCGGCGCGGGATACGCTCGCCGCCGGCTTCACCACGGTGCGCAATGTCGGCGCCGACGGCTTTGGCGATGTGGCCCTGCGCGACGCCATCAACGCCGGCGATACGCCCGGCCCGCGCATGCTCGTCTCGGCCCACGCCCTGGGCATCAAGGGCGGCCACTGCGATAACAACCTGCTGCCGCCGGAGTACAAGGACGTGGCGGCTGGCGTCGCCGATGGGCCGTGGGCGGCGCGCGGCAAGGTGCGCGAAATGATCAAGTACGGCGCCGACCTGATCAAGATCTGCGCCACCGGCGGTGTGCTCTCCAAGGGCGACGAGGCCGGCACGCAGCAATTCACGCTGGAAGAAATGCAGGCCATCGTCGACGAGGCGCACAAGCTCGGCCGCCGCGTCGCCGCCCACGCGCACGGCACCAGCGGCATCAAGGACGCCATCCGCGCCGGCGTCGATTCCATCGAACACGCCAGCCTCATCGACGACGAAGGCATCCGGCTCGCCCGCGAAAAAGGCACGTATCTGGTGATGGACATCTACAACGACGATTACATTTTGCAGGAAGGCGAGAAGGCCGGCATCCTGAAGGAGTCCATCGAAAAGGAACGCAAGCTCGGCCAGTTGCAGCGCGATAACTTCCGCAAGGCATTCGCGGGCGGCGACCGCATGGCCTTCGGCACCGACGCGGGGGTTTATCCGCACGGTGACAATGCGAAGCAGTTTTTCTACATGGTGAAGTACGGCATGACGCCCATGCAAGCCATCCAGGCGGCGACGGCCAACGCGGCGGATCTGCTGGGCTGGAAGGATCGCGTAGGCGCCATCGCCGCGGGCAAGTACGCCGACATCATCGCCGTGGAAGGCGATCCCACCCGAGACGTGACGCTGCTGACCAAGGTGGGGTTTGTGATGAAGGGCGGGCAGGTGGTGAAGCGCATGGCCTTGCCGTAGTTCGGCGCTTAGCAGGGTGTGGGAAAACTACTGCGCGCGTCAGCGCGGCCCAACCTGAGAGCTGTGCCAGTGGTCTGGAAGCCCCATGAATAGTGGCTTTCCGGCCAATGCCCATGACGATGAGGCGCGGCCACATAACCAAAGACACGGATTGACGCCGCCCAATCCTGGTTAGCCTGCTTCCCCGTCGCCCGTCATTCCCGCGAACGCGGGAATCCAGTAAGCTTCCACCAGCCCATCGGCTGCCCACAAAATGACCAACAAACGCTATCGTCGCGACAACTCGCAAGCGCAGCGCCAATCCAGTTATCGCTTGGAGCACGCTTGACCCCCGAACAGTTCATCGCCAAGTGGCAGCACAACACCCTCTCCGAGCGCGCCGGAGCGCAGCTTCATTTTCTCGATCTCTGTGAACTGCTCGGCGTCGACAAGCCCGGCAACCCGAACGAAAACGACAACTACTGCTTCGAGCGC
>JAYUNL010000046.1:0-14741 GCA_043761745.1 Rhodocyclaceae bacterium
TCGTCGACTTGTCACATACAATTAGGTTCTTCATCCACGGCTCCTTAAAGTCCATGGGCTAACATCATATCTAATTTATTGAACGCAATGTCGTATAAATCCATTCATGCCTAGCTTACCTCCCGAGCCAAATCGGAAGGCGTGTCCCTCAATTCACTGGTGCTGGCTTTTCTGGCAGAAGGTCTCGGGCGACGCAAGTCGCACATTTGATATTTTGCCCCTGCCAAACTGAAACGACCCACTGCCGCCGCCCAGCCAGTACTCGCTAGAGCGCGCCTCAAAAAGGTCAATGCGAGCTGAGGGGTCGGGCCATGGTGGGGAAAGTTTAGCAGGGGGGATGTGATAATGAAAGACCTGACCCTTCTGACGTTCTGACGTTCCGCAAAGTGGCTCACGCCTCTCACGAAAAACCGATTGCGGTTAACGCGTCCTGCCTTTTGTTCCCTTTGTGTTTTTTCCTTCTTCAAGCCGGTAAAAAGCACATCCCCTCCGCCATCTCATGCGCCAGCATACGGTGGCAGTAGAGGCGGCTCAGATTTTCTGCGGTGAGTAGCGCCTCGCGCGTCCCATAGCGCGCTTCGCCGTTGCCGTAGAGCAGCAGCACGTGGCTGCAATAGCGCGCGGCGAGATTGGGTTCGTGCAGGGTCATCACCGCGGTGCGGCTGTGTGTGCGGCATTCTTGCGCGATGAGATCGAGCAGCAGGATTTGATGGTGCGGATCGAGGTGGTTCACCGGCTCGTCGAGCAGATAGAGTTGCGGCGACTGCGCCAGGAGCGTCGCCAGCGCCAGGCGGCGACGCTCGCCGCCGGAGAGGGTGGCGCAATCGCGTTCTTCCAGCGCCGCCAGATCGACGCACGCCAGGGCCTCGCGCGCCAGGGCCATGTCTGCGCGGCTTTCCCAGCCCCAGCTTGATTGATACGGGTGGCGGCCAGCCAGCGCGGCTTCGAGTACGGTGAGGGGGAAGGCGTCGTGCGTATCCTGCGGCATGAGGCCGCGCACGCGGGCCAGCTCGCGGCCGCGCCAGTCTTCGAGAGGCTTGCCGTCGATAGTGAGATTGCCGCTGTCGGCCTTGCGCAGGCCGGCCAGCGTGAGCAGCAGCGTGGTCTTGCCGATGCCGTTCATGCCGAGGATGCCCAGGCAAGCACCGCGCGTGAGCGCCATGTCCAGCCCGGCGCAGACGGATTTGCCGCCTATGGCTACCGCGAGATTTTCGGTTTGCAGTATTGCGCTCATGGCCTTATTCATCGCCGCGCCATGAGGTAGAGAAACAGCGGCACGCCCAGCGCCGCCGTCAGTGCGCCTACCGGCAATTGCGCCGGTGCGATGACGGTGCGCGCCGCGGTATCGGCCAGCGTGAGCAGCGCGCCGCCCATTAGCGCCGCGCCCGGCAGGAGCAGGCGCTGGTCGTTGCCCAGCGCCATGCGCGCCATGTGCGGCGCGAGCAGGCCGACGAAGCCGATGGTGCCGGCGCTGGTGACGGCCACGGCCGCGCAGGCCGAGGCGGCGAAATACAGTAGCCGTCGCAACTGGGCGACCGGCACACCCAGGGCGCGCGCCGTCAGATCGCCCTGCGCGAGGATGTTGAGACTGCCGCCCCAGGGCAGGCACAGCGCCAGCATCGCTACCAAGGTCGACAGCGCCAGCCACGGGAAGCCCGCCGTGCCCAGATCGCCCATGAGCCAGAACAGCATGCCGCGCAGCCGCGCATCCGGCGCCAGCACGAGCAACAGCGAGATCGCCGCGCCCCAGCCGGCCGCCACCACCACGCCGGTGAGCAAGAGGCGCGCATGGGTGAAACTGTAGTCGCCGCGCGCCAGAGTGAAGACAAGAAATACCGAGAACAAGGCGCCGCCCAGCGCTGCGCCGGAAACAATAAGACCGGCCGCGCCGAGCATGAGCGCACCCAGCGCCGCCACCGCCGCCCCGCCGGAGAGGCCCAGTACATAAGGGTCTGCGAGGGGATTGCGCAGCAGGATTTGCATCAGCGCACCGGACAGCGCCAGCAAAGCGCCAATGGCGAAAGCGGACAACGCGCGCGGCAACCGCAGCTCCAGCAGGATGATGCGCGTGGTGGGATCGCTATCACGCAACAACGCCGACCAGTCGAGCGTGACACTACCGCACACCACGGCGAGCACAATGCTCGCTGCGGCAATCGCAAGCAGTATCAGCAGACTAGTCAGCGCGCCGCGTTTCATACCATCCTTGCGGTTATTTGAAGCGATACTCCGCTGTCAGCATGGCATTGCGTTCCGGCAACGGATAAGCATTGTAGCGGCCGGCGGTGAACGCGCTCTTCACGGCGTAGTTGTAATATTTGCGGTCGAAGAGGTTGTTCGCGACGAGCGCAAGAGTGAAATCGCCGACGTCATGGCTCAGCTTGAGGTCCGTCACCGTGTAGGACGGGATCATGATGCCCAGGTCGTTGGCTTCGTCGTTATCCATGTATTGGCGGCCGACGTGGTTCACGGCCAGCGTCAAGCGCGTTTGCGGTTGCATGAGCCAGGAAGCGCCGAGATTCAGCTTGTGGCGCGGCACCAGCGGCACCGTCTTGCCTTCGATGACATTGTTGGATAGCGCGAAACCGCCGCCGACAAACTCGCCGCCGCGAAAGCGCGCCTGCGTGTAAGTGTAGGCGGCGTTGAGCGTGAGGTCTTTGCTGGCCTGGGTCTTGGCTTCCAGCTCCAGCCCGCGACGCCGCGAGGGCGGCAGATTGGTGTTGCCCACGCCCGAGGTGAAGGGATCCAGATGAATCTCGTCTGTCATATCGGTGAGGAAGAGGCTGGCCTGAAGCTGCGTCGCGCCCTGACGATAGTCGACGCCGATTTCGCGCGTGATGGCAGTCTGCGCCTTCAAGAACTGGAACTCGTTGCTGAACATAGCCGACTGTTCGTAGATTTCGTCCACGTTGGCGAAACGGAAGCTGCGCGCAAATTTGCCGACCAAGGCCCAGGCGGGTTGCCACTGGTAGCGCAGGCCCAGCTCGGCGGCATGCTGGTGCGCCGTCTGTGACGCCGTCGGTGCGCCAGAACCAAAAGCGCCGCCCGGTGCGGCGGGATCATAACTGTCGGTCGCGGCGATGCTCTGGCGCTCGGCGCGGGCGCCGGCCAGGAGGCTCAAACTATCGGTGATCTGCGAGATGTCCTGCGCATAGAAGCCGGTGTTGTATTGGGTGGCATTAATGCGGTTGTAAGGCTGGTCGCTGTGCGAGGGCTGATCGGATATGCCGCGTTGATAGCGCCAGCGCTGCCAGTCCAGGCCCACAACCAGGTTGCCAGGGCCGCCGAACAGGGTGTGCGCGATGCGCGCGCGCGGGGCCACCGCCAGCATGTCCATATCCGTCTGGGTATAGAACGGAAAACCGCTGAAATCGTAATAGGAGGTTTGCGGCCGGTTGCGGTAGGACAGATCAACGTCGATTTCGCCAAAGGCCATGTTGCGGCTGTATTCGAGCGCCGCGCGATTGCCATCGCGCGTGGCGTAATCCAGCGGCGTCGCCGTGCCGCGCCGGTCGGTTTCGAGCCGGTTAATGCCAAGGCCGTTGTCCACCAGGCGCGGGCCGGGCAGCCGCACGTTCTGATGATCGGCGCCCAGTCGCAGCCCGAGTTGGGCGTTGTCCATCAGCAAGCTCAGCTTGGTTTCGACGTTGGACTGGCGGTTGCGGTTGTTGTCGCGATAACCGTTGCTATCGTAATAGCTGGACACCACCGAGATGCCGAGGCGATCCCAGAACTTGTTGGCGTAGAGCTGACCAACATAGGTGTCATAGCTCCCGGCCGCTACGGAAAGTTGTGCGGCATCGCCGATACGCGCGGGTGAGCGGGTAACAATATTCACCACGCCGTTGGTCGCACCGCCGCCGTACAAGACCGCGCCGCTGCCGCGTAGTACTTCGATGCGCTCGATGGCCAACATGGGAATTGCGGACCACTGCACACCGGCCATGTCGATGTCCGTGATTCGACGGCCATCGAGCAACACTAGCGTATTCGAGCCGCCGGTCGCACCGGAACCGCGCAGATCAATGCTGGCGTTGGCAGCATTGTTGCCGAAGAAATCATGCACCACGACACCGGCTTTTTCCGACACCAGATCGGGTACCGTCCTGGCGGCGCTGTTGCGGATATCCTCCTCGGTGATGACGCTAACGTTGAGCGGCTTGTCGCGGAAGGAATCTTTGAAGCGTGTAGCAGTAATGATCATTTCGTTCGTCTCCGCCAGCGCGGCAGAAACCAAAAACGAGGACAGCAGTGCGGGCAGCGTAAAGCGCCGGATGAATGGATGCATGAAAGACTCCCTTTAAGCCGGCGCGCGTCCCCGCTGCCGGACTATGGCAAAAAAACGGAACGCAGCAAGGGACTCGAGATCGGTGCGGGCGAGTACTAACTAAACGGCCCGTAGCCGGTCGCCACACCCCCGTGGCGTTTCCGAACGTGTCTGGTCAGGCCGGTATCCGGGCTCGCGAGTCTTGGTACGTCGCCTTCCCATGATTGCTCACAGTGGCGAAGGGTCTGGAAACCCTAATGACGTACCCGCACTCGCTGACCGTTGCGGGGGCAGCTGAGGCTTTGCCCTTGGGTTTCCCCTGGGCGCACCTCATTCCCGTTTAACCCGCCGGCTGGAAGCCGGTTGGGCACCTTGAACAGGATGCCGCGCGATGTGCTGCGCGGCGGGCGGATTATAGCCTTCAATTCATCACTTGCGTGGCCGCGTTGGAATGCGCCCCCAATCACAAACAACTTTCAAAGTAAGCTGTTATTGCTTGACCTCAAAAGTCTTTTCGGCTAGTTTTCAGGAATGGACAGCGAACTCTTCGCCCTCGAAGAAAAAATCGAGCAATTCATTGCCTTGTGCCAGAACCTGCGTGGTGAAAACCAGGAGCTGCGCACGCGGGTAGCCAGCCTGGAAGGTGAGCGCAAGCGCCTGAACGACAAGATAGACGCCGCTTGCGGCCGTCTGGAAGGCCTCATGGAACGCCTGCCGGAACAATGAGTTTATGAACGCCAAGGCAAAATCCCCGGATACGCTAGACATCGTCCTGATGGGCCGTGAGTACCGCGTCGCCTGCACCCCGGACGAACGCGAAGCCCTCAAAACGGCGGTGGCCTACGTCGACGAACGCATGCGCGACCTGGCCGAAAAAACCAAATCCACCGGCGAGCGCCTGGCCGTCATGACCGCGCTCAACCTCGCCCACGAATTACTTTCGATCAAGCTGCCCGGCGGGTTTGACATGCAGGAGTTCCGGCGTAGAATCGGTTCCATGCAGTCGCGGCTCGATGAAGCCATGGCCAGCCAGGAACAGCTCTTCTAGCAGTACCGGACCAGCATCCCCGCTCCGTCGTCGCTCCATCGTTTTTTCCCAGCCGCGCAGAAATTCCCCTGCGGTGTTCGCCAAGGCCATACATTCCTTGAACCAATATGTTGGCATTGGCCGCGAACCACAGCGTCACTATTGTGCGCGTCCCTCGTTGGACGAACCTACGGTGACCGGAACGTGGCCACTCTGAACCCTAGGTTCAGGATGCCGGCCTGACGGCACAGGCGGGGGATCTACAAAAAGCAAAACGCGGCTATCGTGAGATGCCGCGTTTTGCATTTTGGACGCGCATTTCACACCACGGGTGCGATGAGTTCCCATGGCCTGGCTGGCGCTTCCTCGAGGCCGCGATAGACGTGATCGCGCGTGTAGGGGTAAGGCAGGCTACCGTCGGGCAGAGGCTTGCCCACCAATACCTGGAAGAGCGACATCCAGCCACGCGAAAACACATGGGCCGAGCCCGCCATATAGATGCGCCAGATGCGATAAGCCTTGTCACCGGCAATACGCCGCGCCTCGTCGGCGTGGGCTTCGAGGCGATCCACCCAATGCCACAAGGTGCGCGCATAGTGCGGGCGCAGCGATTCGACATCCAAGCATTCCAGGCCGGCGCGTGACAGTTCGGCGATCACAGCGGAGACATGGGTCAATTCGCCCCCCGGAAACACGTAACGCTCGGCGAAATCCGCGATATCGCTGCGCAAGCCTTTGGCGTCCAGGGTGCCGTAGGTGATGCCGTGGTTCATGGCCAGGCCGCCCGGCTTGAGCAGGTGTTGCATTTTTGAAAAGTAAACGACGAGATGTTTGCAACCGACATGCTCAAACATGCCGACCGAGGTAATTTTGTCGAAAGGCGCATCTTCCGGCACATCGCGATAGTCTTGCAGGCGCACTTCCACCCGGCCTGTGAGGCCGCGCCGCGCGATTTCCGCCACGACATAATCGTGCTGCGACTGTGATAGCGTGATGCCCACGCAACGCGCGCCATAGTGCTTGGCCGCCCATAGAATCAGCCCGCCCCAGCCGCAGCCGATATCGAGCAGCGTCTCACCCTCACGCAGCATCAACTTGCGACAAATGTGATCCAACTTCTGTTCCTGGGCGCGATCGAGTGTGTCCTCCGGCTTGCGAAAGTAGGCACAAGAATACACATGGTTGGCGTCCAACCAAAGCGCGTAGAAATCGTTGGAAATATCGTAGTGGTAGCTGATGTTCTTGCGGGCGGCGGGGCGCGTCTGGCGTAGCCAAGCGAAGGCAGGCACACGCTTTTCGTCACTGGCGGAAGCGGCGGCGCAAAGCTTTTCACCGATCATCAGAATGTCGCGCATATCGCCATCGAGATCGATATGCCCCTCGACGTAGGCGCGTGCCAGACGGCCCAAGGTGGGCCGCACCAATGCGCGCAGCGCGGCAACGTCATGCACGGTGAGTCGCACGAGGATTTCGCCCGGCGGCATATACTCTTCGCCGTTCCAGAAACGAACGCCGATCGGCAGTGCGCTATCCTGCAAGCGCGCCAGCGCCAGCCTAACTACCTTGTTACGCCACATACAAACCTCTCTGGTGTGGAGGCACCCGCGTGAGATTAGCCAACATGGAATTCCACGACTTCTTTGCTGCCGTCGGCGTGAGCGTGGCCGAAGCTGATAATGCCGTGCCCGCGCAGAATAACTTCTTCCCGCTTGAGCGTGAATTCGGCCTCGCCATCGAACTTCACGTAAGTACCGTTGGTACTCTGGTCTATCAGGACGAACTTGTCTCGACGACGTTCAATTCTGGCGTGGCTGCGCGAGGCGCGCTTGTCGGCGATGACGACGTCGCTGGCTGGATCGCGGCCCAGCGCCAGCAGGCTGTTGTTGACACTCAGCACCCACTCCAGGTTTTCATGTCGCACCGTCAGCAGAACGTTGGCCGGCTGCGACGCCACAATGCTGGCCGATTTCATGGTCAACTCGTCGGACTCCTGCCAGAGCACCTCGACAATGTGCATGTCGTCAGCTTTGCCCTTGACGGAAAGCGCGTCGATGTCGCGGGTTGATAGTCGCAGCAACTGCGGCAAGGCTTCCAGGGTATCGGCGTTGGTAATGATCTGGCCGGCCTTGGCAAATCCGGCCATGCGCGCCGCCGTATTCACCGTATCGCCGAAAACATCGTTGTTTTCCTCGATGGCTGGACCGTAGTGGAAACCGATACGGATGGCCAGTTTGGCCCCATGTACGGCCGGCAGGTCGTCGATACGCAACTGCATTTCGCAGGCGGCTTGGAAGCCGTCTTCGGCGCTGTTGAAGACGGCCATGATTTCATCACCGATAGTCTTGACGACCCGGCCGTGATACTGCTCCGTTGCACGCGACATGCGGTTGATGCAGCGCTCGACGGCGTATAGCGCTTCTTTGTCACCCAGCTTTTCGTATAGCCGTGTACTGCCGGAGACATCGGCAAACAACACGCAGAGATTGCGCTCGATTTTTTTGCTCATGCCTGTGCTGATCCCGGCGGGGTGATTGCGGCGATGGAGTCGCGGTAGGGCCTGTGGCCGGCCAGTCTTCTGGCGCAGATCATATCAAACCACATCCCCGACGCGAAGGGGAATGACGGAGGAATCCTCGTATTCCTCCGGATCGAAGGCGCGATCACCTTGCGGATCGGCCCGGCCGCTGGCGCGCAGGTTCACGAAATCGTATAGCGCCGGGTCGGCCAGATGCGAGGGGGTGACGTTGCCCAGCGCCGCGAAGACTTTCTCGACGCGGCCGGGAAAGCGCTTGTCCCAATCGCGCAACATGGCCTTCATTTCCTTGCGCTTCAAGTTCTCCTGCGAGCCGCACAAATTGCAGGGAATAATGGGGAAGCGCCGCAGCTCGGCCCAAGCGGCCAGATCAAGCTCGCGACAATAGGCCAGCGGACGAATGACGATGTTGCGGCCGTCGTCCGACACCAGCTTGGGCGGCATGGCCTTCAACTTGCCGCCGTAGAACAGGTTAAGGAACAGCGTCTCGAGGATATCGTCGCGGTGATGTCCCAGCGCAATCTTGGTTGCGCCCAACTCACCCGCCACGCGGTAGAGCACGCCACGACGCAGGCGCGAGCACAGGGCGCAAGTGGTCTTGCCCTCCGGTACCACGCGCTTGACAATGGAATAGGTGTCCTGCTCCTCGATGCGGTAATCCACGCCCAGCTTGGCAAGGTATTCCGGCAACACGTGCGCGGGAAAACCCGGCTGCTTCTGATCCAGATTGACGGCGACGATGTCGAAATGGATGGGCGCGATCTCACGCATTTGCAGCAGGATGTCGAGCAAGGCATAGCTATCCTTGCCGCCGGAGAGGCAAACCATCACCTTGTCGCCATTCTCGATCATGTTGAAATCGGCAATGGCCTGACCAACGTTGCGGCGCAAGCGTTTGGAGAGCTTGTTGGCTTCGTGGCGCTGGCGCTCGTTGAGGTCGCCAGCCAATAAGTTGTGCATCAAAGAAGTTGTCATGGCTTAACTCAATGCCTCACAAAGCGATGCTGCGGCCGCCATCCACGGCAATGATCTGGCCCGTGACATACGGTGCGTCGGCCAGCAGAAAGCGTACTGCACGGGCGATGTCGGCTGGTTCGCCGCCTCGCCTCAAGGGCGTGCGCGTCAGGATTTTCGCCTGCGCCGCGTTATCGAAAGAACCGTCCTCCGGCCAGAGTATCGGCCCTGGTGCAACGCCATTTACCCGCACATCCGGCGCGAGATCCAGCGCCAAGGCGCGCGTCAGCCCGGTCAGCCCGGCTTTGGCCGCACAATACAGCGCGTAATGGTGCAACGGCCACTCGGCGTGGATGTCCGTGATATTCACGATTGCGCCCCGCGCCACAGCCAAATGCGGCGCCGCCGCCTGCGCCAGCATCAGCGGCGCCTTGAGGTTGGTGCCGATGAGATCGTTCCACTCCGTCTCGCCGATGCGGCCTATGGGCGTCGCATAAAAGCTGGAGGCGTTATTCACTAGCGCGTCGAGCTGGCCGAAATGCGCCGCCACCTCCGTCACCAGCTTGGAGAGCTGCTCGATATCAAGCAAATCGGCTTGAAAGGCCAGCGCGGAGCCGGCGCGCGCGGCATTGCACTCGGCTACCAGCGCCTGGGCTTCCATTGTCGCGCTGCGATAGTGCAAGGCCAGCGTGGCGCCCGCCGCATGCAGATTGCGCGCGATTTCAGCGCCGACGCGTTTGGCCGCACCGGTGATCAGCACCACTTTGCCTGTGAGATCGGAACTCATCGCTTAACTACCCACATAAGCACCAAGAGAATTGCGGATTCTAGCGGATTCGGCCACCATGCGGCCTCTTCAAAGTCCGAGTTACAGCCTCGTCACAGCCGCCTCACAGCCTCTCAACCTCCTGTCATGACCCTGCCCGCGCCCGATCCCGCCGCCCTCGAACACAGTCAGCGTTTGCGTCAGCACATTGCGGATGCCATCAAGAACGCCGGCGGCTGGCTTTCCTTCGCGCGCTATATGGAACTCGCCCTGTATGCGCCGGGCTTGGGTTATTACAGCGGCGGCGCAACCAAATTCGGGCGGGCGGGCGATTTCGTCACCGCGCCCGAAATCTCGCCCTTGTTCGGCCAGACTCTCGCGGCCCAGGTCGCCGAAATCATGGCCGGCAGCGCGGCCCAAGTGCTGGAGGCGGGCGCCGGCAGCGGCGCGCTGGCGGCCGACTTGCTGCTGGCATTGCAAGGGCTAGGCGTGTTACCCGAGCACTACGCCATCCTGGAGCTCTCGGGCGAACTGCGCGAGCGGCAGCGCCAAACGCTGGCTGCCCGTGCGCCGGCGCTGCTCGCTCGGGTGAGCTGGCTGGACGCGCTGCCAACGACTTTCAGCGGTGCCGTCATCGCCAACGAATTGCTCGACGCCTTGCCCACCCACATCGTGGTTTGGCGCGAAGATGGGATCGCTGAACGCGGTGTCGGGCTGGATACCGACGGCGAATTCATGTGGGTTGAGCGCCCCGCCACCGGCGCGCTGCTGGAAACGGCGGCCGCACTGCCGGTTGTCGCCCCCTATCTCAGCGAAATCAATCTCGCCGCGCGCGCCTGGGCGGCCGAATGGGGGCGCATCCTCCAGAGCGGCGCGTTGCTCTTGATCGACTATGGCTACCCGCAGCATGAGTACTACCACCCGCAGCGCGACCGTGGCAGCCTGCTCTGCCATTACCGTCACCACGCGCATGAAGATCCCCTCTGGCTGCCGGGCTTGAACGACATCACCGCGCATGTCGATTTCACGGCGGTGATCGCGGCGGCGTACGAGGCCGGGCTCAACCTCTATGGCCACACCAGCCAGGCGCAATTTCTCTTGAATTGCGGCATCATCGAACTGCTGGCCCGCTGTCCGGCGGAAGACGCTGCGCGCTATCTGCCATTGGCGGCGGGGGCACAGAAGCTCATCAGCCCGCAGGAGATGGGCGAGCGCTTCAAGGTGATGGCGATGGGCCGCGGCCTGCAAGAACCGCTGCTGGGATTTCGCCGGGGCGACCGCAGCGCAAGCTTATGACAAAAGAAGCGGTGGCGCCCAGCAGCGCATGCCGGGCGCTTCGAGGAGAAACTTAGCGAATCAGCGTCTTGTTTTTGGCGACGATGGTGATTTCGACAAGGTGCAAACCGTTGTGGTTGTTGGGCGCAAAGGACACGGGCAAGCGGCCGATTTCGGTGCCGCTCATGGACTCGATGCTGCTGATCAGCTTGTCGCGCGTGAGCGGTTTGCCGGCGCGGCGCACGCCCTCCACAAACACTCTGGCGGCGAAATAGCCTTCCATCGAGCCGTAAGAAAATTTCTCGACGCCTGAATCCTTCATGGCTTTCTGGTACTCGCGAACCAACGGAATCGCGCCACTGAAGGGCGTGGGCATCACCTGGGGAATGACGATGCCGCGCGCCTCGTCGCCGAGTTTATCCATCAGACTGTTCGAACCAATGCTGGAGAACACAGCAAAGGCCATCCAGCCACGGTCGCGGACTTTCTTCACGAACTCGGCGCAGGTAGTCAAATCGCAACCCAGCACCACCGCGTCCGCACCGGACTTTAGTATGGCGTCGGCGGCCCAGGTGATGCTCTGCGGCGTGCGGTCGGCAGTGGCAACCGCGACCAGCTTCTCGCCAGTGACCGCCAGGGCTTTTTCTATCGCCAGCTTGGTTTCCTGCCCGTAAGCATCGTTCTGGTAAAAGATCGCGATCTTGGAAGAACCGCTGGCCTTCAAGCTGGCGATGATGGGGCCGGCTTCTTCCGCATAACTGGCGCGCACGTTGAACGCATAACGGTTGGGTGGGTTGCGCAGGGCTTCCGTGCCCGTATAGGCGCCGATGAAAGGCACCTTGGCCGCCGTGAAGACTGGGATAGCCGCTTTGCTGGGGCCAGTGCCAACATAGCCCAGCAACGCAAAGACTTTTTCCTGTTTGATGAGCTTACGGGTATTGTCTTCGGCCTTGCTTGGGTCGTAGGCGTCGTCGAGGCTAATCAACTTGAGTTTGTGCCCATTCACCCCGCCTTCTTTGTTGACGGTATTGAAATAGGCCTCGATGCCTTGCTTCATCTCCAGACCCAAGCCGGCCTCCGGGCCCGTGAGCGCGGCCGACTGGCCAACAAGGATGGTGTTATCGCCCGCGCCATCGTCGGCCAACACGCCCGCGCTGCAGCCGAGCGACAGCAGCGTTGCCAGTGTTGCGTGATGAAGGAGTTTTTTGAACTTGCTCATGACAGCCCCTCGTCCGTTGGGAAGTAGTTCTATTCTTGCAACCGCTGCAAACAAGTGCGAATGCTTGCAGGGATCGCCGTCGGTTTGCCTTTGGCGCGATCCACAAAGACATGCACAAAATGACCTTGCGCGGCGGGTTTGTCCTCGTCCGTCTTGAAGAGGCCCACATCATAGCGCACTGAAGAATTTCCCAAGTGCGCAACGCGCAGACCGGCATCCAGCGTTTCCGGAAAGCCTACCGAACGATGGTAGCGACAATGCGACTCCACGCAATAGGCCGCCACCTGACCGTCAACGTCGAGGCCGCCTTGGCGTATCAGATAATCGTTGACCACGGTGTCGAAGTAAGCGTAATACATCGCATTGTTGACGTGGCCATAAGCGTCGTTATCCATCCACCGCGTCGGGATGGCGAGGAAATGCCGGTAGCCGGCGCGCGTTTCTTGCAAGGTGGCCATCTGGTTTGTAAGTTGTACTCTTAAGCGAGGGCGGCGCGTCGGTGTTCAGCGCGTCATGACATCGGAGTTTATCTTACAACGCGGTGGAAGGTGAATATCTTACAGCGCCCGTCGATTGAATAAGCGACAGGTAAGGGGCGACGTGCCCGCGCCGGTTCAGACCGGGCGACGCGACACGCGATGGCGCGCTATTCCTGGCTGAGATAAACAGCGCGCATGAAAGCTTCGACGTCCTGCTGCGTCTCCGGCCGTTCGGCCTTGGCAGGCACCGCCACCTGCAAACCGAGCTCAAGTTCGAGCTGCGGCGTCCAGTTGGACAGCAGCACTTCGTCGCTGTATTCGTCAGCCGGTTCCATTCGTTTTTTTTCCGTATCCATGTCAGTCACTATCAGCATGATGACCTCCGTACAAGGCCGTTAACGTCTTGAGCACTCAGACGCTAATAAGACTAACGACTGACGGACGAAATGGTTGAACACTATTTCACACTTTCATCGTGAAACGATGAATGGCGCCGCCGAGCCGCCGGGTGGAAAAAGGAATAGGGAGAGGGGATGGGTGCGGAACGGAATGCGGCGTGAAAAAAGAAGCGGGCAAGCTATTCGTATTCGCGCCAGCCGTGCGGCGTCCATAGAAACAGCTTGCGACTGATCGGCCGCCCCTGATGCGCTTCGATGGTGGCGACTGTTTCACGCATTTGGGCGATTTTTTCTGGTTCCGGCGTCGAAGTGAACACCACCACATCGCGCGTCGGCATGCCCAGCACCAAGGGTTCGCCCAGTCGCAGGCTCAGTTCCGACCAACGCCAATACAGCAACACGCGGCTCGCCGCATCGTCGCCGTCGTTGCCGTCGCCGCCATCAATGACGTTCAGCCAGGGCAGCTTGCCCACCGGCTTGATGCGGATGTCCTCCTCCCGCGCGGCAAGATTCGCCAGCGCGCGCTGATGCAAGCGATCCAGGTCCATACCCCAGGTTTTCATCGTGCCCCAGGAGACGAGTTGCGTGTCCTCGCGGAACACCATCGCGTAAATGACCTGAACGTCGCCGACGAAATCGCGCACCACCAAGGCATTGTCCGCCACCAACGGGCCCGGTCGATCCGCCCCGCGACGCATTTGCGCAAGCTGCACGGCCAGCTTGCGGCGCGCCTCATCGAGATGCGACTTGCCGATCAATAGCGGCCGCAACGCCGCGATTTCTTCGTCGTGGGTGTGCGCGATGGTGGGTCGCTCGACTTTTGCGGACTCATCGGACTGCGCTCGAACAGCGCCGCTCATGGCCGCCAGCAATACCAGCGCGAACCAAAAGCGCCTTAAGCCGAGCGGGGAAGCGGGAGGACGGCCAAGCCTCATAGTGACGACGGTGACATGAGTTTTATGCGTTTTTGGGCCGGGTGGCGAAAGAGGGAGGGCGGATTCGCCGCACCGGGTAACTGGCGCGCCCGAGACGATTCGAACGTCCGACCCCTGCCTTCGGAGGGCAGTACTCTATCCAGCTGAGCTACGGGCGCGAGGTGGCGAAGCATAACTTTTTTCCTGTCTAGCGTCCATACAGCGGGCCCTGCTGGGGCAAGAAGTTGGTCTATAATCCGCGTTTTTGCCGCAATAAGGAATTCGACATGGCCGAGCAGCACGACGAAGGCGGACTCATCCGCACACCCAAGCAGTTGATTATCGCTGGCATCCTCGGTATCGCCGTACCGGTGGCGCTGGCCCTGATGGTTGCGCAATGGGTTACCAGCGGACAAACCAGCAAGAACGCCCCGGCCGAAGTGGTCGCCAAGCGCATTGAACCCGTCGCGAAAGTTGAGCTGGCCAGCGCCGGCGGCAGCGCCGTCAAGCCGCCAGAAGAAACCTACAAAACCGTCTGCGCTGTTTGTCACGACGCCGGCGTGGCGGGTGCGCCCAAGCTGGGCGACAAGGCCGCCTGGGCGCCGCGCATCGCGGTGGGCCTGGAAAAGCTCGCGCAATCGGCCATCAAGGGCAAGAACGCCATGCCACCCAAGGGCGGCACCAGCTTGTCGGACGAAGAATTCACCCGCGTCGTGACCTATCTCGCCAACAAGTCCGGCGCCAGCTTCTAGTGGTCTGCTTCGTAAATAACAGTACTGAATGAAAGTGATGGATTTCGGGTTGTGATAAGGCGCACCCCAAGCAACCGTGTTTGAAGTCAAGCGATTGTCGGGTTCCATGGCGCATTATTTTTGAGCATGGCGTTCATGATGGTTATCAACTTTCGCA
>JAYUNL010000047.1:0-10262 GCA_043761745.1 Rhodocyclaceae bacterium
ACTGGTCCCCCGTCGGTGCAGTCACGCTCAATCCGGAACGTGACGCCATCATAAAGACGCAGTTGGCTGGTCACGATAGGCAACCGTTGACTGCATGATTGACGCGACAACTACCTTGACACGCGCCGGACGGCACCGACCATGTTCGTGCTCGTGCATACGCGGGAATCAAGCTCACCACCGTGAAAAGCGCATCAAGGATCTGACCGCGATGGCGAAGGTATTGCAGGAATTGATTGGTGCCTGCGAGAAGGGTGGGCGTGGGAAACCCTGTCCGATTGTTAATGCGCTGGCAATGGGGCACAGCACCAGTCACAAGTAAGTATTCGGTGGCATGGTTGCATAGATGATATCCTGCCCCCTAGGATAGGATAACGAATGACCACACACACCTCACACCCCGACATCATCAAGCGGCTCAAACGCGCCGAAGGCCACCTTAGAAGCATCGTCACCATGCTTGAAGAGGGCCGCGGCTGCCTGGACATCGTCCAGCAACTCCAGGCCGTCGAAAGTGCCGTCAACAAGGCCAAGAAAACCCTGGTGCATGACCACATCGACCACTGCCTTGAACATGCGGTACGCGACGGCAAGCAGAAGGCGAATGACACCATCGGCGAATTCAAGGCCATCACCAAATACCTGTAAGGCTGTCCCATGACTGAATTTTCTACTCTGCTACAGCAAGGTAATGCTTGGCTGTTCGTCCCCAGCGCAATTCTACTCGGCGCATTGCACGGCCTTGAACCCGGACATTCCAAGACCATGATGGCGGCTTTCATCGTCGCCATTCGCGGCACGATGACACAAGCCGTGCTGCTTGGGCTGTCAGCAACGCTTTCGCATACTGCTATCGTCTGGGCTGTCGCCCTCACCGGGCTGTACTTCGGCAGCCAGTGGGATGCCGAAACCACCGAGCCGTATTTCCAGGTGGCATCCGCCGTACTGATGATCGCCGTCGCGGCATGGATGGTGTGGCGGACGTGGCGGCAACAACATGCTGCGCACGATCATGATGGTGATCACCACCATGACGAGAGCAAACACATCGATACCGGCCATGGCGTGGTGCGGCTGGAAGTGTTTGAAGAGGGTGTCGCACCGCGCTTTCGGCTGTACAGCGAGGGCAAGCACGGTCACGCCTGGGCAGCCGATCAGGTAAGGATCGAGACGGAACGGGCAGACGGCAAGCGCCAGACCTTCGCCTTCGTACAACGCGAGGGCTTTGTCGAGTCAGCGCTAGAGATTCCCGAGCCGCACGAGTTCGTCGCGCGCCTGCGCTTAGGCCATGAGCACCACAGCCATGACTATGACGTGGAATTCGTCGAGCACGATCACCATCATCACGCCATCAAAGATTACGATGGGTTGGATGTATCAGCACCGGGCTATCAAGACCCGCACGAGCTGGCCCACGCCAACGATATTCGCCGCCGCTTCGCCAATCGGGAAGTGACGACCGGCCAGATCATCGTCTTCGGGTTGACGGGGGGACTGATTCCTTGCCCTGCCTCCATCACCGTGCTGTTGCTCTGCCTGCAACTAAAAAAGGTCGCACTCGGCGCGACCTTGGTCTTGTCCTTCAGTATTGGACTGGCGCTGACGATGGTTGCCTCGGGAGCCTTGGCCGCCTTGAGCGTCAAACATGTTTCCAAGCGGTGGGGCGGCTTCGGCGCGTTCGCGCAGAAAGCGCCGTACTTCTCCGGTGCGTTGATCCTGCTGGTCGGCGTCTATGTCGGCTATCTAGGCTTGCGGGCCTTGATCTAGAATCAGACCAGACCGCACCTTGGCTAAGTCGGTTTGACGGATACGTGCTGCGAACGAGAATTTTGGTGCCAATAGAGGCAGCCTGTTTCTGGTGATGAACCGCTACTATCTGATTTGTTGCTGCTGGGTTAGACGGGAGAGGCATCAGGCAATCTTGCACCATCGATCCGGCTAATCTCGCTCATGGCTGGCTCCTTAAAAAAATATCCAATCCAACATCGCGGGTGTCACGGTCAGGCCATGCCCGTCCGTGACACTCGCGAGGATCCGCGATCTGACATTGAGAGTTATTGAGCTGCTTCAATCTTGGTGACGAACAAAGCACCATCACCCCGTTCGGCAACAAACTTGATCTTGTCTCCCGGCTTCACTTGATCAAGCATTGCCGCGTCTTTGGCCGTGAAGACCATCGTCATTCCGGGCATGCCCAGGTTGGTGATGGGGCCATGTTTGATGGTGATCTTGCCGCTGTCCTTGTCGATTTTTTTGACCTCGCCATCGGTCATCGACGTTGCAGCCATGTTCGCCTTGCTCGCATTCATCGGCATCGGCTTTTGATCCATAGAGTCTGACTTCATATCAGCGTTGGCGACGACGGCAGCAGGCATCGCCCCGGATACTTTGACTTTACCCACCATTCCGGCCTCAAAATGGCCGGGCTGCAAACAGGCGAAGGTGAAAGTGCCTGCCTTGGTGAACTGCCAGACAATTTCGCCGCCTTTACCCGGCTCGACAGTCACCATATTCGGATCGGAGTGTTCCATTTCGGGAAATTTCTGCATCAGCGCAGCATGTTCCTTCAGC
The DNA here is from genome assembly GCA_043761745.1 of Rhodocyclaceae bacterium. Taxonomy (GTDB): domain Bacteria; phylum Pseudomonadota; class Gammaproteobacteria; order Burkholderiales; family Rhodocyclaceae; genus Desulfobacillus. The sequence goes on from JAYUNL010000047.1 coordinate 2,572, forward strand.
TCCTTAATCTCGCCCAACACCATTTCGTGCTTGAGCTTGCCGTCGTTCTTCAAGGCGAATTTAATGGTCTCGCCACGTTTAACCGCGATGGAAGACGGCGTAAAGCGCATGGTGTCGCTCATGGTTATTTCGATCGTGCGCGAAACTTTGTTCGGATCGCCCGGCTTGCCCAGCGCCGCAGCGTGGCCTTCGTGTTTTCCTTCGCCGCCACTGTGATCCTCATCGCCATGAGCGAAGACCGGATTGATTGCAAGGGACGCAGCAAAAAGTGCGGCCATCGTCAGAATTAATTTAGTGTTCATGATTACCTCCACGTTTGATGTTCAAGGGTTGGTTAGAAGAGTTGGATAATCCATCCGATGATTTGGATGGGGCGCGTTTTACATCAGGCTCGTCGCCGCGCCATTCATAAGCCACCGTGCCTTTCGGCGCCTTGTACCAACCGGGGTCTTTGTAGTCGTTGCGGGCCAGCCCTTCGCGTATCTTGACGACGGTGAACATGCCGCCCATCTCGACACCGCCGTAGGGGCCTTGCCCGGTCATCATCGGCAGCGTGTTGTCGGGCAGCGGCATTTCCATCCCGCCCATTGACCCGCCGGTATCGCCCATCACCATGTAGTCAGGTACCAGCCCGGAAATCTTTTCGGCGATGCCGCGTTGATCCACGCCAGTCATATTGGGAACGGTATGGCCCATCGCGTTCATCGTGTGATGCGACTTGTGACAATGAAACGCCCAATCGCCCGGTTCATTGGCGATGAACTCGATAGCACGCATTTGTCCCACAGCAACATCGGTAGTAACTTCCGGCCAGCGCGCTGATGGTGGTACCCAGCCGCCGTCCGTGCCGGTTACTTCGAATTCATGGCCGTGCAGATGGATCGGATGATTAGTCATCGTCAGATTCCCGACGCGAATACGAACGCGATCACCCTTGCGCGCGACGATTGGATCAATGCCGGGAAAGGCGCGGCTATTAAAAGTCCAAAGGCTGAACTCCAGCATCGTGCTGACCTTGGGCGTGTAGCTGCCGGGATCAATATCGTAGGCGTTCAGCAGAAACACAAAATCACGGTCCACCCGGTGCAGGGCTAGGTCTTTGGGATGTGTGACCCAGAAGCCCATCATGCCCATCGCCATCTGCATCATCTCGTCGGCGTGGGGGTGATACATGAAAGTGCCGGGGCGCTGCGGCACGAACTCATACACATAGGTCTGGCCCGGCTTGATGCCTGGTTGGTTAAGGCCGGTGACACCATCCATGCCGTTGGGCAAGCGCTGCCCGTGCCAATGGACGCTGGTGTGCTCCGGCAACTTGTTGGTGACGAAGATGCGCACCTGGTCGCCCTCGACCACTTCAATCGTCGGGCCGGGGCTTTGTCCGTTGTAGCCCCACAGGTTGGCCTTCATGCCGGGGGCGATTTCGCGCACTACGGGTTCGGCGACAAGGTGGAATTCCTTCCAGCCATTTTTCATACGCCAGGGCAGTGTCCAGCCGTTCAGTGTCACCACCGGGTTATACGACGGGCCGTTGGGTGGAATAAGCGGTGGCTGCGTATTGGCGTGACTTTGAGACGGTGCTTCCGGGATACCTGCGGCTTGCGCACGAGTGACCAGTGCGGCACCCAACAAGGCGCCTGTTGATGCGAGAAAACTTCTGCGCGTATTCATGGTTGGTTTCCTTCGGTCTTTATTAGAGTTGCCGAGGCGGGTAATTGACCACCCATGGCAGCGGCGAGGTCAGTCTCGGCAATCCAGTAGTCCTTGAGCGCTGCGATATAGCCCGTCACGCTCACCACTTGCTCGCGTGAATCGGCGAGCAGCTCAAAGACACTGATCAGCATGCCGTTGTAGCGCAGCAGGTTTTCGTCGGAGATTCGTTTATGTAGCGGGACCACGTTGTCGCGATAATGTTTGGCGAGGTCGTAATCGGTTCGATACGCCAGATAGCTTTCACGTACTTCGGAACGTGCGTTGATTGCCGTCTCCGCCAGCTGATTGACCGACTGCATGTAGATGGCTTCGGCTTTGGCGACACGCGCGCCACCCCAATCAAAGAGAGGAATTTCAACCGTGATCTCATAGCCTTTTGCCGTGGACTTGCCGGTCTCTGTGTTGCGCACGTAACCCAGATTAAGCGCATTGATGAAACGCGTCGTTTTGGTCAAACCCAATGACGAGGCGACGCTGGCACTCTGCTGTTTTGCAGCTTGAACATCGAGACGGTTTTGCAAGGCATAGGATTCGGCGTTTTGAATATCCAGTGGCTGAGCAGGTAGATCTGGTAATCGGTCAGGAAGCTGGAACTGAATATCGGCACCCCATAGGCCCATCAGCCGCGTAAGTTTTTCTCGGGTCGATATTGCTGACTTGTTTGCTCGCGCCAAGCCCACCGTGGCCTCGGCGTAAAAAGTCTGCTCACGTGCTTGATCGAGCTTGCTCCAGTTGCCCGCGCTCGCCATGCGTCTTGCGAGTTCAGCACCGCCTTCTGCCACACCGTTAACCTGTTTTGCGTATTCGACACCCTGCTGCGCGGCGACTGCGGCGAAGTAGGCGCGGCGAGTTTCGGCAGCGACTCGCAGGACCTCATTGGCGACTTGCAGTTTTACCTGCTCGAAGCGCTGGCGCTCGAACTGGGTGGCAAGCGGCAGCGTGAGTAGGTTGATCACGTTGAAAGTTAACGTACGCTCGACGATCACGTCATCGTCCTGACGGATTCTCCTGAAGTTGAAGCCGGGGTTGTGCAATCGTCCCGCCTGAACCAGATCGGCTTCCGCAATACCGAGTTCGGCGTAGGTCGCTTGCAATCCACGGTTCTTGAGTAGCGCGACTTGAACAGCGTCATCGACGGTCAGGGGTTTTACCAGCAATCCCCTTACCGTCGCATCGATAGCTTTTGCATCGTCATCGCTGCGGGCGGGTTTGACCTCTTTGCCGATGCGATCCTTGGCGACCTGGGCAACGCTATCGAAGCCACCATCTTTGGAAAAGCTCGCACACCCGCCCAGAAAGACGAGGGACAAGGCGAGTCCGAGCGAGGCATGGCGCGAGAAAGTATTTTTCATATTTCTCTCCTCAGTGACGTTTCGAGTCATCGGTTGCGGACGCATCACTCTTGGCAGGTTTTCCGGCTGGGATTTTCATGGGTATATCGCCATGGTTCATGCCTTTCATGTCTCCCATCCCATCGGGCTTTTCCTCCATGGACATGCCGACCATGGCGCCAAACTCGGCAACGGTCTGATTTGCACCGCGCCAATTTTCTACGGGTGCTTTTGTGCCCTCCGTCATGGGCTGATAACCCGCGATGTCAGAGTGATAAGTCAATGCGGGGACGGCTGCCTGTGGATCGGCAGGGTTTGCTGACTGCCCGCTTTGGCCAATTGCAGCAGCGGGCAATGCAGCCAGGATGGCAGCGCGGACGAATGATTGGAACGATTTCATGGAACCTCGGAGTCGGATTGCGCGACCCTGACGCGCGGTATATACAGCGACGATCAGGAATGGCACAGAACCATAAGCAGCGTGCCCAATACGGGCGTTAGCGGCTCAAGGCAGCGGGACTAAGCGAGGATGTTTCGAGGGGGACGTTCCAGAGACTCTGGGACGAAACCGCGTATTACGGTCGCGAAGAAAGGAATGACGTGTGAGCTAATAGGTAGCGGAGAAATCGACAGGAACTCCGGCGCTGTCATCGCCACCAGCATGCAACAGGCGGAACATATATTGCATTTTGCGGCACCGTGATGGTGGTCATGATCGTGTGTGGCCGGATTGCGACTCACCACATGCTCAACAGGGATTTGTGCCGCCGCATGATGATGCATGTTGTGCACACTCTCGCTTTGCCCAGCAAAAACCATCTGCTCATGAACCGGCTCGCAAAACATCATGGTCGCTGCCGCAAAGCCTTGAATCGACGTTGCGAGCATCATTAACCCGAGGACGAGTGTTTTAAAACTTAACTTCATCAAAGCGGACTTTATCACGAAGTCCGGATGTTGCAGCAACCCGCCATCACTCCCACGGATGTGGTGGTCATGCGTATCGGAAAAATGCGTTCGGACACCCTCCGGGATTTTCCGGCACATCTGACGGATGAAATAGGTGATAGTGCATCGTACTAAACCTTAAGCGAGACGTTCATGTTAAAAGCAAAGTGAGTGCGCGACTTTTACGCGACTCTGTTGTAAACTGTTATCAATCGTTCGGCTTGGTGCGTAGCGAGCGTCGCCATAACCAACTGATTAATAAACAGCTCTGGTTTGCTCCCCAGTATGGGGTGCAAGGGGTCGCGAGTTCGAATTCCGCCGCCCCGCCCATTTTTTTTCAGAGGTTCGCCTCTTTTCTTGCTCGGCACATTAGCGGCACATACCCATCACATCGCCAATGCGCATTCTGCTGAGTAACGACGACGGCTACTTCGCTCCCGGCCTAGAGATACTCGCGCGCCACCTTGCCGATATCGCCGACATCACTGTCGTCGCGCCCGAGCGCGATCGTAGCGGCGCCAGCAATTCCCTCACACTAGACCGCCCACTTTCCCTGCGCCGCGCCGCCAACGGCTTCTATTACGTCAATGGCACGCCGACGGATTGCGTGCACCTCGCTGTGACGGGCATGCTCGATTACCTGCCGGACATGGTCATCTCGGGCATCAATCTTGGCGCCAACATGGGCGATGACACCATCTATTCCGGCACAGTGGCGGCGGCGACGGAAGGCTATTTGCTGGGCGTGCCCTCGATCGCCATTTCGCTGGCGAGCCATCAGGGCAAGCACTTCGATACCGCCGCGCAAATCGCGCGCGAGCTGGTCTTGCGTTGCCAGAAAGATGCGTTGGGCGGGCCGGTGTTATTGAATGTGAATGTGCCGGATCTGCCGACCACGCAAGGCGTGTTGGTGACGCGGCTGGGCAAGCGACACAAGGCCGAGGGCGTGGTCAAGCAGCGCAATCCGCGCGGTGAAACGGTGTATTGGGTGGGCGCTGCCGGCGCGGCCCAGGATGCGGGCGAGGGCACCGACTTTCATGCTGTCGCCGACGGCTATGTGTCGATCACGCCGCTACAAATCGATCTCACGCATGCCGCGCAAATGGGCGCGGTGCGGAATTGGCTGACGCGATGAAGCGCGAATTGTCCGGCATCGGCATGACTTCGCAGCGCACGCGCGCGCGCATGATCGAGCGTCTGCGCGAGCAGGGCATACGCGACGAAGGCGTGCTGGCTGCCATGGCTGCAGTGCCGCGTCATCTATTCGTCGAAGAAGCGCTGGCCTCGCGCGCTTATGAGGACACGGCGCTGCCGCTCGGATTCCAGCAGACCATTTCCCAGCCTTTTGTCGTAGCGCGCATGATCGAGCTCGTACGCGCCGGACGCGAGCTGGGCAAAACCTTGGAGATCGGCGCTGGCTGCGGCTATCAGGCCGCCGTGCTGGCCCGACTCGCGGTTGAGGTGTATGCCGTCGAGCGCATCGCGCCGCTCCTGGCGCGGGCGCGGTCGAACTTGCGTCATCTGCGCTTGCCTAACGTCAGGCTCAAACATGCGGATGGCAATTTGGGGCTGGCGGAAGCTGCGCCTTTCGATACAATCATCCTCGCCGCGGCGGCTCCTGTACGCGTGCCGCAGGCCTTGCTGGATCAACTGGCTGTGGGTGGTCGCATGATTCTGCCGCTGGGTACTGCCGAACAAAGCTTGCTGATGGTTGAGCGTACGCCCCAGGGTTACAGCGAGAGCCGTCTCGATGCGGTACGCTTCGTGCCCTTGGTTGCCGGAGTCGAGTGATGGGTTTGAACGCATTGAGATGGTCTGCGATATTGAGCGTGCTGCTCGTTGCACTGCTTGGCGGTTGCGCCAGCAAGTCGCCTGCGCCGGTGGTGGATCGCGCGCTGGGTCCGACGCCGCCGGTCGTGACTGCGCCCTTGCCTGGCGCAGCGATTCCTGCGCCCGTTGAGTTGTACACCGTGAAGAAAGGCGATACGCTCTACAGCATTGCACTCGATCATGGCATCTCCTATCGCGATGTGGTGGCCTGGAATAATATTGAAAATCCTAATGTCATCAAAATTGGTCAGCAACTGAAAGTGACGCCGCCGGAAGGCGCGGCGGTAAGCAAGCCGGTTGCCGCGCCGGTCCTCGTCGAAGCGCATCCATCTGGCAGCAACACCGATACCTATAAGCGCGAACCCAAGGGTGGCAAGCAGCCGTGGGCCGAACAGGCGGCGGTAAAACCGGAAGAAATACGCAAAGAGCCGGTTCCCATCGCCGTCAAGGGGGCCGAGCCGGCGTCCGCAGGCAACGGCGAAGCCAACTGGACCTGGCCGAGTAACGGCAAGGTCATCGCGAACTTCGTCGAGGGCGGCAACAAGGGCATCGACCTTGGCGGCAAGACTGGCGAACCAGTGCTGGCCGCGGAGGCGGGCAAAGTCACTTACGCCAACAACGCCATACGCGGCTATGGCAATCTGCTCATTATTCAGCATCCCGGCGGCATGACCAGTGTCTACGCCCACAACAGCAAGCTGCTCGCCAAGGAAGGCCAGATGGTCGCCAAGGGCCAGAAGGTCGCCGAGATCGGTAACACCGATACCGATCAGCCCAAACTGCATTTTGAAATTCGTCATCAAGGCAAGCCGCTAGACCCGCTCAAATTGTTACCCCCACGCTGACACGAGGGCGCCATGCGCGACGAGGCTCTTCCGGATGAAGACGAGCTGACCGAGCCGGTCTTGACGGAACACGCTTCCAGTGCCGAGCCGTCGCTGCTGGAGCGGGAGTTTTCGAGCGACGTCACACAAATTTATCTCAACGAGATAGGCGCCAACGCCTTGCTCACCGCGGCAGAAGAGTTGGCGTTGTCGCGCCGGGTCAGGCAGGGTGACGACGCTGCGTGGCAGAAAATGATCGAGCACAATCTGCGGCTCGTCGTGAATATCGCCAAGCACTACCTCCATCGAGGCCTGCCGCTGCTGGATCTCATTGAAGAAGGCAATCTCGGGCTCATGCACGCGCTCGACAAATTTGATCCCGAGCGTGGCTTTCGTTTTTCCACCTACGCCACTTGGTGGATACGCCAAAACGTCGAGCGCGCCATCATGAACCAATCGCGCACCATCCGCCTGCCGGTGCATGTGGTGAAGGAACTCAACGCGGTGCTGCGCACCATGCGCCGGCTGGAAACGAGTTCCGCGCGTGAAACCAGCATCGAGGAAATCGCCCAGTTGCTCGACAAATCCGTGGTGGAGGTGCGGAAAATCCTCGCCTTGAACGAGCATGTGGCGTCGCTCGATGCGCCGCTGGATATCGATCCCAGTTTATCCATTGGGGAGTCATTGGCCGATGACCAGGCCGAATCGCCCGAGACGCAGATCCACAACGCGGAGGTGGAGAGTCTCGTCGCCGAGTGGATAGGCATGTTGAACGATAAGCAGCGTCAGGTGATCGAGCATCGCTATGGCCTGAACGGACGAGAAATGGCGACGCTGGAGGATCTGGCGGAGCGTATGTCGCTGACGCGTGAGCGTGTGCGCCAGATTCAGATCGAAGCGCTGGCGCAATTGCGCCGTATTCTCAAGCGTAGTGGCGTCACCAAGGACGCACTGCTGTGATCAGCGAAATGTAGAAATGTAGGGTGGGCAGCTTTGCTGCCCACGCGTTTCCAGGTTTGACCGCTCCCGGCGTGGGCAGCAAAGC
>JAYUNL010000048.1:0-21755 GCA_043761745.1 Rhodocyclaceae bacterium
ACAAACGCAAAACCGGGGCAGCGCCGTCCAGCTGCTAGTGAAGTCGAATGTGCAGCTTAAACTCCAGGCATTTCTGTCTTGACTCAGGGATCCACTTTAGGCCAAGGCAGCGGTGGTGCAGCACGATGTGAGCATCAGCCTTGCTATCTGCCGATTAGCCAATCCTGGCGACGGAACTGGTCGAGGATCATCCCATTCTTCGACTACCCGCCGGCGATCAGGAAGGTGATTTATACGACCAATGCCATCGAGTCGGTAAACCTGAGTCTGCGTAAAATAACCAAGAATCGCGGCTCCTTCCCGAGCGACGAGGCCTTGCTAAAACTCTTCTATCTGGCCCTGCGAAACATCAGTCAGAAATGGACCATGCCGATTCGCGATTGGAAAGCAGCGCTGGCTCGCTTTACTATCCAGTTTGGCGAGCGGATGACGAATGTTTAACACCAACCCCGTTTACACAAAATCTCGGACACCCTCGAGGCAGGTTACTCGCCTTCGCCATACTCCGCCTCAAATCGTAGGAGTAACTGTAGGTGTAACAGCAATATTTCTAAATTAATATATCATTTTATTTCCGCTATTTATATAAATGGTGTGAGTCCTCTTCTAGCACCAGGAAAATTAGCAAAATGAATGTAAAAAGCCGGTCACACGACCGGCTTTTTTATTTCCGGATTACTTGAAGGGATGCCTCAACACGATGGTTTCCTCACGATCCGGCCCGGTGGAAATCATATCCACCGGCACATCGCAGACTTCTTCCATGCGCCGGAGATAAGCGCGGGCAGCGGCGGGCAAAGCGTCGAAAGTCTTGATGCCGACGGTGCTTTCTTTCCAGCCGGCCAACGATTCATACACGGGCTCGCAATTCGACAATTCTTCCGCGCCCACCGGCAGAATGTCCGTGAAGCCGCCGTCGAGCTTGTAGCCGGTGCACAGCTTGAGTTCTTCGACGCCATCCAGCACATCGAGCTTGGTGACACACAGGCCAGACACGCCATTGATCTGGATCGAGCGCTTGAGCGCCGCAGCATCGAACCAGCCGCAACGACGCGGCCGGCCGGTCGTGGCGCCGAATTCGTTGCCACGGGTGGCGAGGTGCTTGCCGACTTCGTCGTCGAGTTCGGTCGGAAAGGGGCCGCTGCCAACACGTGTGGTATAGGCCTTGGTAATGCCAAGTACATAATGCAGCATGCCGGGACCAACGCCAGCGCCGGCCGAGGCGGCACCGGCCACGCAGTTCGAGGAGGTGACAAAGGGATAAGTGCCGTGATCGATATCGAGCAGCGTACCCTGCGCACCTTCGAACAACAGATTGGCGCCGCCGCGATGCGCTTCATAGAGTGCGCGCGGCACATCGGCGACCAAGTCCTTCAGGCGCGGCGCCATCGCCAGCGCGCCTTCCAGCGTCTGCTGAAAATCCACAGGCTGGGCGCGAAAGTAGTGCTGCAAAACATAGTTATGGTAATCAAGAATTTCAGCGAGCTTTTCGGCAAAGCGCTTGGGGCGCAGCAAGTCCTGCAAGCGCAAACCGCGCCGCGCCGCTTTGTCTTCGTAAGCGGGACCGATACCGCGCCCAGTGGTACCGATCTTGTTGGCGCCCTTGGCCACTTCGCGCGCGATGTCCAGCGCCTGGTGGTAGGGCAGGATCAACGGACAGGCTTCGGAAATCTTGAGTCGCTGGGCGACTTCCACACCGGCGGCCTCCAGTTCATCCATTTCTTTGAGCAGTGCCTCGGGCGAGAGCACCACGCCGTTGCCGATATAGCAGGCCACATCGGCACGCAAAATACCCGAGGGAATCAGATGCAACACCGTCTTCTTGCCCGCGATAACGAGCGTGTGCCCGGCGTTATGGCCGCCTTGAAAGCGCACCACGCCCTGAGCGTGATCGGTCAGCCAATCGACGATTTTACCTTTGCCCTCGTCACCCCACTGGGTGCCGACGACGACCACATTCTTTGCCATGCTTTACTTCACTCCCTGAATTTTTTCGATCGACCAGCGTCCGTCGCGCAGCAACAGTTGTCGGTCGCAGCCTGTCTCTTGCCAGGTACCGTCGTGACCAGGCAGGGCTTCGATAACGATTTCACCTTTGGTGCGCAGCGCGACGATGGCAGCGCGCAAGCCGCTGTCTTCGCCGCATGGCGCAAGAATCGCGTGCGGCGCTTCAGCAACCGCGCCAAGTTTCGCCAACTCCCGCAGATCCAGACTAAACCCGGTTGCCGGGCGGCCGCGGCCGAAGGCCTTGCCCACCTTGTCGTAGCGCCCACCCATGGCAACGGCATTCGGATGCGCCGCACTATACGAAGCAAACACCACACCACTGTGATAGTGATAACCACGCAAATCGGCGAGATCGAAGCTCAGCGGCAGGTCAGCAAGTTCGCTGGCGAGACGGCGTAAATCCATCAGTGCCTGGGCGATTTCGGCATCTTGTGGCAGCAGCCTCGTCGCACGGTCGAGTACCGCCACCCCGCCATAGCATTCGGGCAGCGCGAGCAAGGCCGAACGCACCGGCTCGGCCACATCGGCTACCAGTTCGCGCAGGGCCGGCATATCCTTGGCCTGCAACACGAAAAAAAGCGCCTGTTCCAGTTCTGCGTCGAAGCCGCCGCGACCAGCAAGCGCGCGGAACACGCCGACATGGCCGAGATCGAGACGTGACGCCTTGATGCCGGCAATCTCCAGCGCACTGGCGAGCAGGCGGATGATTTCGACATCGGCCTCGATCCCGGCATGGCCGTACAACTCCGCGCCAATTTGCAACGGCTCTCGCGTGGCAGTCAGCCCCGAAGGCAAGGTGTGCAGCACGCTGCCGCAGTAGCATAGCCGCGCTACGCCTTGCCGATTGAGCAGGTGCGCATCTATGCGCGCCACCTGCGGCGTGATGTCGGCGCGAACGCCCATGGTGCGGCCGGATAGCTGATCGACCAGCTTGAATGTACGCAAGTCCATGTCGCGCCCGCTGCCGGTGAGCAGCGACTCGATATACTCGAGCATGGGCGGCACAACCAGCTCGTAGCCATTCAGCGCGAACTCGTCGAGCAGCGCGCGACGCAGTCGCTCCACCTGCCGCGCCTCGGCGGGCAGGATGTCCTCGATGGATTCGGGTAACAGCCAACGCATGATATTTATCTGAGGAAATACAGGAGCAACAAGCCGACGATCATTGAAGACAGACCGAAGAAACGGATCTGCCCGTCAGCCAGCTCGGTAAGGCGGCGAAAAGTGTCGCGCCAGATTTTCGGCGCGATGAAGGGTAGCAAACCCTCGAGCACCAGCATCAACGCCAACGCCATCAAAAGGATGGGCCACATTATTTCCCACCTTTGCCAGCGCCCTTGAGGTACTTGAAGAACTCGGCACTGGGATCCACCACCAGAACATCACTCTTGCTCTTGAAGCTCTTGCGATAGGCTTCCAGGCTGCGATAGAAAGCATAGAACTCCGCGTTCTGGCCGAAGGCACCCGCGTAGATCGCGGTTGCTTTGGCATCGCCTTCACCCATGGTGCGCTGAGCATCGCGATAAGCCTCAGCGATGATGATCTCGCGCTGCCGGTCGGCATCGGCCTTGATCTTTTCCGCCTCGGCCGATCCCTTGGAACGCAACTCATTGGCGACGCGCTTGCGCTCCGACTCCATGCGGCTATAGACGGACTCGCTAACTTTGTCCGGCAAATCGACTCGCTTCAGGCGCACATCGACAATCTCCACGCCGATGGAACGCACATCGGCATCCGCCTTGGTACGCACCGCATCCATGATTTTCTCGCGCTCACCCGAGACAACCTCGTGCACCGTGCGCTTGGAGAATTCGTCGCGCAGTCCGGCGTTTACCTTTTGGGAAAGTCTGGTTTGGGCTACGGCTTCATCGCCTTGTACGGAGATGTAGTATTGCTTCGGATCAATGACGCGCCACTTGACGAAAGCGTCTACCTGAACCGTCTTTTTCTCCGAGGTAAAGAAACTTGCGGGCTCCGGCGCATCGTAAGTCTGGATACGTTTATCGAAACTACGCACATCTTGAATAAGCGGCCACTTGAAGTACAAGCCCGGTTCGGAAATGACACTTTTGATCTCGCCGAACTGCCTGACGAGAACGAAATTGCGTTGATCGACGGTAAACATCGACATAGCCGCCACGACCAGCAGGCCAATGACGAAGGCAGCAACGAAAGGCAGATTGCGGTTCATCAGCGTTCTCCCCTCTCGCGCAGTCGCAGTGTTTCGCGCGAACGACCACTGACGTCTGTCTTATCGAGTTGCGGTGGTACCTCGTTTGGAATTATTTGCACAGTTCGCGCAGACGGCGCCGTTTCCGTCGCCGCTGTAGCTGCGGCCGGCGCGGCGACTTGCATCAATTTATCCAGCGGCAGGTAGAGCAGATTGCCCTGACTCTTGGCGTCGATCATGACTTTGCTGGTATTGGTAAACACCTGCTGCATGGTGTCAATATACAAGCGTTGCCGGGTGACTTCCGGCGCCTTGCTGTACTCGGTCAATACCTGCTTGAAACGGGAGGCCTCACCTTCGGCATTGGCGATAACGCGGGCCTTGTAGCCGTTGGCTTCCTCGAACAGGCGCGATGCCGCACCGCGCGCTTTCGGAATTACGTCGTTGGCGTAGGCCTGGCCTTCATTGACCTGACGATCACGATCTTGTCCGGCCTTTACGGCATCTTCGAAGGCGGCCTGCACCTGCTCCGGTGGCTGCACGTTCTGCAAGGTCAGGTTAGAAACCATGATGCCCGTCTTGTACCGATCGAGAATGTCCTGAGTGATTTTGGTTGCCTGCTCGGCAACCTGTTTGCGATCCTCGTAAAGCACAAAGTCCATGGTGTTCTTGCCGACGACCTCGCGCATGGCTGTCTCGGCCGCTTGCAACACGGTGTCTTCAGGATTGCGGTTATTGAACAGATATTCCTGTGGATCCTTGAGGAACCACTGCACAGCGAACTGAATATTGATGATATTCAAATCGTCCGTGAGCATCAGCGCTTCTTTCAGCACTTTGTTCTTGTCCGATCCACGATAGCCGATCTCGACGACGCGCACATCGGTCAGTTTGACGATCTCCTGCGTCTGGATGGGGTAAGGCAAACGCCAACGCAAACCTGGTTCGGTGGTCTGTGAGAACTTGCCGAAGGTGAGCACGACACCGCGCTGACTGGCATCGACAATGTAGAAGCCGCTCGCCAGCCATATCGTCAGCACCAACGCGATCAGCGCGCCGATACCGCCGCCAAAGGCTCTGAAGTTCATGGGTGGGCGCGGATCGCCGCCGCCGTTGCCGCCGCTCTTCTTGCCAAACAGACCGGAGAGGCGCCGATTGAAGTCACGCCACAAATCTTCGAGGTCGGGCGGACCCTGGTTCGAGCCTTTGTTGTTGCCCCACTTGGGGTCGTTGAGTGACATGAGAATGCCAGTAATCATAGGCTTCGATGAACTTTATAGTCAGGCAGCTTGGGTAATGGAAGGCGCTACACGGGACGCCAGTGCAGCGTGATCGCGCGCCGTCTCGGCCAACGCCGGCCGCATAAGATCAAGACCAGCACCGGTTTTTGCGCTGAGACGGACGCGACAGATTCTACCATAGGCGTCACGCGCGATCTCCGCTGCCACGCCGGTGACATCAATCTTGTTCCAGACGAGGATTTGCGGCACATCACCGGCACCGATTTCACGCAGAACGCCATCCACTGCGGCGATTTGTGCATCGCGATCCGCGCTGGCAGAGTCCACCACATGCAACAGGACATCCGCCGCCGCTGTCTCCTCCAAGGTGGCATGAAAAGCCGCCACCAGCGAGTGCGGCAGGTCGCGTATGAAGCCGACGGTATCGGACAGAATCACCTGCCCGGCATCCTCCAAATAAAGCCGGCGCGAGGTGGTATCCAACGTAGCAAAAAGTTGGTCTGCAGCATAGGCGCCGGCCTTGGTGAGTGCATTGAATAGCGTGGATTTTCCGGCGTTGGTATAACCGACCAACGATACCGCCAGCATTTCGCGTCGCGTACGTGCGCGACGACGCACTGCGCGCTGACGCTCCAACTGCTCCAGGCGCTCTTTCAAAACCTTGACGCGTTTGCCGAGCAGACGGCGGTCGGTTTCCAACTGCGTTTCACCCGGACCACGCAAACCGATACCACCCTTTTGCCGCTCCAAGTGCGTCCAGCCGCGCACCAGGCGCGTGGCCATGTGCTGCAATTGCGCCAGCTCCACTTGAAGTTTTCCTTCGTGGCTTTTCGCGCGCTGCGCGAAGATATCGAGTATCAAGCTACTGCGATCCACCACGCGGCATTCGAGCACTTTTTCCAGATTGCGCTGCTGGGCGGCGGAAAGCTCGTGATTGAATATGGCGATGTCGGCTTCGGCATCGCGCAAGGCGTCGCCAACTTCGGCCACCTTGCCTTTGCCGGCATAGAGAGCGGAATCGGGTCGCTCACGCCGTCCTTGCACAACGGCTACCACGCTGGCCCCGGCGGATTCCGCCAGCAACTTGAGTTCTGCCAGCCGCTCGGTGATATCGCCCTGACCAAAGTCGAGCTGGACGAGCACGGCGCGCTCGCCCGAGGATGCGGGACGATCAAACATCAAAGACGGCGGAACCAACCCCGCCGGGGACATCATTCATCAAGCTTCGGTGTCGTCGTGAGGAATAGTGACCGGACGCGCCGGAACAACCGTGGAGATGGCATGTTTATAAACCATCTGAGTCACCGTGTTCTTCAGCAAGACCACGTACTGGTCGAAAGACTCGACCTGCCCTTGCAGCTTGATTCCGTTCACCAGATAAATGGAAACCGGGATGTGCTCGCGGCGCAAGGTATTCAAAAACGGGTCTTGTAACAGTTGCCCTTTATTGCTCATGATGGCACCTATATATTTTGTTATTGCAAGAACTACTCTACTGGAATTTTTCGCCTAGCGCTACCGGATAAGCCGAAGCGTCCGCCCCTCGTTATCGACCCCGGTCGGCGAAGGGATTTTTACTCGTGCGAAACTCGACGCGCAGCGGTGTACCACGAAGTTCAAAGGCTTCCATAAAAATGCGTTCGAGATAGCGCTTGTAGGAATCCGGGACATGATTCAGGGCATTGCCGTGGACAACGATAATCGGCGGATTGTTCCCGCCTTGGTGCGCGAAACGTAACTTCGGGCGAAAAATACCGTGACGGGGTGGCTGCTGTTTCTCGACGGCCGCAAGTAACAGCCGGGTCAGCTTGGGCGTCGGCATCTTGATCATGGAAGCGGTATAGGCCGCATCCACCGAAGTCATGAGCGGATTGATGCCCTCGCCCTTCAGCGCAGAGATGAAATGCATTTTCGCGAAGGCGAGAAAATTCAGCTTGCGCGCCAGATCCATCTTGACCCGCTCGCGGCGATACTCGTCAACGTCGTCCCATTTGTTGACCGCCACCACCATGGCGCGCCCGGCTTCCACGCAGAACCCGGCGACGTGAGCGTCCTGATCGGAAATATCCTGGCTGGCGTCCAGCACCAGCACGACCACATTGGCTTGTTCGATGGATTGCAGTGTCTTGATGACGGAGAATTTCTCCACCGTTTCAAAAACACTGCCTCTGCGCCGCAAGCCCGCCGTGTCGATCAAGGTATAAGGCTTGCCGCGCCGCTCGAATGGTATGGCAATAGCATCACGCGTGGTGCCAGGCTGGTCGAAGGCGATGACGCGCTCCTCGCCCAGCAGCGTATTGATCAGCGTTGACTTGCCGACATTGGGTCGGCCCACCACGGCAATACGCGGCCCTTCGAAGTCGGAGAGTTCCTCGTCCTCTTCAGGGAAGGGCGCCAGCGCCTCGTCGAGCATCTCGCGCACACCGTCACCATGGGCAGATGAGATCGCCAGCGGCTCGCCACTGCCGAGTTCATGAAACTCGGCCGCCACCATGTTGCGATCCATGCCTTCGGCCTTGTTCACCACCAGCAGCATGGGCCTGCCGCTGCGGCGCAAGCGCTCGGCGATGCTTCTGTCGTGTGGCGTCAGGCCGGCACGACCATCCACCACGAACAACAGCATGTCCGCCTCGGCAATGGCCGCTTCGGCCTGTTGCGCCATTTCATGCAGGATGCCATCTTTCGCCGTGGGCTCGAAGCCGCCCGTATCCACCACGAGATAAGGGCGAGAACCCAGGCGGCCATGGCCGTAGTGGCGGTCGCGCGTAAGGCCGGGTATGTCCGCCACCAGCGCATCGCGCGACTTGGTGAGACGATTGAACAGCGTGGACTTGCCGACGTTGGGACGGCCGACGATAACGAGTGTGGGCTTCATGCGCGCAGCGGCACCTTAGTTCGCGGTGTAAGCGTAAACGCCGCCACTGCGGGTCTGCACCAGCACACCTTTGTCGAGTCGTTGCGGTTCGGCGGCGACACCACCGCCATCGGTATCGGCACGCGCAGCGAAGCTACCATCGGCAGTGCGAAGAAAATGCACCACGCCTTTATAGTCGCCCACGGCAACCAAATTGCCGACAGCCAGTGGCCGGCTCAACTGACGCATAAAGAGCTTGTCCTGCTTCCAAACGCTGGCGCCGTTGCTGCGATCCAGCGCATGCACGGCGCCCTTGTCGTCGCTGACATAGACGTTGCGCGCATCCACATCCAGCCCGGCGGCAGAGGACATTTCACGTGACCAGATGGGGCTGCCCGTGGCCAAATCGAAACAAGTGACTCGACCTTGATACGCGGCGGCACATACTTCGCGACCGGCCACCACTGGTGAACTGGTCACATCGGCGACGCGCTCCAATTCCGTCGAGCCTTTGGGCAAGGCCACCGCACCCTCCCAAATGGGGGCGCCGTTATTGGTCGCAATGGCGACCAATTTACCGCCCGGAAAGCCTGCCAGCACCGCCTTGCCTGCAAGGGTGACGCCAACATTGGTGCGCAAGGACAGCGTCGGCACGGAACGCTGATAGACCCAGCGCCGCTTGCCGTCGGCACTATCGAGCGCAAAGATGCGGTTGTCGCCGCTACGCACCACCACCAGCCCCTCGCCGACTTGGGGCGCAGCCAGCACTTCGGAACTGACGCGCGTCTTCCAAAGCGCCTTGCCGGCTTTGTCGAACGCCAGCACTTCGCCCTTGGACGTGCCCACCACCACCACGCCACCATCCGCGCCGACGCCGCCGGAAATCGGCTGATCAGTCTCAATGCGCCACACTTGCTTGCCATCGTCGAAGCGAGTCAGATTGCCATTGGCTGCGGCAACATAAACGCTGCTGCCGACCACGGCTGGCGTCAGCACAAAGTCACCGGCGCTACCGACACTGGCCTGCCATAGCGTCGTCACGTCGGCGCTAGCTTTGATCGGCTCCAGCTCAGCCGGCTTGATCTTGGGTGAACTGGCGAACCAGTTTACGGGATTGGCTTTTTCCATCACCGAATCCATCGAAGAGCAAGCCGCCAGAAGCGCGGCCACGGCAAGATAGGCAATACGCATTACTTTTCCCCTAGAGCGTCAAGCTTCATCTGCACAAGCTCGCGATAATTCGCTTCGCGCTGCGACTTCAACGCCTCCAGCTTGGTCAGTGCAGCTTGATAGGCTGTGCGCGCCTCGGCCTTCTTACCCTGGGTAGCCAGGATATCGCCCTTCAACTCGGCGTAGCGTGGCGCGAAGGCAGGGTCGGGCTCCGTTTCCAGCAACTTCAGTGCCTCGTCTGCGGCCTTGTCGTCGAACAACACATGCGCTAAGCGCAAACGGGCCAGATCGCGCAGACCGGTATCGGCCGCTTTGTCCATCACCCACTGCAACTGCGTCTTGGCAGTGGCCAGATCGCCCGCGTCGAATTGCAAGCGCGCCGAAATCAGCGCCGCCATGGCGGCGTAGGTCGTGCCGGGGAATTTCTCGAGCAGTTCCCCAGCGGTTTCTCGCGCCTTCTTCGCATCATGGGCCGCGGCGGCTTTTTGCACGGCGGCATAGATGACCGTCGCCTGCTCCGCCTGGTTGCGCTGATAGCGACCCCAGAACTGCCAGCCGGCCACGCCGATGATGACGGCCAAGGATCCCGCCACGACGTAGTTGCCGTACATGCGCCACCAGGTTTTCAGCTCGGAAATTTGTTCCTGTTCTTCTAAATCATATGTCGCCATTTTCTTCTTCCCCAAATAGCAAATTACCGACTTCGTCGATGAGTGAATCAAGTGCCACGCGTGTTTGTTCCCTCGCTTCGCGCAAGGGCTTGACGGTGACGGCGCCCGCCGCAATCTCGTCCTCGCCGATGATGACCGCAAGCTGTGCACCCGAGGCATCGGCGCGCTTCATTTGCGACTTGACGCTGCCGCCGCCGCAATGCAGGATCACGTCAAAAGCGGCGTCACGCAGTTGCTCGGCCAAGCGAAACGCCACGCCCTGGGCTTCAGCGCCCTGATGGATGAAATAGACATCGGGCGACACCTTCGCGAGAGCGTCGGTCTCCGCGCCATGCTCTTCGCGCAACAAGGCGATGAGCCGTTCCACACCCATGGCGAAACCGCAGGCGGGCGCCGGCTTGCCACCCAGTTGCTCGACGAGCCCGTCGTAGCGGCCGCCCGCGCACACCGTTCCCTGCGCACCGAGCTTGTCCGTCACCCACTCGAACACCGTGAGGTTGTAGTAATCGAGGCCGCGCACCAAACGCGGATTGATGCGGTAAGGCATGCCGGCGTTCTTGAGCAGCGATTGCACGCCGCCAAAATGCGCCATTGATTCCTCGCCAAGAAAATCAATCAGCTTGGGCGCGCCCTCAATCATGGACTGCATCGCCGGATTCTTGCTGTCGAGGATGCGCAAGGGATTGGTGTGCAAACGCCGCAGCGCGTCGGCATCCAGCAGCTCGCTGTGCGATTCGAGATAGGCGATCAGCTCGGCGCGATGGCAGGTGCGCTCTTCGCTGCTGCCGAGGGAATTGATTTCCAGACGAATGCCGGTCAGGCCCAGGTCGTCCCACAGGCGCGCGCACATGAGAATGTGTTCGGCGTCTATATCCGGTCCGGCATAGCCCAGCGCCTCGACACCAAATTGATGGAACTGGCGATAGCGCCCCTTCTGCGGCCGCTCGTGGCGAAACATAGCGCCGCCATACCAAAGACGCTGCGGGCTGCCATAGAGCAGACTGTGCTGTATGACGGCGCGCACGCAGGAGGCCGTACCCTCCGGCCGCAAGGTAAGCGGCTCGCCGTTGAGCGCATCCACAAAGGAATACATCTCCTTCTCGACGATATCGGTCACGGCGCCGATGGCGCGCGAGAACAGCGGCGTCGGCTCCACTACCGGCATGCGGATGGGACGATAGCCGTAAGCACGCAGCCAGGCCCGCACGGTGGCTTCGAACTCCTCCCACAGCTCCGCCTCGTCCGGCAGAATGTCGTTCATGCCGCGAACGGCTTGTATGGCATTACTCATTGAAAACCCTTTTGCCGCAGATTGCACGGATGAACGTGGATAAGATCGATCTCATCCGCGTTCTTCCGCGTTCTTCCGCGTTCTTCCGTGCTCATCCGCGCAATCTGCGACCTAGACCGTTTTTGCATAGTGTGTCGCAACGTACTCATCGACGATGGCCTTGAACTCCGCAGCAATGTTGTCACCCTTCAGCGTGACGGTCTTCTCGCCATCGACAAACACCGGCGCCACCGGTGTTTCGCCGGAACCCGGCAAGCTGATGCCGATGTTGGCGTGCTTGCTTTCGCCCGGCCCATTCACGACACAGCCCATCACGGCCAGCGTCATGTTTTCTACGCCGCTGTAACGCAAACGCCATTCGGGCATTTTCTCGCGCACATGGGCCTGGATTCCCTGCGCCAGTTCCTGGAACACGGTGCTGGTGGTGCGACCGCAACCCGGACATGCCGCCACCAGCGGCGTAAAAGCGCGCAAACCCATTGTCTGCAATATTTCCTGAGCCACGATCACTTCGCGCGTGCGATCGCCATTCGGTTCCGGTGTGAGCGAAACCCGTATGGTGTCGCCTATACCTTCCTGCAACAGCACCGCCAGCGCCGCCGTCGAGGCGACAATGCCCTTGGAGCCCATGCCCGCTTCGGTCAGGCCCAGATGCAATGGGTAATCGCAGCGGCGCGCCAGCTCGCGATAAATCGCAATGAGGTCCTGCACGCCGCTCACTTTGCAAGAAAGCACAATGGCATTACCCGGCAGCCCCAGCGCTTCGGCCTGCGCCGCGCTCTCCAGGGCGGAAGCGATCATCGCCTCACGCATCACTTCGACAACGTCTTTGGGCTGGGGCCGCTTGGCGTTTTCATCCATGATGCGCGCCAGGAGAGCCTGATCCAGGCTGCCCCAGTTCACGCCGATACGCACCGGTTTGTTGTAACGCGCGGCGAGTTCGACGATTTGCGCGAACTGGTCATCGCGCTTGGCGCCACGACCTACATTGCCCGGATTGATACGCAGCTTGTCCAGCGCTTCGACGCAAGCGGGATTCTCCGACAGCAGCTTATGGCCGTTGAAATGAAAATCACCGACCAAAGGCACGCTCACGTTCATCTGCTGAAGCCGCTCGCGGATATGCGGCACGGCGCGCGCGGCTTCCTGGCTGTTAACCGTGATGCGCACAATCTCGGAGCCGGCGCGCGCAAGCTGCGCCACCTGTATCGCCGTCGCCACTTCATCCACCGTATCGGTGTTGGTCATCGACTGCACAACGACGGGATACATGCCGCCGACGGGCACGCCGCCCACTCGCACAGTACGCGTCTTGCGGCGAGCCAGCGGGCCGTTACCGGTGTTTGTCGCCATATCCATGGAGAAACTAATCCAGCGTCAGGCGTGCCACTTCCACACGCGTGTGCGGCCGCAGATCAACTATCTGATCGTCATATTGCAGACGGACGTTGGCGGCATTGCCGACGGCCAACTGGAAAGGCGGACGGCCGACCAATACCTGCGTGCTGCCTTTGGAATTCAATTGTGAAATTAGCGTACGCCCGGAAGAGTCTTTTACCTCGACCCAGGATTCACCGTCGAACATGAACGCTAGCCGACGCTCTCCGGGCTTGAGAGTACCCGTTTCGGCAAGCGTCGCCGACTGATTGTCGGGCGCAGATGCTTGATTAGACGTCTGCACAACCGACGGATCGGCGTTGGGCGGTATCACTTCCGGCTGCATCGCCAAAGGAACCGCCGTGCCCTTCGAGGCGCTTGGTGTGCCGACGCTCAGGCCCAGTATGCCGTCAACGTCAAGCACATCGAAATAAAGCACCAACGCGATCACCAGCAGCACCGCCACCGATAGCAACGCCACGCGCGAGCCCTTGCCTTCGCGGTCGTTGGCGCTAGGCATGCGGATGCCGGAACCGCTAGGCACGCTCAGCTCGGCTACAGGCAACGCGGTCCTGGCTTCCAGCGCGGCCAGCGGCTCGACCGGATCGATCTTGAGCAACTTGGCATAGTTGCGAATAAAGCCGCGAATGAACGTGGCGCCGGAGAGCCGCGAGTAATCCTCGTTTTCGACCGCTTCGATCTGGCGCGGACTCATTTTCAGTGAGGCGCCGACCTCGTCCAGCGTTATACCGCGCGACTCGCGAGCGCGGCGCAACAGCGTGCCAGGGCCAACCGCTTCCGCCGGCGCCAAGTCGACCGACGCGATCGGTTCCGCTTGCGCGCTATCTGTCGGAGTCACTCGAACTTTCCTTGCATCAAAGCCTGATGCTGAGGCGTGCCGGCGAAGCCGCGCCGCAACTGCGAGGCGTAGCTGGCCTCAGCCGAACGATCACCGAGCTTGCGCTCGATACGCAGCGCAAGCCAGAGTGATTCCGCGTTGGGTTGATTCAGTCGCATTACTTCGGCGACGTACTTGCGTGCGGTAGAGTAATCGCCGCGCCGATAGAGAATCTCTGCGAGATTGAAAATCGCTTGCGCATTGCTGGCATCAGCCTGCGCGGCGCGTTGGAAATACCCCTCAGCGCCCTTTTCATCCTTCAGACGCAACGCGCACAAGCCCGCATTGGTGTATGGCTTGGTAGGCGTTTTGTAGAGCGGATTACTGGCGGCCGACATGAAGAACTGCAAGGCGTCATGCTCACGCCCGTTCTGACACAAGAACCAGCCATAGTTGTTGGCGATTTCCGGATCTCCGGGCGCCAATCGTGAAGCGCGTTCAAAGTTTTCTTGCGCCTGGGGCGTTTCACCCAGGTACATATGAATCAAGCCGAGCAAGTTGTAAGCCGGCGCATAGTTGGAATCAGACGCTAGCGCAATGCGCGCTTCCTGCAATGCAATCTGCATGTTGCCAGCCTGGTAGTACAACGTACCCAGTTCGGTATGGGTCTTGGCGCGGCCTTGCGCGTTGCCGACTGAGGCCTGCTGCGAAACCGGAACCTCGGCATCCTTTTGGGGAGCTGGACGACCGCCCGCACAACCCGCCAGAACAACCGCCAAACTGATGGACAAAGCGACAACCTGGGTTCGTATCAAGATGCAATCTCCGCAATGGGAATGGTACGTTTCTGCTGGCGTTGCGTACGGTCGCGCACCTGTCCGGCAAGCTGGCCACAGGCGGCATCGATGTCATCGCCACGCGTTTTCCGCGTGGTCGTGATGATCTGCGCGCCCATCAAAATATCGGCAAAGCGCCGCACGCGTGTCGCGGGCGAACACTTGAAGCCGGAGCCAGGAAACGGATTGAAAGGAATCAGATTGAACTTGCACGGCACATCGCGCACCAGATGAATCAATTCCTGAGCGTGCTGATCGCTATCGTTGATACCGTCCAGCATGACGTATTCGAAGGTAACAAAATCGCGTGGCGCCTTCTCCAGGTAATGACGGCAGGCCGCCAGCAATTGCACCAGCGGATACTTGCGATTGATGGGCACCAGCTCGTCGCGTAATGCGTCGTTTGGTGCATGCAAGGAAACGGCCAACGCAACCGGACAAGCATCGCGCAGACGCTCAAGCGCAGGCACGACGCCCGAAGTCGACAGAGTTACGCGACGACGCGACAAGCCGTAGGCATTGTCGTCGAGCATGAGTTTCAAGGCAGCGACCACGTTATCAAAGTTGGCCAGCGGCTCCCCCATACCCATCATGACCACATTGCTGATGATGCGACCGTCACTGCTAAGCTCATTATCGTCGCCGTCTCCATCAACTGTTGTTTTTGCGCCGCGAAAATCGCCCAGCACCTTCTTCGCCCACCAGAGCTGTCCGATGATTTCAGCGGTGGTGAGATTGCGGTTGAAACCCTGCTTACCGGTGGAACAGAAGGCGCAATCCAACGCGCAGCCAGCCTGACTGGAAATGCACAGCGTGCCGCGATTCGCCTCAGGAATAAAGACGCAGTCGACCGCGTTGCCGTTGCCCACATCGAGCAACCACTTGCGCGTGCCATCCGAGGCCGTCGAATCGCGCAACACCTGCGGCACCCGCACCTCGGCGAGGTCGGCCAGACGTTCGCGCAAACTCTTGGCGACGTCGGTCATGTGCTCGAAGTCGTCCTCCCCGAATTGATGCACCCAGCGCAGCACCTGCTTCGCGCGGAAGGGCTTTTCGCCCATCTCGGCGAACCAGGCGTTGAGGCCTTCGGCATCGAAATCGAGGAGGTTAATCTTCATCTGTTCAGCGCGAATAAACTTCCATCGTGGGGAAAAAATAGGCGATTTCCGCCGCCGCCGTTTCGGGCGCGTCGGAGCCATGCACCGCATTGGCATCGATGCTTTCGGCGAAATCGGCGCGGATGGTTCCCGGTGCGGCCTTCTTCGGATCAGTGGCGCCCATCAGGTCACGATTTTTGGCGATGGCATTCTCCCCTTCCAGCGCCTGGATCATGACCGGACCGGAGATCATGAATTCCACCAGGTCCTTGAAGAAGGGCCGCTCGCGATGCACGGCGTAGAAACCTTCGGCGTCGGCGCGCGACAGGTGCTTCATCTTCGACGCGACAATCTTCAGGCCGTTCGTCTCGAAGCGTGAATAAATCTTGCCGATCACGTTTTTGGCCACGGCATCGGGTTTAATGATCGACAGAGTACGTTCAACAGCCATCTAAAGCTCCAGAATCAAAGAGTTGAAAGGAAACACGGGAAACCGCGTTTAACGCGTTATTTTATCAGCAAAAACATGACTGTCCCCAAGACTGCGACCATAAAATGCAAAGCCCGGCCGAGGCCGGGCTTTGCCGAACTAATCCGCTTACAACATGCCCAGCGTTTTTGGCAACCACAGAGAGAGAGTCGGCCAATAAGTGACGAGAACGAGGAAGCCCAGCATGGTCAGCAGCCACGGCCAGACGGCGACCGTCAACTCGGTGATCCCCATCTTGGTAATGCCACTGGCAACGTAGAGATTGAGTCCCACCGGTGGGTGGCACATACCCACTTCCATATTCACCGTGATGAGTATGCCGAAATGCACGGGATTGATGCCCAGCTTCATGGCCACCGGAAAGAGGATCGGCGCCATGATGAGCACAATGGATGAGGGCTCCATGAAGTTACCGGCGACCAGAAGCAGCACGTTCACCACCAGCAGGAAAGCGATGGGCCCGAGGCCCTTGCCGATGATCCAGTCGGCCATGATCTGCGGGATTTGTTCGGAAGTCAGCAGAAACGAAAACAGCATCGCATTGGTGATGATGTAAAGCAACATCGCGCTCATGTTGGCTGAGTCGAGCAACACTTTCGGCACCTTCTTCAGCCCCATGTCCTTATAAACAAATATGGCGACAAAGAAGGCGTACACGGCACTCATGGCCGCCGCCTCGGTCGGTGTGAAAATGCCCGTGTAGATGCCACCCATGACCACGACAATCAGCAGCAGGCCCCACACGCTCTCACGGAAGGCCTTGAGACGCATGCGCCAGGTCGCTTTGGGCATGCGTGGGTAGTCGTTTTTACGTGCCTTCCACCAGGTGGTCAGCCCAAGCAGGGATGCCAGCACCAAGCCGGGCACGATGCCCGCCATGAATAGCGCGCCGACCGAAGTACTGGTCGATACCGAGTACATGACCATGACGATGGAAGGCGGAATCAGGATGCCCAGCGCACCTGAGGTGGTGATGACGCCAGCGCCAAAGCTCTTCGGGAATCCCTGCTTCACCATTGCCGGAAGGAGGATAGACCCTATGGCCACCACGGTCGCCGGACTGGAGCCGGAGACGGCTGCGAACAGCGCACAGGCCATGACGCCGGCCAGCCCCAAGCCGCCATGCCAATGGCCTACCATGGAGGTAGCGAAATTGATCATGCGGCGCGCCACCCCGCCGTGCGTGAGAAAATTGCCGGCGAGAATGAAAAATGGGATGGCCATGATTTCAAACTTCTCGATGCCGGTAAACAGCTTTTGCGCCACCACCGTCATCGGGTCGTTTGAGAAGCTGAAGAAGAACGTCAGCACGGTCAGGCCGAGTGAAATCGAAATCGGCATGCCAGTGAGCATGAGCACCAGCAATAAAACGAAGATGATGGCGGCGTTCATTTTCCGCCCCCTTTGCTCACATCGCGCGGGTGCAGATTGTCCTTGAGCGCATAGGGAATGATGTCCTCGTTTTTCAGGTCTTCAATGCCTTCGACATGACCGTGGTCGTGGTGCGGGAGTTGGCCCGTTTTCACAAAGTGCCAAGCAACCTGCAAAAAGCGGAAGCACATCAACCCGGAGCCCAGCGGGATCGCCATATAGATTATCCATTGCGGCCATTCCAGCACCTCAGTGGTCGTGCCGCCTTCTCGGACATGCCAAACCAATCCGGCCCCCATCGCTGCAATGATGCCGGTAAAGAATGCGCCAGCCGCCAGACCGAACAGGACAAACTTGAAACGGTTCTTGCTGGATAGACGATTGATCAGCACGTCCACACCAACGTGAATGCCGGTACGTACGCCGTAAGCCGCACCGAACTTGGCCATCCAGACGAACATATAGATACATAGCTCCTGCGCCCAGCTCATGTTGATGGTGAGGAGCCAGTCCTGGAAAGCCGGATAAGGAATATTCGAGGCGTAGCGATGGAGCACAGCAGCAAAAATCACCAGTGTCGCAGCGCCCATCAGGAAGGTAATCAACCATTCCTCGAGGTGATCAAGAGCTTTCAACATTTCTTATGTGTCCCTGCGGAGGATGGAACCCAAGCGCAGCGCAAAAACATAGGCCGCTGCGATTAAAATCGCCGCGGCCTGCTCGACATCAACGCGTGCCTCATCAAAGCTTGCCTGGATCGAAGCCTGTTTCTTTGTAGATCGACTGGATGAGATCCTTGCCAATCCGGGCTTCATTCTCGGCATGCACCTTGACCAGTGCCTTCTTCCAAGCCTTTTTCTCGTCAGGTGTCAGCACGGTGATTTCGCTCTTGCCGGACGCTTTCACTTTCGCCAGCGCCTCGTCGTTATCCTTCTTGGCGACGTCGTTGGCGAACTTGGTGGCATCCTTCATTGCGCCATCCAGAGCGGCCCGGATATCCGCCGGCAAGCCGTCCCAGAATTTCTTGTTCACGATGACGGCATAGCCAAGATAGCCGTGGTCCGACACGGTTACAAACTTCTGCACCTCGTGCATTTTCTGCGTGTAAAGATTGGAGGGCGGGTTCTCGGTACCATCAACAACGCCGGTCTGTAGCGCTTGATAAACCTCCGAGAAGGCCATGACCTGCGGTGTTGCACCAAGTGCGCGCATCTCGGAATCCAGCACCTTGGATGACTGGATGCGCATCTTTAGCCCTCTGAAGTCGGCCGTCGTTCTGAGCGGCTTGTTGGCGCTCATGACCTTGAAGCCGTTATCCCAATAGGCTAGGCCGAGAATTCCCTTGCTTTCGAGCTTATTCAGCAACTGCTGGCCGATCGGGCCCTGGGTAACCTTGTGTAGCTCTTGGTAGTCGTCGAAGATATAAGGCAAGTCGAACACCTCAAATTCGCGCGCGCCGAGCGGGCCGAATTTGGCCAACGAGGGCGCGAGCATGTGCACGGCGCCCAGTTGCAAGGCCTCCAACTCCTCCTTGTCCTTATAGAGCTGGCTGTTGGGATAAACCTCCACCTTGACCCGACCTTTTGTACGTTCTTCGACCAATTTCTTGAAGTAATCGGCCGCCTGGCCCTTGGGCGTATCTACCGCAACGACGTGACTGAATTTGATGATGATCGGTTGCTGCGCCAATACAGTGGCCGAGCAAGCCAACGCAAAAGCGCCTATCAACAGCGAATGTAGTTTTATCATTTTCTTCTCCTCCAGTGAAAAGAAACCACGTCACGCTTGTTTTACCGCTATCAGCGGGTTAGCGTGGCGCAATATGGGTGCAACTGCAACCATTAAATGCTAGAAGCCTTGCTGCCAGCTTACAAGCCAGCCAGGTTCCCCCGGCTCGCATTGGTATTGGCAGTCTACGCCCAAGCCAGGCACCCAAACCAAGTCGTCGTTGGCACGCAACAGGGGAAGCGCGGCACGCTGCCAAGGAGCGATATCGCGTTCCTGCATGAGCTTCTTGAGGGAGCGACGTGGGCGTCGGCAGTCTGGCTGGAAGCGTTCGCCACCGCGACGCGCAGAGATGGTCACTTCCGCACGATTGAGCTTGTCTTGACTAATCCCCTTGCCTTCGACAGCCTTGAAACAAAGCGATGAATTGCCCCACGGGAATGTCGTTTCGCCATGCCATCCCAGCGTCACGCCAGGCAGCTTGATCGGCTGCACCAGCCAAACCTCACCACGAAAAACGTTCAACACCAGATCATCCAAATCGAAGGAAAGCTGCCGGTCACCGGCTGCGGTGCGTATCTGGCGCACCATTTCCGCCAGCCGCACGCTGTCCGGCATGCGCACACCTTCGTGCTTGAAGATATGCCGCAGCAGATTGCGGGCGCGCGACTCCTCCAACTTGGCAAAGTCAGCCACCACGACACGACCGTCACGCAGCACCGATGTCGCGTCGATTTGCGCCAGCGCGTCGAGCAGCGCGTCTGCTTCGGCGAAGTGATTCGCTGCCCGGGCTAAAGTGGCATCGCAGCCTGGAAAACGTTCGCGCAACAATGGGAAAACCTTGTGGCGAAGAAAGTTGCGCGCATACCGAGAATCGCGATTGCTCTCGTCATCAACCCAAGCAAGCTTCGCATCGCGCGCGTAGGCCTCGATCTCTGCACGTGAAACATCCAGCAGCGGCCTAAGAATGCGTAGCTTCGCGTTGCCCGTCAGACCACGAGCCCATGGCATGGCAGCGGCACCGCTGACTCCCGATCCGCGCAACAAATTGAAGAGCATGGTTTCGGCTTGGTCATCGCGGTGGTGAGCCAGCGCCAGCCATTCTCCGTCTTGCCGAACGTAGGACTCGTAGCGCGCGCGGCGCGCTGTAGCCTCGGGCCCCTCGGGTGAATTGGTTTCTACGCGGACACGCTCGGCATCGAAGGGAACATCCAAACTCCGGCAAAGCTGCTCGGCGAATTGCAGCCAATGGTCGGCGTTCGGACTCAGGCCATGATGAACATGTAGCGCTGTCAGGCTGACACCCAACTCAGACTTTAGCGCGGTCAGAATGTGTAAAAGTACAACGGAATCCAGCCCACCTGAAAGGCCGACCACCACACGGTCGCCAGCTCGTAGCAACGGCCGAAGGCGTTCTGTAACCCGCTCGACAAGCTTAACGGACGGGTTGTTCCTTGAATTTGCCATAGCCCAGCACTCGCTCAAAACGCTGCGCAATCAGCTCGGCGGGAGAGAGATCGCCCACTTGACGCAACGCATCCTGCAACGCCTTCTTGAGCGACTGAGCCATGGCGCGGTGATCGCGGTGGGCGCCGCCCAAGGGTTCATTGATGATGCGATCAATCAGCCCAAGTGTTTTCAAGCGTGCGGCGGTGATGCCCATGGTTTCAGCCGCCTCGGGCGCCTTGTCGGCGCTCTTCCACAAGATGGAAGCGCAACCTTCGGGTGAAATAACAGAGTACGTCGCATACTGAAGCATGTTGACGACATCGCCCACCGCGATTGCCAGCGCGCCGCCTGAGCCACCTTCTCCAATAACGGTACAGATAAGCGGCACCTTCAGTTCGGCCATGACATACAGATTGCGACCAATGGCTTCGGACTGCCCGCGTTCTTCTGCGTCGATACCGGGATAGGCGCCCGGTGTATCGACAAAGGTGACCACCGGAATGCCGAACTTCTCCGCCAAGCGCATCAGACGCAGCGCCTTGCGATAACCCTCCGGGCGCGGCATGCCGAAGTTTCGGAGGATCTTTTCCTTCGTATCGCGGCCCTTCTGATGACCGATTATCATGACGGATTGCCCGTTGAAACGCGCCAAACCGCCGACGATGGCGTGATCGTCTGCATAACTCCGGTCGCCATGCAGTTCTTCGAAGTCCGTGAAGATGTGCTGAATGTAATCCAGTGTATAGGGGCGTTGCGGGTGGCGCGACACCAGGGCGATCTGCCAGGGCGTCAACTTGGCGTAAATATCCTTGGTGAGGGACTGGCTCTTCGCTTCAAGACGGCTGATCTCCTCGGAGATATCCACGGCCGAATCGTCTTGCACATAGCGCAGTTCTTCTATTTTGGTTTCAAGCTCGGCGATGGGCTGTTCGAATTCGAGGAAAGTCGTTTTCATCCGCTGCAAGTGAGTTTGTAAAGTTGGCCATTTTACCGGATTCACCTTAAACCTAGCGGCCCCTCAAAGCAAAAGACCCCGAGGACAGATGTTCTCGGGGTCTTTCTTGTAGAAGTTAGTCTGACGATGACCTACTTTCTCACGGGCAATCCGCAATATCATTGGCGCGGAGTCGTTTCACGGTCCTGTTCGGGATGGGAAGGGGTGGGGCCG
>JAYUNL010000049.1:0-3228 GCA_043761745.1 Rhodocyclaceae bacterium
ACTGGCGCCGTGATCCCGCGTCCACTGACGTGCGTACTGAAGAAGCGGGATGGCCAATGTACCGCTGCCAACGAGAAACTCTACATCCTCTTCACGAAGTGCGGGCTCGAGAAGTTGTACGAGAGCGGCTGCGGCCTCATCGCGTGCACCGGAACCGTGTTGCGCAATGGCATTTAAGAATGTGACGTGACAATAGTTGCGTGCGCGATGTGCGGTGTTGGTGATCACCGTAATGTCCTTTAGTATCTCCGTGGCACTCGCGAACTCATGGGAAGCGATCGCCAATTCGGCGGCGAGCATGCCGGCGGCCTCGCGTTCCCGCCAATGAAACGGGGTGTCAGACCATTGTCCATATAACTCGGACAGACCCAAACGAGCATCTTCTAGCCGCCCAGCACGCAGCTTAAGGCGCGCCTGGTAAATGGCCGCTAAATTCTTCAATCGCAGTAGGCCGCGGCGCACGGCCGTGGCCGCCGCCCGTTCGGCATAGGACTCTGCAAGCTGGATTTTGCCCGCTGCGAGCGCTGCTCCAATCGCCGCCTCGTATCCCTCAGCATACACATCGAGCCAGCCATCATAGGTCTCAAGATGCTTTAGTGAACGATCGAAGAGTTCGAGGGCGCCGGTCCACTCACCGCGAGCCACCAAAGTCACCGCAAGGTGGATATCCGAAACAGCTCGGAGGCCGCTATCAACGCCAAAGTTCTCTTCCGCAAGGTCTACGGCCTCACGAAATGTTGCTTCCGCTTCTCGTCTGCTTCCAAGGTGTAACAATGTGAGCCCTAGATGAAGCGCGCAGTAGTTAAAGCCCAGCACCGATCCGAGCGTGCGCATCTCTCGCACCGCTCGTTCACAGGTTTCGCGCGCATTTTTCATGTCGCCTAGTGCGAGACCCAAAAGGCAGGCCGTATTGAGGAGGGCTGCTCGTCCCATGGCATCCGAGACCCCTAGCGAATCAATGTCTCGGTAAATGATGCTGAGGGCCCCCGGCTCCACGGTCCGATCCTCATATCGCTCCAGGAGATATCCGACGATATGCAAATCACGACCGATGGGGGTAGCCACACTCGGCAAAGGGCCCGCGCGCAACGCGGCGTCTCGCGCCTCATCGTACCGCTTGCGCGCATCGATGTACGCGCCATCCTTGGCGTCCAAGAAGGCACGAAATAGCTCGACACGGGGAAATTCCGCCAATCGACCGGTGGGGATCTGAGCAATCAGGCCGCGCATCAGTCCGGTACCACCAAAAAGCACCAATTCCCAACCACCCGTACGCTCAACCATTGTTGCGGCCTGCGCAATCTCGCCGGCCGCAACAGCATGGTGTATCGCTTCTCGAACCATGCCGCGGCCTTCGAACCAGAAAGAAGCCTTCAAGTGACTCTCTCGCTCGAGTGCTGGATGCTTACGATGCAAGCGGTCCCTTAAATAGTCGGCGAGTAGCGGATGCAAGCGATACCACTCGCGGGTGTCGTCCACCGGCACGATCAGGTGCGCAAGCGGGGCATATTCCGTCATGGCCACCCAGGCATCCGGCGCATTCGTAATTGCTTCAACCACGCCGGCGCAGAGCACATCGAGCGGAGCCGTAGTCTCGAGCGTACGGTACATTTCAACCGATAGATCCCCGAGCACCTGTTCTGTCAGGTACTCGGCGACCTCGGTGGTATGTCCGGTAAATCCCGCTATGAGAGCGGCGCGCTCAGGTTTTGCTGTTAACCAGAGACGGGCGAGCTGCACAGCTACTGGCCAACCTTCCGTCCTCGAAGCGAGCAGCGCGCGCTGGGCGATTGCTAAGTCCGGTAGAAGTTCCTCAAGTTCACGCTCAGTGAAGCGAAGCATCTCCGCATTACATTCTAGAAGCTCGCCCCGGGCTCTTAGCCCGGCAATACTCAATGCGGGTTTAGTCCGGGAGGCTAAAGCGACATGCACATGTTCCAAACCGGGCAATAATAGCGGTCCAAGAATCTGTTCTGCTACGGCGCGCGACAGATGATGAGCGTCATCGATGAGCAAGACGATGGGTTTCTTGTCTTTCGCGAGTTGACTGGCAATGCCGGCCACTGCGGCCGGAATCGGCGTGTCTGCAAACCATTGCTGAGCGAGATTCTCTGCAGGCCCTAAATCAATCCCAGCATCGATGAGGCTCATCGTGAGATACGTCAACAAATGCGTCGCGTCCGTTCGGTCCGCTGCCAAAGACATCCATGCGGTTCGCATTTCTGCCATTCGCAAGGTATGACGCCACTGGGAAAGTAACGCGGTCTTGCCGTAACCAGCCGGCGCTGTCACTATGACCGCCTTATGGCTGAGTCCTTCTGCCTCAAGCCGACTCAAAGCCCACGTCCGCAGCAACGCCACCCGATACGAGGGTGGCGTAAAGCCACTCGGCAACAAGAATTGAGAGTCCATAACAAATACTATCGCAAATGAGAATTCATTAAAGCGCCCCTCAGTTCCTGCAGGAGAAGGCCTTCCCGACCATCAGCGAAGCCGAAATCGTTGACCGCGCCGAGCAAGCGGCTCTCCAGTAATAGACGACTTTGCCGAAAAGCCGCTCAATTCGATGACCATATCCTCTCACAGGGATTCTCCAACTCAATAAATGCTTGAATTCCGGACAATTGCTGAGTTGGAATCGAAAGTGGACACGCTGCGTCCTGATACGGCGGCGGCCTGGGGCTCAAGACTACGAAGGGTCGACAGACATTTCTTGATGGCTGGCCGAAGAACATGAAACTCTGGTCATTCGCGCTGTGTAATTGGAAGCCTCCACGTGTCACGAGCGATATCCATTCGAACTTGAATTCCACAATGGCACGATGCCTTTGCCTGGAGTGTGAGGCATTCGGTAGGTCAGGCCCGCTGGATGGCTGTTGCAACCCCGGGCACAGTAGGAACTTACGACCCCAGACTCAATTTTGTCTTGATGGAGTTTATGCGACCATGGCCGACGACGCGAAAGCGATTGCACTTTCCCGCGAAGGTCTCTACGAACTCGCCTGGTCGAAGCCACTCTCTGAGCTCGCTAAGGATTTTGGAGTTTCTAATGTCGGACTTGCCAAACGTTGCAGGCGGCTGGGAATTCCTGTCCCAGGGCGCGGCTATCTTGCCGGCGTCAGGCGGTGGCGAACCAAAAGGCGATACGCCGGCACAACGCTATTTACAAGTGGGAGACAGTAGTGTCCCAACGTTGAACGGGACGACGCGTTTAAGTTATTGAACATG
>JAYUNL010000050.1:0-12576 GCA_043761745.1 Rhodocyclaceae bacterium
TATTTGACGTTACGCCAGAGCCGCTCGACAAAAATATTGTCGAATACGCGTCCCCGTCCATCCATGCTGATAACAATACCTTCACGTTCCAGCGTGCCCATGAAGGCAACGCGGGTGAATTGCGAACCCTGGTCGCTGTTGAAGATTTCCGGTTTGCCGTGAATGCGTAGGGCTGGAGCACACATCGATCGCATAAGAGCCTTGCATGGTGCCCCAACTACCGCATCCCCGAGGGCTTTCCAGGAATGTAGTTTTGTTCCGCAGCCCAGCGATCAAATACTGGCCGCAGCTTGTCTGGCAGGTCGAGCACGAAATCCGTGTCTAGGGGATAAGCGACCTCCATGTAGCGGCTGACTGTGGTTAGCAGCAGCGTGCCTTGTAGTTTGTCTTTCGGCCGTTTGTTGGCGTCGCGCTCCGGTTTTTCGGCGAGCCATAGTTTGTGCAGCGCCATCCAGCGCGGATCGGGGGCGAAGATTGGGCAGGTTTTATTGTCGCGTGAGACGATAACGTGGCGCACGGCGCGGCCGCGCAAGAGCCATTCCTGTTCCTCGAAAATCGCCATGGGCGAGAAGGCTTCCTCGCGGGAAAGCGTTTTGAATTGTGACGGGGCCACCAGCAGTTCCACCGGATAGCCGGATTTATCGACAGCCTGATAAAGCTTTCTATGGTTGATGCGGAAAGACGGATCAACCATCTTCAGCACCTTCATGAGCGGCGAGCCGATGGCCTTCGCGGAAGTGTGGAGCAGTGAGACTTCTGCGCCGCGGCACCAGGCAAGATCGAAATCTTCCGTCTCATCGATGCCGCGAGTGAAGCGGCATCCGGCTTCGACTTCATAGGCGGCAAAGGCGTTCGTGCCAACGAGCATCAAGTCCGTACCTAGATAGCCGGCGATATCGAGTTCTCGGAGGATCCGCGCGGGCTTGGGCATGGCAACCGGCAACTTGAGCCCACGGAAGAGCGCGACGATTTCGGCGAGCGCGTGCTCGGTTTCTTCAACAGCTGTTTGGGCGGATTGACGTTCCGCCAGGTATTCGGCAAGTCTTTGCTCGGTCTCAGGGCTGCGTACGCCCAGTGTGGTGTTGCTGCCGCCGCTGCGCGATTTGAGGGTGAGATACTGCGGCGCCCCTTCTTTCGGCGCGAAAAACATTGAGCTGGGCAAGGCTTCAAAACGGCGGATTGCCTCGACCCAGGAATCGTGTCGTTGGGCAAGATTGGCGGCTACTCGCCGCGCTTCATCGGAATAGGAAATAAAATCCATAACATAATGATAATATAATGATTCCACCTGGGCAATAGATATATCTGTTAATCAGGTGTAAAGCGTGTTAAAACATATGAATATGATCAATTCGTCCCTTTCCGCCAGTCCCATGGTGGCCTCCTCGCCAAGGCATGTCGCCGTCATCGGCGGCGGCCCAGCCGGACTGATGGCCGCCGAGGTCTTGAGCGCCGGCGGGGCGCGGGTGGAGGTATATGACGCGATGCCTTCGGTGGGGCGAAAGTTTCTGCTGGCGGGCAAGGGTGGGTTGAACATCACGCATTCGGAAGCACTCGACGCTTTTCTTGCGCGCTATGGCGCGCGTCGTACCGAGATCGCGACTATGCTGGAAGCATTCGGCCCGCAGGCCTTGCGCGAGTGGGTGCAGGGGCTGGGCGTCGAGACCTTTGTGGGTTCTTCGGGCCGGGTGTTTCCGGTTGAGAAAAAAGCGGCGCCCTTGCTGCGCGCCTGGCTACATCGTTTGCGCGAAGCGGGCGTGAAATTTCATGTGCGACATCGCTGGATCGGCGGCCTGGGGCCGCGCGAAGGCTTGTGTTTCGCCACGCCGCAAGGTGAGCAGACGGTGCGAGCGGATGCCGTGGTGTTGGCATTGGGCGGCGGCAGTTGGCCGCAGCTCGGCTCCGATGGCGCGTGGACGCAGCGTCTTCAGGATGCGGAGGTGAACGTTGCGCCGCTGGTGCCTGCCAATTGCGGCTTCGATGTCAATGAAGGTAACAATTGCGGTTGGAGCGAGCACTTCCGTTCGCGCTACGCGGGCCATCCCGTGAAGCCGGTGGTGGCGAGTTTCGCCAATCAACAACGGCAAGGCGAATTCATCATCACCGAGACCGGTATAGAGGGTAGTTTGATCTACGCGTTGTCGTCAGTATTACGGGATGAAATCGCGGCGAATGGATTTGCGACATTGCATCTCGATCTCGCGCCCGGACGTTCCCTGTCGCGCCTCAGCGACGAGTTGTCGCGACCACGCGGTGCGCGTTCGCTGGCCACGCATTTGAAAAGCCAGACAGGCATCGCCGGTGTCAAGGCCGGGCTGCTGCGCGAAATGCTGACGCCGCAGGATTTCGCCGACCCGGCGCGGCTGGCGGCGGCAATCAAGGCGCTGCCTTTGCGGCTAGTCGCGCCGCGCCCGCTTGCCGAAGCGATCAGCAGCGCGGGCGGCGTGATGTTTGAAGCGCTTGATCAAGGCCTGATGTTACGCACGCACCCAGGCGTTTTTTGCGCCGGCGAGATGCTGGATTGGGAAGCGCCCACCGGCGGCTATTTGCTGACCGCCTGCTTCGCCAGCGGACGCGCCGCAGGGTTGGGTGCGCTGGTGTGGCTGAACGATAAACTCAAGGAAAAGTAGGGTGGGCAGCTTCGCTGCCCACGTGTTTC
Organism: Rhodocyclaceae bacterium; assembly: GCA_043761745.1. Lineage (GTDB taxonomy): Bacteria > Pseudomonadota > Gammaproteobacteria > Burkholderiales > Rhodocyclaceae > Desulfobacillus. Next base: position 2,660 of record JAYUNL010000050.1, read on the forward strand.
GATGGGTGATTATCCGCGTGGGCAGCGAAGCTGCCATCCTTGCCTGATCATGACTGGCTGATCCCGGACTTTTTTTTGAGCCAGTCGAGTTCTACTTTCAGCTTGCCAATTTCGCTGTACAGCCGCTCCGGCTCCTGATGCGCGCCCATCGGCGTGGGGCCTCGCTTGCCTTCGAATAGCGTCTTGGCTTGCGCCTGAATTTCTTTCTTCCACAGTCCGACTTGACCGGGATGAACGCCGTACTCCTGACCAATCTCGTTGACGGTCTTCAGCCCTCTCAACGCCTCCAGCCCAACCTTCGCTTTGAATTCGGGCAAGTGGGCCTTCCGCTTCTTTGCTTCCTTTATCGCGTCTCGTTCCTCATGACAGCGTACAGCTTAAACCGCTGTCTTGAAAACGGAATCCACTATAATCTTCCGTGCTCATCGTCGCGCCCCCTGACGGGCCCGTGGCTTTTGATGTGCAAGGACGTGGCGATCTTGCGCTGTAGGGAAAAGGTTCCAGTCTCAAATTAAATTGAATTAAATTCCAATGTCCTGCCTGTTTGTCCCGCCCGTCACACCCCTTGCAGATTGTTTAGACGTTCAATGCACGAACTGGCTGTTCTTGGTGATCATCGTAACATCGACGAAGCTCGACGCGTTGTGATTGTTCGGCGCGAAATTCAAGCGAAAGCCGCCAACATCCAGGTTCGTCATGCTTTCCAGGGCGGTAATCAGCTTCTCCCGCGTCAAGTCTTTACCGGCGCGCTTAAGGCCTTCGACGAAGATTTTCGCGGCCAGAAAGCCCTCCAGCGTGGTGAAGGAATACTCTGTCGCGCCGCTGGCGTTCATGAGCTTTTGGTATTCACGCTCGATGAGTTGCTTGCCGCCCCAGGGAAAGGGCACCACCTGCGTCACCATCACGCCCACGCCGTAAGGGCCGAGCTCCCAGGCCAGCGGGCGGCTGCCCACATAGGAGACGGTGAAGAATTGTGCCGAGGTACCGGCTTTTTTCATTTCCTTGATGACCGCAGCAGTCGGTTTATACGAGCTGATGATGACGACAGCATCGGGCTGCGCGGCGAGAATAGGCTTTACGGCGTTGCCGACTTCGCCTGTCTCGTGCTCCAGCGTACTGGTGACGGCAACCTTCAGGCCACGCTTGATGAGCGCACGCTCGATGCCATCCAGACCGTTTTTACCGTATGCGTTGTTCTGATAAACGACGGCGATTTTCTTCGAACCCACCGAGACCAGTTGCTCGATGATTTTCTCGGTCTCGTCGTTGTAGCTGGCTCGCACATTGAAAATGTTCCTGTTGAAAGGTTCTCTCAGCGCATCAGCACCGGTGTACGGTGCGATGAAAGGAACTTTGGCGGCGGTGAAGATCGGTATGGCGGCCTGGCTGGTGGCGGTACCGACATAACCGAAGAGTGCGAACACCTTGTTTTTTTCGATCAACTCCTTGGTGTTGGCTTCGGCGCGCTTGGTGTCGTAACCATCATCGAGGTTGTATAACTCGATCTTGCGGCCATAAATGCCACCCTTGGCGTTAACTTCATCGAAGTAGAGCCGCGCCCCCATCTGGATGTCGACGCTGAGTTCTTGCGCCGGGCCGGAGAAGTCAGCCGACTGGCCGAGCAGTATGACGGTGTTGGTGACGCCGACTTCGGCATGTGACAGGAAGGACAAGCCGGCCATTGAGATACCGACCGCGATGGCTAGCACACGTTTCATGATCCACTCCTCAGGCGAAGGTGCAGCGATAATAGAGCCGCGAAGAATACCAGAAACGCCTGTAAACGCTTCGCCGCTTAGCCGCTTAGCCGACGGATGCCGCCACTCGCCCTAGTTTGCAGCGCGACGTGCAAGCCGTCAATCGGCGAAGAATTCCTTCACCCGTTCCATCCAGGACTTTGCTCGGGGATTGTGACGGCTGTCGTCGTCGATGTTGATGGTTTCGAGTTCGTGCAGCAGTTCTTTTTGCCGCTCGGTGAGATTCACCGGGGTCTCGACGACCACGTGGCATAGCAGGTCGCCGTGGCTATGGCTACGTACGCCCTTGATGCCTTTGCCGCGCAGACGGAAGGCTTTGCCGCTTTGCGTTTCCGCGGGAATCTTGATCTTGGCCATGCCGTCCAGCGTGGGGATTTCGATCTCGCCGCCGAGTGCCGCGACGCTGAAGCTGATGGGCATTTCGCAATGCAGATCGTTGTGGTCTCGCTGGAATACCGAATGCGCCTTGATGTGGATTTGCACATACAAATCGCCCGCCGGGCCGCCATTCACGCCATGCTCGCCCTCGCCGGAAAGCCGTATGCGATCGCCCTCGTCAATGCCGGAGGGAATTTTTACCGCCAGCGTCTTGTGCTGCTTGACGCGGCCGACGCCGTGACAGGTCGGGCAGGGGTCTGGAATGATGCGCCCTGTGCCGTGGCACTTGGGGCAGGTCTGCTGGATTGAGAAAAAACCTTGCTGCATGCGCACCTGGCCGTGACCGTGGCAGGTCGGGCAGGTTTTGGCTTCCGTGCCTTTGCGCGCGCCGGAACCATCGCAGCTTTCGCATTCCTCCATAGTGGGAATGCGGATGCGCGTTTCCGTGCCGCGCGCCGCTTCCTCCAGCGATATCTCCAGGTTGTAGCGCAGGTCGGCGCCGCGATAAACGCCGCTATGCCCGCCGCCGCTCCGTCCGCCGCCGAAGATGTCGCCGAAGATGTCGCTGAAGGCATCGCCGAAGCCACCGGCGCCGCCACCCATGCCGGCCTGCTGGTCTACGCCGGCATGGCCATACTGATCATAGGCGGCGCGCTTTTGCGCATCCGACAGAATCTCGTAGGCTTCTTTCGCCTCCTTGAAATGTTCCTCCGACTTGGGATGATCCGGATTGCGATCCGGATGATGCTTCATCGCCAGCTTGCGGTAGGCCTTTTTGATTTCATCGTCGGACGCGTCGCGATTGACGCCGAGCACTTCGTAAAAGTCGCGTTTGGCCATTTGTTTTTGGTTAGAAGTGAAGAGATGGGAGCGAAAAGTAAACGGCGAGTGGGGAGTGAGGCTTACACCTCACTCCCCACCTCTCACGCCTCACTTCTTGTCTTTGACTTCGGTAAACTCGGCGTCCACCACATCGCCTTCATCCTTTTTGCCGGCATCGCCACCAGGAGCGCTACCCGCGGCGCCCGCCGCTGCTTGCTGCTCGGCGTACACCTTTTCACCCAGTTTCTGGCTGGCTACACTCAGCGCGTTAGTCTTGGTTTCGATGGCGGCCTGGTCGCCGTCCTTCAATGTATCTTCCGCCTCCTTGAGGGCGGTTTCAATAGCCGCTTTCTCGTCAGCACTGAGCTTGTCGCCATGTTCGGACAGCGCCTTCTTCGTCTGGTGAATCATGGCGTCGCAGGCGTTGCGTGCGGTGACCAACTCCAGCACTTTCTTGTCGTCCTCGGCGTGGGCTTCGGCGTCCTTCACCATCTTGTCGATCTCTTCTTCGTTGAGACCCGAGCTGGCCTGGATCTTGATCTTGTTTTCCTTGCCGGTAGCCTTGTCCTTGGCCGAGACATGCAGAATTCCATTGGCATCAATGTCGAAGGCCACCTCGATCTGCGGCATGCCGCGCGGTGACGGCGGAATGTCGGAAAGGTTGAACTGGCCCAGGCTCTTGTTGCCCGAGGCCACGTTGCGTTCCCCTTGCAAGACGTGGATAGTCACGGCCGACTGGTTGTCGTCAGCGGTCGAGAACACCTGCGCGGCCTTGGTTGGGATCGTGGTGTTCTTCTGGATGAGTTTGGTCATCACGCCGCCCAGTGTTTCGATGCCGAGCGAAAGCGGCGTTACGTCGAGCAACAGCACGTCCTTCACTTCGCCTTGCAGCACGCCGGCCTGGATGGCAGCACCGACAGCCACGGCTTCATCCGGGTTCACGTCGAGACGAGGTTCCTTGCCGAAGAACTCCTTCACCTTTTCCTGCACCTTGGGCATGCGCGTCATGCCGCCGACGAGGATGACGTCGGCGATATCCGAGACTTTCACGCCGGCGTCCTTGATGGCGATGCGGCAGGGCTCAATGGTGCGGGCGATGAGTTCATCGACCAGGCTTTCGAACTTGGCGCGGGTGATTTTGAGCGCCAGGTGCTTGGGGCCGGTGGCGTCGGCGGTGATATAGGGCAGATTGATTTCAGTCTGCTGGGCGCTCGACAACTCGATCTTGGCTTTCTCGGTTGCTTCCTTGAGGCGCTGCAGAGCCAGCACGTCATTCTTGAGATCGACGCCCTGCTCCTTCTTGAACTCGGTAACGACATATTCGATCAGGCGCTGGTCGAAGTCTTCGCCGCCCAGGAAGGTGTCGCCGTTGGTCGACAGCACTTCGAACTGATGCTCGCCTTCGATCTCGGCGATGTCGATGATGGAAATATCAAAGGTGCCCCCACCCAGGTCATACACCGCGATTTTGCGGTCGCCTTCTTTCTTGTCCAGACCGAATGCCAGCGCGGCCGCAGTCGGCTCGTTGATGATGCGCTTGACTTCCAAACCGGCGATCTTGCCGGCGTCCTTGGTGGCCTGGCGCTGACTGTCGTTGAAGTAGGCCGGCACGGTGATGACGGCTTCGGTGACTTCTTCGCCGAGGTAGTCTTCGGCCGTCTTCTTCATCTTGCGCAGCACTTCGGCGGAGACTTGCGGCGGCGCCATTTTCTTGTCGCGCACTTCCACCCAGGCGTCATTGTTGTCGGCCTTGACAATTTTATAAGGCATCAGGTTGATGTCTTTTTGAACTTCCTTCTCTTCGAAGCGGCGACCGATCAGGCGCTTCACCGCGAACAGCGTGTTCTTGGCGTTGGTGACGGCTTGGCGCTTGGCCGCAGCACCGACAAGAATTTCGCCATCGTCGGCATAGGCCACGATGGACGGCGTGGTGCGCGCGCCTTCCGAGTTTTCGATGACTTTAGGCTTGCCGCCTTCCATGACCGCGACGCAGGAGTTGGTGGTGCCCAGGTCGATTCCTATGATCTTGCCCATGTTGTCTTTCCTTCAGTTTCGGGTTTTGGGTTTCGAGTTTCGAGTTTCGGGAGCGGTGGGTTGCAACTAGAAACCCGAAACGCCAAACCCGAAACAACTTATGGTGGATATGGGGCTATTGCCGGTTCTTTTCAAGCTGCCGAGGGTGATTTGGAAACCATTACCAGCGCCGGACGGATGACGCGTTCATTCAGCGCATAGCCTTTTTGCAAGACGATCAGCACGCGATTCACCTCGCCTTCCGCTTCCTGGGCGCCGATAGCCTGATGCTTGTGAGGATCGAACTTTTCGCCCATCGGGTTGATTTCGGCCAGGCCGGATTTTTCGAAGGCCGAGCTGAGTTGCTTGAGGGTCAATTCCACGCCGCTGCGCAGGTTTTCCAATGTGGGGCTATCGGCCGCGAGCGCGGCTTCCAGACTGTCTTTCACCGGCAGCATTTCCAGGGCGAATTTCTCGGCGGCGTACTTGTGGGCTTTGGCGATGTCTTCCTGGGCGCGGCGGCGCAGGTTTTCGGTGTCCGCCTTGGCGCGCAGCCAGGCGTCATGGTGTTCCGCCGCCTTGAGCTCGGCCTCGCGCAGCAGCTCTTCCAGGCTGGGCAGGGTGTCGACTTTGTTGTCGTGCGGCGCAGCGGATTCCGCAGCGGCCTGATTTGCTGGCGCTTGTTCCGGAACGGGTTGATTCTCTTGCATCGGTGCTTCTCCCTCGGGGTCTGCTCACATCTATAGACCGAGGCAAATTTGGGGCGGATTTTTGGATTTCAAGAGTCGGGCTGAAAATTGCCGCGGATTGCTTGGAATTGAATGGCGCTGCGCGGGGTGTCTGGTGGGCACTGAATATATAGAGAGCGGCGCTCTGGCCCTGGCGTGGTGAGACGCACCTGACGCAGCGAAGGAAGCTGGCCCGGGAACGGCGCTTTCGCAGAAAGTAAATGTTCGCGGCGCTGTACGTGCGTCAGGGCGTCTCGGGGGTATTTATCGGCAAAAGTGCCGAAAACTTGAGTGCGACGCAGCTTGCCGGGATCGGCGGCAGCGACTCAAGCGTGAGCGGCAATCCGGCACACCAAACTGCTCGCCTTCATAGCGCCGGATTGACGTGCTATTTCGCGGCCAGGCGGTTGATGGCATCGCAATGCGGACCGACAACCAAGCGTAGGCGCGTTTCTGACATGACAAATCCTTCTTTAGCACCTAAATTGGGAATAGGTCCTAAAAATTCAAGGAGCATTAAAGTTTTTCAGTGACCTGCCGAAAACATCTCCATGCGAGTTCTGCTACGGAGGCACTTGTGAAGAAAGCCACGCCCATTTACGGCATCACCCGGGTTGATAATGAGACCAGCCGCACTCACGGTTGGCTGGTGACCATACAACGTCGCAGCATTATTCATCGCCGGCAGTTCAGCGATGGCGTGTTCGGCAGCAAGGCGAAGGCCTTGGCGGCCGCCAAGGCCTTCCGAGATTCGGTGGTCGCCGCCAATCCGCCGCTGTCGCGGCGTGAGCATGCGGAGATCCGCAAGAAGAACAACAAATCCGGCGTGGTGGGCGTGTGCCGCTACTGCGCTTCGGAAACGCGCGACAAGCCACCGAAGGAACGGCGCTGGTTCTGGGTCGCCTCCTGGGTGCTGCCGGACGGACGCGCCAAGCGCGTCAAGTTCTCGGTAAATAAATACGGCGAGGAACCCGCCTTCAAGATGGCCGCTAAAGCGCGTCGCGCGGCGGTTAAGCAAATGGAAGGCGATTTCGATCCGGGCGCCACGCGTCGCAAAAGGCGCATGTCGCGCGGCTGATTGCCAGGTGGTTTAGCGCGAATTTTCGTGGCGGCCGAAAAGCAACAGGCTCGCCAGCGCAGAAACCAAGCTGTAGATGAGCGCGCCCCAAAAGGCCGCCCAGAAGCCGGCGACATAGAAGCCTTTGACAAAGCTGGCGACGAACCAGAACAGCAGGGCGTTGATGACGAAAGTGAATAAACCCAGCGTCAGAATATTGATGGGTAAAGTCACCAGGATCAGGATCGGCCGGATCAAGGCGTTAACCAAGCCGATGCACAAGGCGGCGATCAAAGCGGCATAAAAACTATCAACCCGCACCGATTCCAGCAGATAGGGAATCGCCAGCAACACCAGCCCGTTCACCGCCCAGCGCAATAAGAGTTTCAACATGCTGCCCCCATTTTTGTGGCGCGCTGGGCCGATTGCGCGAGTTCGACCGGCGTCGGCTGGCTGAGCCAGTTACCAAGGTGGCTGCGCACCAGATCGGCCAGCGCGGCGATCCAGTCATGACGCTCGTTAAGGCAGGGCAGGTAGTTGAATTCCTGGCCGCCCGCCTGCAAAAAGGCCGCTTTGCACTCCATCGCGATTTCCTCCAGCGTTTCCAGGCAGTCCGAGACGAAGCCGGGGCAGATCAGGTCGACGCGCTTCACGCCTTTCCGTGCGAGTTCTTCCAGCGTGGCCTGCGTATACGGCTGCAACCATTCGGCGCGGCCGAAGCGCGACTGAAAGGTGACGACATACTGCTCAGCGCTCAACCCCAGCGCTGTGGCCAACAGACGCGCGGTTTTCTGGCATTCGCAGTGGTAAGGGTCGCCGCGATCCAGCGAAAAGCGCGGCAGGCCGTGAAAGCTCATCACCAGTTTGTCGGCACGGTCGCGCGCCAGCCAGGCTTCGCGCACGCTGGCGGCCAGCGCGGCGATGTAGCCGGGGTGGTCATGGAAATTACGCACGAAGCGCAGCTCCGGCTGGTTGCGCGTTTTGCCTAGCCAGGCAGTGAGCGCATCCATGCTGCTGGCGGTAGTGCTGGCAGCATATTGTGGATAAAGCGGCACCACCAGGATGCGCGTGCAGTGTTCGCGCTTCAGACGATCCAGCACCGACGCGATAGAAGGTTCGCCATAACGCATGGCGTAGTCGACCGTAATTTCGCCCAAGCCGTCTTGCCCGAGATAGCCGCGCAGCAACTTGGCCTGCTTCTCGCTATGCACGCGTAGCGGCGAGCCGTCATTGGTCCAGATTTGCGCGTACTTCTTCGCCGATTTGGCTGGCCGCGTATTCAGGATGACGCCATTCAATATAGGCCACCAGGCCACACGCGGTATTTCCACGACGCGCGGATCGGACAGAAATTCCTTGAGATAGATACGCAAGGCGGCAGCGGTGGGTGCTTGCGGTGTGCCGAGACTGACCAGCACGACGGCCGTGCGCGGCGCGATGCCGTGACGAAAATCGGGTTCGGGTTGGTAACGCATCAGCCCTGCGAATTTTGCGACAAGGCGCTGGAGAGCAGCTTGGCCGTGATATCGACGATGGGAATCACGCGCTCATAGGCCATGCGCGTCGGGCCGATCACGCCCACGGTGCCGACCACCTGGCCATTCACCTCGTAGGGCGCGGTGATGACGCTGCACTCGTCCAGCGGCGCCAGTCCTGTCTCGCCGCCGATGAAGACTTGCACGCCTTCGGCGCGATTGCTCAGGTCTAGCAGTTGCACGAGGCCGGTGCGTTGCTCGAAGAGCGCGAAGAGATTGCGCAGCCGGTCCATGTTGGAGGAGATGTCTTCCACTTCCAGTAGATTTTTCTCGCCCGAAATGACGTATTCCGCTTCGGTGTCCGAGGCGGCCTGGTTGCCGGCCTCGACGGCGGCGGTCAACAGCTCGGTCATGTCGGTGCGCAATTGGCGCAGCTCGTCGTGGATGCGGCTGCGGATCGCTTCGAAATCCAGCCCGGCGTAATTCTGGTTGAGATAGTTGGCCGCCGTCACCAGCTCGCTCGCCGAGTAGGCGCGCCGGGTGAACAATATTCGGTTTTGCACGTCGCCGTCGGAAGTGACGATGATAAGCAGAATGCGTTTTTCCGACAGGCTCAGAAATTCGATCTGGCGTATTTTCGGCAACTTGCGCCGCGGCGCCACCACCACGCCGGCGAAGCGCGTCAAGCCCGATAAGAGTTGCGACGCGGAACTGATGAGCCGTTGCGGGTTGTTCGCTTGCAACTGGCCTTCGAGTTGATCGATCTGCGTTTGCGCCAGCGGTTGCACAGTGAGCAGGGTGTCGACGAAGAAGCGGTACCCCAGCGGCGTCGGCACGCGGCCGGCCGAGGTGTGCGGGCTGGCGATGAAGCCCATTTCCTCCAGGTCCGACATGACGTTGCGCACTGTTGCGGGCGACAGCTCCAGGCCCGAATAGCGCGACAGGGCGCGCGAGCCCACCGGCTGGCCTTCCGCCACGTAGCGTTCGACCAAAGTCTTGAGGAGGATTTGTGCGCGTTTGTCGAGCATGGCTTGCATTGTACAAATATTGGGGGCGGCATGTGGTATTTGCAGGGCAACCACTTTTGCCGACATAGGCTGGGGTAACTACGATCCTGGCATACCTTTTCATCTTTTCTTTGGGTTTCTTGTAGTCGGCCAGCGGGCTGGACAGCAGGTCTTCAGGGACTTCATGTTTCTTCATACTCTTTGTGTCTCCAGACAATTCGGCAGTTTCCTGCCAATAGTCCGTTTACACAAAACTCAGTACAGGCCGGTTATGCCAAATCAATTCACGCTGAAAATCATCTAGCCGGCCTCCCACCGCGGTGAGGCATTGGGGTTAAAGTGAGTTTGCGAACTTGCAATAACCCGAGGAGGCCGGAGATGAAATATAGCGGAATTGACCTGCATTCGAACAACAGCGTGGTGACGGTAACGGACGACGGAGATCGAGTCGTCGCGGAGAAGCGTCTGCCGAACGATCTGGCGAAGATCATCGGTTTTTTGTCGCCTTGGCGCGAAGAGTTGGCGGGGGTGGTGGTCGAGTCAACGTACAACTGGTATTGGCTGGTGGATGGTTTGCAGGAGGCGGGATTTGATGTGAAGCTGGCCAACACTGGCGCCATCAAGAAGTACGACGGACTCAAGCACAGCGGCGACGAAGCGGACGCCCGGCAACTGGCACA
>JAYUNL010000051.1:0-2149 GCA_043761745.1 Rhodocyclaceae bacterium
CCGTTGGCGGATCGACACCCGGCGGCCGAGGGGCACCAAGCGACCGAGGCTAGATCGCAAAAACACGGCGGAACTCTTGTTCTATGTCCCAGGCCTCGAGTTCGACCCGCCGATTCAGGTACATTCCGAATCCGGCGGCAACGTAGAACGGCTCTAGGAACGCGACCACTGCGGCATAGGCGAGGGTCGTCACCCAAATGTATCCGTGCGAAGGATTCTGCAGCAGCTCGTACCAATCGAACGAGCCGCGGCGTGGCGTAAGCCAGACTTGAAGCGACAGCAAACTGGAAAAAAGGGCAAATTCAGCCGCCGCGAAAGCTTGGGTCAGCATGCGCGCGATACCGCGATGGCGGAGCGTGAGCTGGCGCACACGATTGCGCCGCGCCGCGCCGACCAATCCTTCCAGTTGGCGCATCGGTTGGGTAAATGAGCGGGAAGCGCTCAAGCGGCGCAGCGTCAAGGTGGCCAACACATCTGACCACCATACCTCGCGGCGTGCCGCCCAAACGTCGGCAAAGGCGGTGTGTCCGCCGAACAAAGCCCGCGACAAGGCAAATAATAGGGTTCGGTCGAGCCAGGGTTTGGAGAGCCAGATGAGCAGTGTCGGCAACCATGAGGCGAGGCCCGTGGTTCCGGCAAACAGCAGGAAAAGGGGTATTGCGACGCTAAGGTAGCAGGGATAGATCGACCGCAACCGCGACTGCAGCAGGCGCACACCGATATCGCAGCCCTCCCACATCGAGCGCGGGCGCAAGTTCAGCGACATCGCCTCAACTTGCATGGGGTCGCCGCAGGAAGAATAGACCCACCAAAGTCCAGCAGGCCAGGGCACACAGGTATTTGGCGGTCGGTTCCACCCATGCAGCCGATGACCAGAACGCCTCGATCGCCGCCGCAATGACCAGCATGGCCGCCGCTCCGAAAACCATCACGCTAGTTTCGCGCGCCGCGGTTTGTAGAGCCAGCAGCCGCGGCTGCCGGCCGGGCAGCAATACTGAGTGGCCGATTCGAAGGCCCGCGGCGCCGGACAGCACGATGGCGGTCAACTCGAACGCCGAGTGGGTCGCGACAAAGGGAAAGAAGGTGCCGCTGAAGCCGAGGGCGGTGACATAGCCCGCGACCATCCCGCCCAGCGCGCCGTTGTATCCCACGAAAAACAGACTACCGACACCGAACAATATTCCTGTCACGTAGCACTGAAATGCAATGCCAATATTGTTCATGATGTAGAAGCCGAACATCAGCCAATTGCTGCCGGAATCGCGCGCACGGCCAATGACCTCGGCGGACGGTGCATACATGTGCTCGAATGTCTCCACCGTACGGCTATCCAGCAGCGATAGAATCAAATCGGGTTGGCGATACGTCGCGATGCCCAATGCCAGCCCGGGTACGAGCAGGATCAGAGCCGCGGCAAGCACATACCCGCGATGCGCGCGAACCACGGCGGGAAACTGGCGCAATAGCACCCGGCCAAGTCGCGCCAGCCCGAAGTCGCTCTGCCGATAGACGAGTTGATGGCCTTGGGCGGTCATGACCGAGAGGCGCTCAATGATCTGCGCGGGGAATTCACGGGCTTGGGCCAGTGCCAGCTGTTCGCAGCATGCGCGGTAAAGGCTGAGAAAACGCTCGGCGTCCAACTCCTTGGCGGATTTCCCTAGCAGTCCTTCAAACTCGCTCCACCGAGGTGCGTGCAGGGTCTCGAATTCAAGCGGCGTCACAGGGGCGAGCCGTGCTTGCGCAATCCGACTCCGGGCGTTCCCGACCGCTGACCGTGCATCCAGCGCGCGATACCCATCAAGCGCGCGGTCATCGAGGTCCCGATTCCGGCGCCCGGCGCGGCCGCGGATGCCAGCATCGCCAGTTCTTCGGCTCTATCCGGGGTCAAGCGGCCCGCGCGCCACGCAAACGACGCAATGGCGGCCCGTTGGCGCGTTGATAGCGCAATGGACGGCGGCACGGGTTCGCCCGCACCGAACGAGCCCGAGGCCTGCAGCTGGTTTCGGTACGCCACCAAGGTACCACCCGCCAAATCTCCTAGGCGCCGCGCATCCTGTCGCAATAGCATGCAGATGATCCCGAACCCATACATCAAAGGCAGAAAATCCACGACCCGCAGTAAATTGCGTATCAAACATCCAGCCGGCGT
>JAYUNL010000052.1:0-63306 GCA_043761745.1 Rhodocyclaceae bacterium
CGCAGCGTTCAGAAGCAACCCGGTCGTGTTCGCAGCTACTTTCAACATACCCCCGTTCGCTATGCAGCTTGATTCAAGTTCATGGCAGCCGGCTCAATAGCTCAAGGCGCCAGCCAATAGCGCACCAGCTCATGAATTTCGTGCTGGTTTGACGTCCCGCCGCCGGCTTGGCCGTAGCCGACCGTATCCTTGTATTCGTAGCGCACCGCGTTGCGCACCTCGGGGGCGTACCAGAGCGTGTCGCCCATCCTGCCTGAGACCTCGCTGGCCTTGACCCGATACCAGCCGCCAAGCTGGATTTTCAAGGCGAGGAAAGTACCGGCGGGTACCGTGACGCTCTCCCAGCCGACGACGCGGCCCTCCAGCTCCGCACGGACGATTTTTCCTGGACGTCTGCTGTGAGTGAATTCGACGGTGCGTTTCCAGGTTTTGCCGACTTGCAGCGGGAAGTCAAAGTTGGGGTAATCGGGAGAGAAAGTCTGGGTGAAGTCGGGCGCGTCGATGCGCAGTACGTTAAAACCGCGCGTGCGTTTGACGGTGGCGGAATAGGTCTTGGCAAGGTCGCTCGAGGTCAGCGTGATGCCTTCGGCATTGATGCGCGTGACGCTATTGACCGATACGTAGTCCAGTTCGCCGTTACCGTTAAGCTTGTTGTACATCCACGTGTCGCCAACCTTGACGGTAGGCCCGTCGACACGTGCCGGTGCGGTTTGGGCAAGCGTATTGGTCGCTGAAAGGAAACCGGCAATCAACAGGGTTGTTATGCGCATTGCGATGGACTCAAGGATTGTTCTTCATGAACTTGGTGGCTTCGACATGTCCCGGTATGCGTTCCAGCACCTGACTGTAGAGCTCTTTTGCCTTGGCGATGTTACGCGTCGCCGCTTCGGCACGCGCCCAATACACCAGCACCGTGGCGTCGGTGGGGAATCGCGCTGAGACTTCGGCGGCGTGCTTTGCCAGGTCGGCCCAACGCGACATCGCTTCCTCGCTGATCATGATGCGCAGATGGGCGGTGTAATCCCAATGATTTTCATCGAGCACCTTGCGGCCCGTCTTGATCGCGTCGGCCCAGCGATAGAGCGCCATTTGCGGCAGCATCATGCCAAGCTGGGCGTCGATCGAGCGCGGATTGATGTCGATAGCCTTGAGGTAGCGCTGCTCGGACTCGGCATATTTGCCCTGGAGATAGAGCAGCCAGGCGGAGCGGATGACGGCAAATTCCTTGGCCTGACCGGCCACCATCGGTTCGATGACAGCCTGCGCCGCGACATACTTGCCTAGATATTCGAGACGGTACGACTCCGCCCAGGGATCAGTCGCCGCAAACGCCGCCATCGGCAGCAACAAGGCGGCAGCAATTACCGTGTATCGCCATGACCAGCTCGGTTTCATGTTAATTCTCCCTCGGTTGGGTAAGCACGACTCATGGTTTTCTCCGTAAGGACTCAGGACAGGTCCACCCAAAGATCACACTCTTCAAAGAAGGCAAACGATTGGTACATGCGCAGGTGATTGGGCCAGCGATATTCCATGGCGCGCAACTGCGGGTTGTAAATCGCGGTGTACAAAGTGCCAAAGCCTTGCGCGTAATTGGAGGCAAACAGCGGCGCATACTCAAAGGCGTTGGCAAAGGATTCGATGCTGCTCAGTGGGTCGTAGAGTTTGCCGACGAGGTATTGCTGGCGCTCGTAGGAGCGCGAGAACATGGCGTAATTGGTGACGGCGAAATCACCCTGGTGATTGACCGCGAAAGGCTTGTGCGTAATCTTCGGATCGCACAGCGGCGAAAGTTCCACCGTGCGCACTTGACCGTAGGCGTCCACCAGCGTGATGTTGTAGGCCATATGGGCCGGCACCCGGCACAGCGCCTTGACGGCTTCATCGACAGTGCTACAAAACTCCAGGAGGTAACGCAGGATGATCGGAATGCCAAATCCTTCGGTGACGATACCCTTGCCGCCAAAGGCCAGCGAGACCGAAAGCCCATACTCGTTCATGCCGTCCAGCACGCCCCACAGGCAGTCTGTCGAGGCGATGACCTGGGTATCGTGCCAGCGGGTTTTCATGATGCGCCCCTCGCAGTAGTCGGGCGAGTAGTCGTAGTTGCGGATCAGGGTGGGGGTGTAGCGCGTCCACACGGCCTGCGAGCAGCCCGATAGGTAAGGTGCGGGGCAATAAAAACTCAGCAGCCTTGCGTCATTGGCATCGGCGCCGGTGAGCTTGATCAGATGTTCCCAGAGCGGCAGCAATTCCGGCATGAAGGTTTGTAAAGCCTCGCGGCACTCCGGCAAGCTCGGACGCCGCAATTCCCCCTCGCTGGCGAACCAGCGGCGATAAGCCGGGATCGCCGCCTGGTAATGCGCCAGCCACTTGTCGCTGGCGACAGGTTCGTCGACGGCGTGGAAGTGCTTGGCGAAGGAGGGCTTCACGATTCGCGTCCACTCTTGACGAGGGCGGGATTGCGCGCCAGTTCGACCAACGAGCGCTCTTCCTGATTCAGCGGGCGGAAATCGAAACAATGCTTGAGCGCCGCCACCCATTGCTTGCCGAGCGGGTTCAAGCGGCCCTGTTGATCGCGAATAACGCAATTCATAAACATGATGGCCAGGTCACCGCCGTTGTAGGCATATTCTCCGGTCTTCATGATGCGCATTACATAGGCCTCGTTTTCGGCGAGCGCCTCGCGGCGGTCGTAGCCGGCCCGCTTGAAGCGCAAGCCGCCATCGGGCTCCAACACATACACGCCGGAAGCGGGCGCTGCCGTAATGATGTTGAGCGGCGCGTCGGTGTACTTGAGGATCACTTGCGAGGCCGTACCGGCGGCGCCTTCGGCAAGCATGTTTTGGTTGAATGCATCGACATCGAGGCCGAGTTCGACTGCGGGGTCGTATTCCAGCAGATGGAACAGGAACAGCGGAATATTTTTGGCACTGAAGTCCGACAAATTGGTCATGGCGCTGATGCCGGTGATGCGCGCGTTGAGTTCGCCCAGATAGACTTCGCGGGTATCCAGATCGATCAGATAGTCCAGCTCGAAGTAGCCGCGGTAGCCGCGCTGATAGAGCGCGTCGCCGAGCGCCTGGGTCTTCTGCCGCACCTGGGCGCGGATGTCCTTGGCAAATGCCGCTTCGTAGAGTTCGTTGCCGCACCAGCCGCCGGCATAGGGCGTGAGGGCGTCGATGCCGATCAGCTCAGTCAGCAGTGGGCCGACGAAGGTGCCCCAGCGCGTGGCGCAGGCCTCGATGGCCGTACCGGTACATCTCACCCAGCGCATGACCTTGACCGTGTCCTCGCGCTCGATTTCGTCGGCGACGTCGAGATAGTCTGCTTCGCTGGCGATGAAAAAGGTGGTCTTACCCGAATCGCCATAGGCGGTCTGCACCACCAGGCGCTCGCCCAGGCCGGCGCGTTGCGCCGTCGCCAACAGATCGGCATAGGATTCGATCTTGGACAGCACATTCGGCACGCTGGCGACACCAGCCCGGCTGCCGATTTCTGTAGTCACGATCTTGCTGTCGATTTCCCGCACCAGGCTGTTTTTCGGCAGCAGGATTTCCAGCCCCAGCAACTCGCATGCCTCTTCGATCTGTTGGTCGAAAAACAGAAAGACTGCGCCGCCCTTGGGACACGCCGCATCGGCCTTGGCGGCGCGCTCGGCGATGAGTTGCCTGACGGCCGGGCTATGCAAGAGGTAAAGGTTGATGTCTTCGATTCCCTCAAAAAGGCGGCTATGGTCGTCGGGGACAAGCAGCACTTGAGGGTGACGGCCGTCATAGCAATCCACCAGGGTGATGTTCTGCCAACCACGCACCCAGTCGTGCATGCCCATCAGGTTGAAGTTGGTCGCGCTGATGAAATAGTAGGGGCGGTCGTTTTCCGCAAAATGGCGCTTGATATCGGTAATCGATGTCAGCATGGTGGTCTGGCTCATACTCGGTTCCTGCATGGTGTGAGGTTGTTCATTGCGGCGATTGTCCCGCTTGGTCGGGCTGCATCAGGCGCGCCAGATGTTCGTCGCGAAACACTTTGAAGCCGCGCTCATGGCTATAGCCGTGAATTTCCTTGACCTTGATATGCTGGAAGAAGAGCAGGATTTCGGCGGTGATGATTTGGCCAGGGACGATGACGGGAAAACCGGGGGGGTACGGCGTGACGAAACTCGCCGACACCCAGGCCTTGCCCGCCTGAACTTGCGCGATGGATTCGGTCGATAGCGGCAGGTAATCGATGTTGGCTTCCTCGTGGCCTTGAAAATAGGCCGATCGTATGTCACAGGCCGACCAGTCACCATCCTCGAACGGCATGAAGGCGCGGTGGAAATAGCGCTTCTCCGGCAACGGGATTGTGGTGTCGACAGTCATTCGGTGCCGGCGTTCGCCATGGAACACGGCAGCCACTTCATGCAGCACCTGCAAGAGGTAATCGACGGTGGCCTGGGTTGCGCCGATGTTGATGAGGAACAAGACGGTGTTGCGAGAGGTCTTGTTGATCTGGATGTCATAGCGCGTCATCAGCAACTGGCGGAAGCTGTTGCCGTCGAATCCAGTCTTGGTGACATCCAGCGTGATGCGCGTGGGATCGATGGCGAAGTCCGAGCGGCCCCAGCGGGTGCTCAGCGCCGCCAGCTCCGATTCGGTCTGGCTCAGGTCGTGCAGGGGATGCGGGCCTGGCTCCCGGTAACGTGACGGAACCAGTTCCTCATCGCCCAGCACGGTGAAATATGGCTGGAGCAACTCGGACTCGCGGATGCGCCGTCGCAGTTGTAGCGCCAGCACGATGGTGTCACGTACGCGATGGAAGCCTTCGAGCGACACCTGCCTGCGGGCGATGTCCAGCGAGGCGATGATCTGGTAGTTCGGCGAGGTCGAGGTGTGGATGCGGAAGGCTTCGAGAAAATTCGCCTGGTTGAACCGGGCGTCGGCGATATGGATCATCGACGCCTGGCGGAATGCGGTCAGTGTCTTGTGCGTGGATTGGGTCGCATAGACGCGCACTTGCACACGCTCGGGATCGGGGTAGAGCGTACGCTGCCACTTGGCCTCATCCTGGTTGGCCTCAAAGTCCGCCGACCACTCGGCGTAGAACTGCCGGTACTCGAGGCTCCGCATGCGGCTGCGAATCTTGTGGACTGCGGTCATCGCCGTGCGGCTGAAATAGAGCGGGTGGAAATGCGCGAAGGCAAACCACGCTTCGTCCCAGTGAAAAATGATGTCCGGCTTGATCGCCAGAACTTCCATCATGAAATTTTCGCTGTGATAGATCAGGCCGTCGAAAGTCGAGTTGGTGAGAACGATTAGCTTGAGGCTGTCGAGCCGCTGGTGCTTTTTCAGATCCAGCATCACCGCCTTGATCTGGGCAAGCGCGATGCCGCCGTAGAGGTCGTACTCCGCCAGTGGATACGTTTCCAGAAAGATCGGGTAGGCCCCCACCAGCATCAGCGCATAGGGAATGGATTTGTGGCAGTCGGCGGAGACCAGCACCAGGTCGCCCGGCTGCAAGGTGGCCTGCATGACGATCTTGTTCGAAGTTGAGGTGCCGTTGGTGACGAAAAAGCTGACGTCGGCGCCGAAGGTTTCGGCGGCTTTCACGTGCGCCTGCTTGATGGCGCCAGTGGGATCCAGCAGGGAATCCATTCCACCCTGGGTTGATGAAGTTTCGGCCAGGAAGAGGTTGTCGCCGTAGAAATCCAGCATGTCGTGTATCCAGGGCGAATCCTTGACCGAGGCGCCGCGCGATAGGGGCAGCGCATGAAACACGCTCTTGGGCTGGCGGCTATAGGCTTGCAGCGCATCGAAGAACGGCGTCGAAAAACGGTTGCGCACGCCGTTCAGAATCGCCGCGTGCAAATCCTGAAACGGATTGACATGGAACAGCACCCGGTTGAAGTGCTCGCGCAGCGGGGCCGGCAGTTCCAGCGGCGATTGTTCGCTGATCAGGAAATGGTCGATTTCCGGTCGCACGCAACGGATGCTGTTGCACAGATTGACCTCGACGCCATCCAGCGGCTGCAAGGGTGGCGTGTTTGCCAGCAGCGCCTTGCTGTAGGCGGCAAACAGCGGCGCCGAAGCCAGGGTTCCTGGCTGGATGTGATGCAGATACACGCAGGCCTGGATATCTGTGTTGGCGAGAACGGCGGTCAAGGCGTCCTCGGCCGAATCGACGAAGACGATGTCATAGATGAATTCATCGTGGTCCGACTTGAATGCCGCCAGGTGCTCGCGATAGAGCATTTCGTACTCGTCGGGGAAGGGATGCACGATGAGCACTTCAAAATACGGCTTGGGACGATTGATCGGTACGGCCTCGAGCTGGTTATGTTCGTGCAGCAGCGGCCGATCAAGTTGCTCCAGATTGGTTTGAAAGGGGGTGAACGTGTGCTGCCGATAGCGATTGGCACGCAGGTGGTAACAGCAGTTGTTGACCAACTGCGCGATCAGCGCGAACTGCTGTTGTTCCAGGTAGTGCGACAGGCGCCACAGCACACCGCGCCCCGGATAGGTCCAGAAGCGATCGATATGGAACAGTTGTTGCAGCGCCTCGTCGAACTCGGTCACCACGAAAGGCGCTTGATTGGCGGCGGCACCCAGCGCCGCCCAAGTCTCGTAGCGCCGTTGCTTCAGGTCAAAGGGTGCTGCCCCAGTGCCGGTCATGGTCATCTACCGCGGGCTTGTTATTTTTTCTCGAGGTAGGCCTTGGCTTCGAGGTGGCCCGGATAACGGGCCAGGACGGCCGCGTAGGCGGCGACGGCGGCGTCGCGCTTGCCCAGCCAGGCCTTGGCCCGCGCCAGATAGACGTAGGCGGTGGCGTCGGTGGAATAGGCGGCGACCAGCGTTTCCGCATGCTTCTCCATGGTCGCCCATTCGCGCTGGGCTTCGAGAGCGACGATCAGGCGCAACAAGCTGGTGTAGTTGTTGGGCGCCAGCGTCAGCGCCGCCTTGGCGCCCTGCTCGGCTTCGCGCCAGCGTTTGGCCGCCAGCAGGGGCAGCGTCACGCCGAGGCGCGCGTCCACCGATTTGCCGTTGCGCTCGACGGCCAGACGATACTCGCGTATCGATTCATCATAACTGCCGGCGAGGTAATACAACCAGCCGCGACGGATCAATTTCAACTCCGCCTCGGGGCTGTTCGCCGGCACCGCATCGATGGCGGTCAGCGCCTCGCTGTACTTGCCGGCCGTCTCGAGTTCGTAGGATTTTTTCCAGGCGGCTTCCTGGGCATGGGCCGGCAGCGTCGTCAACAGCAGTATTGCGGAAATGGCGGCGTAGAAAGCATATGGCTTCACGGAAAATCTCCTTGCGTTTGCTGGTTGATTTGGAGCCCGGCCGCAGAGGCTAACATTCGAATAACGGCTGAAGTCATTGACTACCTAAATTTTATTGCGCTCGCAAGAATGTTGCCGAAGGCTGGTGGCCCTGCCAACACAAAAACAGTAACAGTTTTTGACAAGCGCCGGTCGCGCCGCGCCACCCATGCCTACCGCAAACTCATACCCGTCGCGCCATGGTGGTGGTCATGCCTATGGGCGCCTCCCAGGCGGGGATGCCGACATCGGCGCGCTGGAACGCGCTGGTGGCCTGCATGGTGTAGCGAGATCTGCCGATTTCGCCGCTGAGATAGGTGCAGCCCACCTGCGGCACGATCAACGCGGTTGCGCTCAGACGCAGGCCGGATAGTTTTTGGTGATGCTGTGCTTCTTGGCGCCAGGCCTGGGCTTGGGCATCCCAGCGCCGCTGGTAGCGGGTCTCGGCAAAGGCCGCCCAGGGCCAGGCGAGCACCGATAGCCCCTTCGCAAACGGATGAGGGATCAGGCGCGATGGCGTGAAATGGTCCTGCCAGCGATCGACTTGAGTCGACGCCGGCGTATAGCCGCAGGCCAGGAGCCAGAGATCGAAATAGGGATCGGCGACGTCGTTGCGCTCAAAACAGGAAAACACCGCCCAGCTTGATTCCGCGATACAGCGGGCGCCACCGCTGGAGCGCAGCGTCAGCCGTCCTTGATCGTCGACCTCGCAGCGCAGGGTCCAATCGGCGGTGATGTTCTCCTTCTGGGCAACGGTATAGCGCAGGCCGCGGCCCGCCAGCAGATAGAAGGGGCGGGCGTCACCTTCGATGGCGCTGACCAGGGTGGCGGACTCTTTCGGTACGCAGGCCAGCTCGAACTGGGGCGCGGCGTCTGGCGCTGCCACCAGCACGCTGGCTAGATGGAAGGGAACCGTCGTGGCATCTTGCTCGTCGTGTGTCTGTAGGTGTAGATGGATATGCGGTTGTGGCGAGCGGCCGGAATTGCCGCAGTAGCCGATGATGTCGCCAGGCTTGACCCAGCTGCCGGGGAAGACCGTCACCGAGCCGGTCTTGAGATGCGCCACCAGGACGAACTTGCCGTCCTGGAGTCGTATCACCACGCAATTGCCATAGTTGGCGGCGACATTGATGGTGCCCGGCGTGTTGTCCGGAATGTCATTGACCACGCGCCACACCTGACCGTAGGCGGGCGCCAGCACCGGCAGGCCGTAGCAGTAAAAATCTTCGAGCCGTCCGCCCTTGCCGGCGAAGCTCCTGCCGCTCTTCATGACAATGAAATCGAGGGCGTATCGCCACGGACCGCGATGGGTGTGCTGGCCGGAAAATCCCTGCGAGACCGTCCACACGCCCATGAACGGCAGGGCCAGTGGAACGCTGCCCGGTTCGCCGATGCGGGCGCGGCTGACCTGTGCGCGTTCGTAGGAACGCTCTGGAAAATCGGCAAGGAGAATATTGAAGCTGCTGCTCATCCGCGTGTTGCGAACTGCTGCGTACAAGACCAGCCACGACGCCAGAACGAAAGGCGCCGAAAACGGAACCAGGTGGGCGACATCCAGAATGCGACCCAGCGCCAGCGACAGCCATGCCGCAATCACTGCGGCCAGCGTTGCCAGGAGTGCGGTGAGCAATGACGGCGTGGCGAACAGTCCGCCGACGAGCAATGCTGCCAGGATGGCATTGCTGTCCCATGCCGTGGTGGCCAGGTGCTCGGGCGCCGCACCGAGCAGGTTAAACCAGAGCAAAGCCGCAGTGTAACCTAGCAGGGCAATGACGATGTAATAGCGCGAAAAGGCCAACAGTACCACCAGCAAGAACAGCCCGACGAATGGATCAGGCATGAAATAGAGATTGCCGAAAGCGCTGAGAAGTTTATCCGCCTGATTGCCGAACAGGGCCGACGGCGCGGAATAAGCGTTCCATTGCAGCGTCGATAGGCTGGCCCCAGCGGCCGTCGTCAGCATGGCCACCAGGGCGAAGGGCAGACTGAGAATAGGCAGTCGCACCAGCGACCACGCCAACCGGCCAAACACCACCGTCATCCAGCCGGAAAAAATGCCCCCCAGCACGGCGAGCGCGAAGACACTGACGCCGGGCCTCCACGCATGCGCCACGAAGAGCCCGACCAACAAACCGTTGAATACGCACACCGGGCGCTCGCCGGCATCCGCGCCAGCGAGCATTCCGGCATACCAGGCACACACCGCACCGACCAGCCCGACCGCACCGATGTGCGGTTCCAGGAAGGTCAGCAGTACGAGCGCGATTCCGGCTTTCCAAGAAGGCAGCAAAGAAACCCACGCATAGCCGCGCGCGATTTCTTCGAGCAGTTGCAGGAGATGTCGGCGCAGAAATTGGAGCATGAGTATTGTCTCGTAACCTGCAATTCGCAAGGATGTTTTTAACAGCCTGTTAAGGTATGAACTGAGCGGTGCGAAACAAGCGGGAAAAGGTCGCTTGTTTCGCGCCTATTTCGACTGAAAGGTTAGGTGCCTGTTCAGATGAGAAATTCATTTTGCACTACCCCAAATACACTAATTATTTTCCCTAAGAAGCTCAATTTCTTCACCAAGCCTTTCAACAAGGCTAGCGCAGAATTTGATGATGTTTTGCACATCCTCTGTGCTATGCGGTTTGAAAGGACTCTTGCCAGCCCTGTTTAGAAATTCGTGCGCGAATGCGCTGTGAGCGCAGAAGTTTCGCCATTCATTGACCTTGCGAATATCTTTGACCAGATCAACATTTCCGGTCACACCCGAAAACATTTTATCAATCTGCGAAGCGGAGCGTTGTTGATCTCTGCCGGATCAAAGCTGAACACGACACGGGATGGCGCCGTTTTTGCGATGACTTCATAGGACATACCAACACACATTTTCAAAGCTTCTTCGATCATTTGAAACGAGAGAAGCGCGTTCTGGACTGCCTGTATGTAAGAAATATCCCTTTCTTTGGGCGATTCGGACATGACTGTGTGGCACCTAAACGGTATTCGACTGCGCCGCAAACTGCTCAATCGCCACAACTGGCGCCGGTTTCCAGCCTTTCTTGCGGTGCTCCACCACGACGTTGGTGAAGATGCCGCCGCGCACGAAGAACTTGGCGGTGAGGCGCATGTAGCGGGGCTTGGTGGCTTTGGCCAAGTCGTCGAGGATGCGGTTGGTGACGGCTTCGTGGAAGGCGCCTTCGTTGCGGTAGGACCAGACGTAGAGCTTGAGGCTCTTCAGCTCGACGCAGGTTTTGTCCGGGATGTAATCGAGCACTAGGGTGGCGAAATCGGGCTGGCCGGTTTTGGGGCAGAGGCAGGTGAATTCCGGGATTTCCATGTGGATAAGGTAATCCCGCTCGGGCGCCGGATTGGGGAAGGTTTCCAGGGATTTTGCGGGTTGGCTGGGCATGGCGTGTGGATGTGGGGCGGCTGACGAAGATGGTATTATAAGCGCCCTGTTAGCGTCTTAATTCCTGCGGCGTGGTGGTGTAGAACGAACGCCGCGCCGCTACGCGAATCTACTTCCAAAACTTCAACACTAGAGCCTCCTTCGACGTGCGTCTAACCAAGCTGAAACTCGCCGGGTTCAAGACTTTTGTGGACCCGACTTCCGTGTTGACCCCAGGGCAGCTCGTGGGGGTAGTAGGTCCCAACGGCTGTGGCAAATCCAACATCATCGACGCCGTGCGCTGGGTCTTGGGCGAATCCAAGGCCACCGCGCTGCGCGGCGAATCCATGCAGGACGTGATCTTTAACGGCTCGGGCCAGCGCAAGCCGGTCGGCCGCGCCAGCGTCGAACTGCATTTCGATAACGCCCAGGGCCGCGCCGCCGGCCAGTGGTCGCAATATGCCGAAATCGCCGTCAAGCGCGTGCTGGAGCGCGATGGCGAGTCGTCCTACTTCATCAACAACATGCACGTACGCCGCCGCGACGTGATCGATTTGTTCATGGGCACGGGTCTGGGGCCGCGCGCTTACGCCATCATCGAGCAGGGCATGATCTCGCGCATCATCGAGGCCAAGCCTGAGGAATTGCGCTTCTTCCTCGAAGAAGCGGCCGGTGTGACCAAGTACAAAGAACGCCGCCGCGAGACCGAAAACCGCTTGGCCGATGCGCGCGAAAATCTGGCGCGTGTCGAAGACATCCGCAACGAACTCGGCAGCCAGATTGAAAAGCTGCATGCTCAGGCCGAAGTCGCCAAGCAATATCATGAGCTGCATACGCAACTGACGCGACGGCAAAACCTGCTGTGGCTCTACAAGCGCAATGAAGCGCGCAACGACCGCGAGCGCCTGGCGAAGAACGTCGAGCAAGCGGTGAATCGCCTCGAAGCCGAAACCGCCGCCTTGCGCGATCTCGAAGCCCAGGTCGAAGCTGCTCGCGCTGCGCACTTCGCCAGCAGCGACGCCCTACATGCCGCGCAGAGCGAGATGTTCGCTGCCAACGCCGACGTAGCGCGGCTGGAATCCGAGATCAGTCATCTGCGCGATTCGCGCCAGAAGCTGGAGGCGCGCCTCGCCCAACTCGACGCTGAAGACACGCATTGGCGCAGTCAGGCTGAAACGCTGGATCGCGACGAAGCACGCTGGCGCGAGCTGCGCGACAACACCGTGCTACGCGCTCAAGCTTCTGAGGCGCGCCACGCCGAGGCGGCTGAGCGTTTGCCCGATGCGGAAGCGGCCTTGCAGGCGGCGGAAGCGGCGGCAAACAATCTTCGTCGCGACGTCGCTCAAGCCGAGCAGAATCTTCGCGTCGAAGAAGCGCACAAGAGTCACGCCGATAAATCACTGGACGGGTTGAGTCAGCGCCGCTCGCGCCTTGAAGCGGAACGCGGTCAACTGGCCCAACCGGATACCGCCGCGCTGGCCGCCTTGCGGGCGCGCGTGGTAGAAGTCGAAGCCACGCTGGCCGCACGGCGCGAACGCGTCGCTGAATTGCAGCATCGCTTGCCCGAACACGAGGCGCAGCGCCGCGAATCGGGCGAACGTCAAAGCAGCGCGCAAAAGCGCCTGACCGAATCTCGTGCGCGTCGCGACGCGCTCAAACAATTGCAAGACCGCGTGCAGCAGGAAGGCAAACTGGGCGACTGGCTGAAACGCCACGGCCTCGATACCGCCGCCCAACTGTGGGCCAGCCTGAAAGTAGAAACAGGCTGGGAAACGGCTCTGGAAGCCGTTCTACGAGAACGTCTCGCAGCGCTGGTGGGTGTCGATCAAGCCACGGCGGAGCGCGTGCTGGCTGATCCGCCGCCGGCCACGCTGGCCATGGTTTTTTCTGCTGACGCGTCCCCGGTTGCCGAAACCGCCGGACTGGATGCGGATGTCGCTTTGCGCGCCAAAGTGCAATGCACCGATCCGGGTTGGGAATCGGCGTTGAACGAGTGGCTCTCCGGCGTCTATGTCGCTGAGGATCTCGCTGCGCTGGCCGCCCGCCGCCCCGGTCTGCCCGGCAATCGCCTTTGGGTGAGCCAGGCGGGGCATATGGTGTCGCGCCACAGCGTCGTGCTCTACGTGCCCGAGGCACGCACCCACGGCGTGATCGAACGTCAGCGCGAAATCGAACAACTGGAAGGCGAATGCGCCCGGCTCGAAGATGAAGCCGGGATTGCCGTTGCGACCTTGGCGTCCGCCGAATCCGGCTTGGCCGATCATCGCACTCAGCTCGCCGACGCTCAGCGCGAGGCGCAGGAGCTACAGCAGAGCTTGCATGGTGCACAGGTGGAGGCGGTCAAGCTCAATGAGGCCGTGCAGCGTTATGAGCAACGCGTGGCGCAGATCAATACCGATCTAGGCGAAGTTGCCGCTGCCGAAGAAGTCGAGCGCGAGCGGCGCATGCAGGCCGAGGGCGAACTGACAAAGTTGGTCACGGCGGTAGAGGAAGCGCGCGCCCGACTCCACGGCGGCATCGAGGAACAACGCAATCGCGATCAGGCGCTGCGCGAACTGCGCGCCACCGAACAGTCCCTGGCGCGCGAGCTACAGGAAGCCCGCTTCGCCGAGCGCGAATGCACCGGCAAGCTCGATGAAATCGGCCGCTCGCGTGAAGTCGCGCGCGAACAGATCGTCCGAATTACTGAGGAAAGAGCAGCGCGCCGTCAGGAACGCGAAGCGATCAGCGAAGGCGCCAGCGAAGCGCAGTTGCAGCAGGCCTTGGCGCTGCGTGGCGAACGCGAGGCCGCGCTGGCCACCTCACGCGACGCGTTGGAAGGCGCTGCTGCCGAACTGCGCCGGCTGGAAGAGTCGCGTCTCAAGACCGAACAAGGCTTGAATCCGCTGCGTGACAAGATCGGCGATCTGCGTTTGAAAGAGCAGGCGGCGCAACTCAACGAAGAGCAATACACCGCCCGCTTGACCGAAGCGGCGGCCGACGAGGAAGCGCTGGCGCCTGAACTGACGCGTGAGATCAAGGAAAACGCCTTGCAGGCCGACATCGCGCGCCTGAACGACGAAATCAATGTGCTGGGTGCGGTCAACCTTGCGGCGCTGGACGAGCTGACCACCTCCACCGAGCGCAAGGGCTATCTCGACAGCCAGTCCGAAGATTTGAATCAGGCCATCGGCACCTTGGAAGACGCTATCCGCCGCATCGACCGCGAGACGCGTGAGCAATTGCAGGAAACCTACAACACCGTCAACCGCCAGTTCGGCATTCTGTTCCCGCAGCTTTTCGGCGGCGGCGAAGCGCGGCTGGTGCTGACCGGCGAAGAAATCCTCGACGCCGGCATACAAGTCATCGCTCAGCCGCCGGGCAAGAAAAACAGCAGCATCCATTTGCTTTCCGGCGGTGAGAAGGCGCTCACCGCTATTGCGCTGGTGTTCGCGTTATTCCAACTGAATCCCGCGCCTTTCTGTATGCTGGACGAAGTGGATGCGCCGCTGGACGATAGCAACACCGAGCGCTTCTGCAAACTGGTGAAGACGATGTCCGCCTCCACGCAATTTCTTTTCATCAGCCACAACAAGATCACCATGGAAATGGCCCAGCAACTCGTTGGCGTCACCATGCAGGAGCAGGGTGTGTCGCGCGTGGTGGAAGTCGACATCGAGGAAGCGCTGCGTCTCACAGAGGAAATGGCCGCCTGAGCGAACGACCATCCCCCTAGCCCACTTCCAGAAGAAGGAGTGGACAGCCATCTCCCCGACCCTCTTCCCGAGGAAGAGGGTGACGGTTGCTTCACCGCCCGGGGCGGCTTCGGAAAATACGTGTCACGGTTTTCGAAATGGTACGGAAATGATATGACCGACTTGCAACTATCTTTGATCGGCGCCGGCGTGGCATTCGTCGGCAGCGTCTATGCCTACAACAAATGGCAGGAGCGCAAGCATCGCAAACTGGCCGAGCGCGTGTTCCGCACTGAGCATGATGATGTGTTGCTCGGCAATAAAATAGCGGCCAAGGCGCCCGACACTACACCGCAGGACAGCGAGCCGGCGCGGCGCGTCGAGCCGATCATCGGCAAAGTGGCACCGACCTCTGCGCTTGTACCCAGCGATGAGCCGCCCAGCGCCTGGCTGGATGCCGGCATCGATTGCGTCGTGCGCTTCGAGTCCACCGATATTATCGGCGGCGGTTATTTATGGCAGGCGCAGCAGCAGGCGCTGGCCAAGCTCAGCAAGCCGGTGACCTGGGTTGGTTACAACGAACGCAGTCACGCCTGGGAGATCATCACCGCCCACGGTGCTGGCGATTACCGACGGTTGCGCGCGGGCCTCTTGCTGGCCGACCGGCGCGGCCCGGTGTCAGACGCCGAGCTGACCTTGTTTAGCAATGGCGTGCATCACATCGCCGACGAATTCCTCGCCGTGGCTGACATGCCGGAGCGTGGCGAAATGCTGGCGGTTGCCGAGGAGCTGGATCGTTTCTGTGCCGGTGTCGATATCCAGATTGGCGTGAATGTTGTGGCTGCCCCCGGCGTCAGTTTCGCCGGTACCAAGCTGCGCGCCGTGAGCGAAGCGGCCGGACTGACGCTGCGCGAGGACGGTATGTTTCACGCCTGCGATGAGAGCGGTAATACGAGCGGCACTACGCTCTACATGCTGTCCAACCTCGAACCTTCGCTGTTCGTCGCCGAGGAGATGAAGACGCTCACCACCCAGGGCATTACCTTCACGCTGGATGTGCCGCGCGTGGCCGACGGTAAGCGCGCTTTTGATCGCATGGTCGAGCTGGCGCAGCGCATGGCGGAGAGCCTGGGCGGCAGTGTGGTGGATGACAATCGCACGCCGCTGGGCGGCACCGCGCTCGACGTGATCCGCGACAAGATCGTCGAAGTCGAAGAGCGCATGACGGCGAAGGGCTTGCCCGCCGGTGGGCCGCAGGCGCTGCGTCTCTTCTCCTGAATCGCATGTCCGTGGTGCGCGAAGCCGCCGAGCGAATCCGGGCGCTGCGCGCCGAAATCGAGCGCTACAACTACGCCTACTATGTGCTCGACACGCCCACCGTGCCGGACGCCGAGTATGACCGTTTGTTCCGCGAACTGGTCGAGCTGGAACAGCGCCATCCCGAACTCGTCACGCCCGATACACCCACACAACGCGTAGGCGGCGCGCCCTTGCCGCAATTCGCGCCGGTGCGCCATGTTGTCCCCATGCTGTCCATCAAGACCGAGACCGACACCACGCCGGCTGGCGCGCGCAACTTCGATGCCCGCGTGCGTCGCGCCTTGGGCCTAGACGAAGCCGCAGCGCCGGTGGCGTACGCCGCTGAGTTGAAGTTCGACGGCCTCGCCATCAATCTGCGCTACGAGCAGGGCCTGCTGGTTCAGGCGGCAACGCGCGGCGACGGGGAAAGCGGCGAGGACGTGACGCAGAATATCCGCACCGTGCAGCGCATCCCCTTGCGGTTGCGGGGCAATGGTAGCGGTATGCCGCCGGTGCTGGAAGTGCGCGGCGAAGTGTTCATGAGCCGGCCCGATTTCGAACGCTATAACGAGCGCCAACGCCAACTTGGCAAGCAGACGCTGGTCAATCCGCGCAATGGCGCGGCCGGCAGCATCCGCCAACTCGATCCCAAAATGGCCGCCGAGCGGCCCTTATCTTTTTATGCTTACGGCTTAGGCGAAACTGTGGGCTGGTCGGTGCCGGACACGCATGACGGCGTGCTCAATGCGCTGGAGAATTTCGGCATCCCTGTCAGCGCGCATCGCGCCGTGGTGAGCGGGGCGCAAGGACTGATCGACTTTCATGCGCAGATACTCAAGCTGCGCGACAGCCTGCCTTTCGATATCGACGGTGTGGTGTACAAGGTCAACGCACTGGCGCTGCAACGAGAGCTGGGCTTTGTCAGCCGCGAGCCGCGCTGGGCGGTGGCGCACAAATATCCGGCGCAGGAGGAAATGACCGAGCTGCTCGACATCGAAGTTCAGGTGGGACGCACCGGCGCGCTGACGCCCGTGGCGCGCCTGAAGCCGGTGTTCGTCGGCGGCGTTACGGTGACCAACGCCACGCTGCACAACGAAGATGAAATAAAGCGCAAAGACGTGCGCATCGGCGACACGGTGATCGTGCGACGCGCCGGCGATGTGATTCCCGAAGTGGTGGCGCCGGTGATAGAACGGCGCAGCGGCAGCGAGCGCGAATTCGTCATGCCGACGACTTGCCCCGTCTGCGGCTCCAGCGTCATGCGCTTACAGGATGAAGCGGCGGCGCGTTGCACCGGTGGTCTGTATTGCCCGGCCCAGCGCAAGCAAGCCATTATCCATTTCGCCTCGCGCCGCGCCCTGGATATCGAAGGGCTGGGCGAAAAACTAGTGGATCAATTGGTCGACCGCGCGCTGGTGAAAAACGCCGCCGACATTTACGGGCTGGATGTCGCCACGCTGGCCGATCTTGAGCGCATGGGTGAAAAGTCGGCGCGCAATCTGGCCGAGGCCATCGCACTTTCCAAGCGCACGACGCTGGCTCGGCTCATCTATGCGCTGGGCATACGCAACGTCGGCGAGGCTACCGCCAAGGACCTGGCTCGCCACTTTGGCACGCTGGAAGCCTTGATGCAGGCCGGCGTGGCGGCCTTGCAGGAACTGCCGGATGTCGGTCCGGTGGTGGCTGAAAGTATTGCCCGATTTTTCGCCGAAGCGCATAACCGCGAGGTCATCGCGCGTTTGCGTGCGGCCGGGGTGGCAGGTGAAGATGAAGGCGAGCGCGCCAACAAGCCAGGGCCGGCGACCGCCATCAGCGGCAAGTCCTTTGTGCTCACCGGCACGCTGCCCACACTCACGCGTGATGAGGCCGCCGCGCTGATCGAAGCGCAAGGCGGCAAGGTGAGCGGTTCGGTATCAAAGAACACCGACTATGTCGTGGCCGGTGCAGAGGCCGGCTCCAAACTTGAAAAAGCCACCGAACTCGGGGTGGCGATACTCGATGAGGTGGGCTTGCGTAAGCTACTGGAGGAGTAGGGTGGGCAGCTTCGCTGCCCACGCGTCACTTGGTTCGCACACCGACGCCATCGGCGGTATGTGGCGCCGTTCGGTTACCGACCGCGTGGGCAACAAAGCTGCCCACCCTACTCATTGGCAGTGTGGAGACGTGGATGGATACTTCGCAACCCATCATCCTCGACGAATACCTGCGCCCCAGCATGACGAGTGAAACAAAAATAGTGTAGGGTGCGGGCCAGCTTGTTTTGGAGTGGAAAACTGAAATGAAACGAATCACCAAAGCCGTCTTTCCCGTTGCCGGCATGGGCAGCCGCTTTCTGCCGGCCACCAAGGCCAGCCCCAAGGAAATGATGCCCATCGTCGACAAACCGCTCATCCAGTATGCCGTGGAGGAAGCCGTCGCGGCCGGCATCACCGATATGGTCTTCATCACCGGCCGCAACAAGCGCGCTATCGAAGATCATTTCGACAAGGCCTATGAAATGGAAGCGGAGCTGGAAGCCAAGGGCAAGCACGAGCTGTTGCGCCTGGTGCAGGAAACGGTGCCTTCGCATATCAACTGTATCTACATTCGTCAGGCCGAGGCGCTGGGGCTGGGCCACGCCGTGCTATGCGCGGCACCGGTGGTGGGTGACGAGCCCTTCGCCGTCTTGCTCGCCGATGACTTGATCGACGGCGATCCACCCGTGATTCAGCAGATGACCGAGGTGTTCGCTCAGCAGCAATGCTCGCTACTCGGTGTGCAGAATGTGCCTCTCGCGGATACGCGTCAGTACGGCATCGTCAGCGCCGATGATGCCACCAACGGTGCCTTACGCCGCGTGCGTGCCATCGTCGAAAAGCCGGCGCCGGAAAACGCGCCCTCGACGTTGGCGGTGGTCGGCCGCTATATCCTCACGCCGCGAATTTTTCATTTTCTGCGTCAGGTGCAAGCCGGCGCCGGCGGCGAGATACAGCTCACCGACGCCATTGCCGCACTGCTCGAAGAGGAAACGGTGCTGGCCTATCCCTTCCGTGGCACGCGCTACGACTGCGGCTCCAAGCTCGGTTATCTTAAGGCCACCATTGCCTATGGGCGCCGCCATGCGGAAGTCGGTCAGGCCTTCACCGAATATCTGGCCGATCTGAATATCGGTGGCCGCGCCTGATGTTGAGCGCGGCCGAAGCGAAGAAAATCCTGCAAGAGGCGGAGCAGGTCTGCTCCGAGCAGGAGGTCGCCGAAGCCGTGCGTCGTATTGCACGTGAAGTCACCCAAGCGCTGGCCGAGGCGCACCCGCTGGTGCTGTCCGTCATGGGGGGCGCAGTTATTTTCACCGGCCAACTGCTGCCGCTGCTGCGTTTTCCGCTGCACTTCGACTATCTGCATGTCACGCGCTACGGCAACACCACCCAAGGCGGTGAACTGTCCTGGATCGTGTCGCCGCGCCTGTCGGTCAAAGGCCGCACCGTGCTGATACTCGACGATGTGCTGGATGCCGGCATCACGCTCGCCGCCATCAAGAAGCGCATCCTCGAAGACGGCGCCGCCGCTTGCTACACGGCGGTTTTCGCCGAAAAAGACCTGGGCCAGGAAAAGCCCATTACCGCCGATTTCACCGGCGTGCATTTGCCCAACCGCTATGTCTTCGGCTTCGGCATGGACGTGCAGGGCGCCTGGCGCAACTTGCCGGCAGTGTATGCGGTGAAGGAAGGCGGCGAGTAGGCGAGGAGTAGGCGAGGAGTAGGCGACGCGAACTATCAGCGTTTGTTGGCTTCCTTCTTGGCCTTTTTAACGGCCTTTTTTTCCTTCAAGGTTTTCGCCGGTTCTTTCTTGGTTTCTTTCTTGGTGTCTTTGCTTTTACTCATGGCCGGTCTCCCGCGTTGAAAACAAGCATTTTAGTGCAAGTGCATGCAGATGTGGTCGTTGGAATAATGGTCTTTTCACAGCACAAATAACAAAGGCCCGCTAGGGCCTTTGTTATGCAGGGTAAAGAGCCTAATCAGGCTGCCTCGCGGCTGGAGCGTTTGCGCTCATGTTCCTTCAGATAGCGCTTGCGCAGGCGGATGGACTTGGGGGTGATCTCCACCAGTTCGTCGTCGCTGATGAATTCCACCGCGCTTTCCAGAGTGATCTGGATGGGCGGGACGAGCATGATAGCGTCATCCTTGCCGGAGGAGCGCACGTTGGTGAGCTGCTTGGTGCGGACGGGGTTGACCACCAGATCGTCTTCGCGGCTGTTGATGCCGATGATCATGCCTTCATAGAGCGGCTCGCCGGGGCTGACGAACATGCGGCCGCGCTCTTGCAGCTTCCACAGCGCATAGGCCACGGCGACGCCTTGCTCGGAGGAGATCAGCACGCCGTTGCGGCGTTCGGCGATGTCGGCCTTGATCGGGCTGTAGTCATCAAAAACGTGGCTCATGACGCCGGTGCCGCGCGTCATGGTGAGGAAATCGCCCTGGAAGCCGATCAGGCCACGCGCCGGGATGCGATATTCGAGACGCACGCGGCCTTTGCTGTCGGACTGCATGTCCTGCAGGTCGCCGCGCCGTTCGCCCAGCGCCTGCATGACGGCGCCCTGGTTGGTTTCTTCGCAATCGACGGTGAGGAATTCGAAGGGCTCGCACTTCACACCGTCGAGCTCCTTGGTCACGACGCGCGGGCGCGAGACGGCCAGTTCATAGCCTTCTCGACGCATGTTTTCCAGCAGGATGGTGAGATGCAGTTCGCCGCGGCCGGACACCAGGAACACGTCGGCGTCTTCGGTCTCTTCGAGCTTCATGGCGACGTTGCTCATCAGCTCGCGGTGCAGACGTTCGCGCAACTGTCGGCTGGTGACGTATTTGCCTTCCTTGCCGGCGAAGGGCGAGGTATTGACCTGGAAATTCATGGTCAGCGTGGGTTCATCCACGGTGAGCAACGGCAGGGCGTCAGTCTGGCCCGGGTCGCAGAGGGTAACGCCGATACCGATCTCGTCGATGCCATTGATCAGCACGATGTCGCCGGCTTGGGCCTCTTCGGTCACCACGCGTTCGAGGCCGTGGAATACCTGCACTTGATTGACGCGCGCCTTGATCGGCGCCGGGTCATTCGGGCCTTTCATGACCAGCACGTTCTGTAGCGGGCCGAGCTTGCCGCGGGTGATACGGCCGATGCCGATGCGGCCGACGAAACTGGAGTAATCGAGCGAGCAGATGCGCAATTGCAGCGGACCGTCGGCATCGACTGCCGGCTGCGGCACGTGCTTGAGTATCGCTTCGAAAATCGGGCGCATGTCAGTGCCGGTTTTCTTGGCATCGAGCATGGCGTAACCGTTCAGCGCTGAGGCGTAGATCACAGGGAAATCAAGCTGAGCTTCGGTGGCGCCAAGCTTGTCGAAAAGGTCGAAGGTGTGGTCGATGACCCAGTCAGGCCGCGCGCCGGGGCGGTCGATCTTGTTGATGACGACGATGGGCTTGAGGCCCAGCGCCAGCGCTTTGCGCGTGACAAAACGCGTCTGCGGCATGGGGCCTTCGACGGCATCTACCAGCAGCAGCACGCCGTCGACCATGGACAACACGCGTTCAACCTCGCCACCGAAATCGGCGTGGCCGGGGGTGTCGACGATGTTGATGTGCGTGCCTTCGAACTCAATGGCGCAGTTCTTGGCGAGAATAGTAATGCCGCGCTCGCGTTCGAGGTCATTGGAGTCCATGACACGCTCTTGCAAGTGCTGGTGCGCGGCGAAGGTGCCGGACTGCCGCAGCAGCTTGTCGACCAAGGTGGTCTTGCCGTGGTCAACGTGGGCGATAATGGCGATGTTGCGGATGGCGCTGGTCATGGCGAATTTTGCAGAAAGATGCATCTGGAGAAAAGTCCGTTAGTATAGCATGTGACTGATTTCAGGCCGGTTATCAATGGTTGGTTCAGGTGCTGTCTTTTAGCCATTTCTCGAGGAAATTTCAAGTGTCGTCGAGGAGGCCGTGCGGTATCTTGTGTCGCACTTGCCTTAGCGCTTAGTTAGCGCTTAGTTAGCGCTTAGCGGCCAGCTTGAGTAAGTTGGCCAACACCATAAAATTGGCGGAATAAAATGCTTGCAATCATCGGTGGCAGCGGCCTGACTCAACTGGCCAATCTGGATGTAATTCGGCGCGAAGTGGTGCGTACGCCCTATGGTGAGCCCTCCGGGCCACTGACCTTTGGCCACATCAAGGACCAGCCGACGGTGTTCATCGCGCGCCATGGTTACGGCCACACCATTCCGCCGCATGAAGTGAATTATCGCGCCAATATCTGGGCGCTTTCGCAGGCCAAGGCCAGCATGGTGATATCGGTCGCGTCGGTCGGCGGCATACGCGCCGATCTGGGGCCGGGCAGCCTGGTTGTGCCGCATCAGATCATCGACTACACCTGGGGCCGCAAGTCGACCTTCTTTGAGGGTGGCGAATCGCCGGTGGTACATATCGATTTCACCGAACCTTACGACGAAGCGGTGCGACGGCGTCTGCTGGCGGCGGCGCTTGCGGCCGGTGACGCGGTGGCGGACGGCGCCGTCTATGCCGCTACCCAGGGCCCGCGCCTGGAAAGCGCCGCCGAGGTGAATCGGCTGGAGCGTGACGGCGCTGATGTCATCGGCATGACAGGCATGCCGGAAGCGGCGCTGGCGCGCGAACTCAAGCTGCCCTATGCGGCGCTGGTGGTGGTGGCCAACCACGCTGCCGGCCGTGGCGACAGTACCAATGGCATACGCTTCGCCAGCATCGAAGAAATCCTCACCAAGGCCATGGGGCGTGTGCACCGCATTATTGAACACATCCGTTTGGACTCCTGAGTGGCGAGATGATTCGCGAAATTCTCAAAATGGGTGATCCGCGCCTGCTGGAAAAAGCGCAACCGGTGGCGGCTTTCGGCACGCCGGAGCTCGGCGCGCTCATCGCCGATATGCAAGACACCATGCGCGCCGCCAGTGGCGCCGGGCTCGCCGCGCCGCAGATCGGCGTTGGACTGCGCGTGGTGATTTTCGGCATGGAGGTTAACCCGCGCTATCCCGATGCCGAAGCCGTGCCTTACACGGTGTTGATCAACCCATTGCTGACACCGCTTTCCGACGAACTGGAAGAGGCCTGGGAGGGTTGTCTTTCCGTACCGGGCTTACGCGGCGTGGTGCCGCGCTGGACGCGCTTGCGTTACTCGGGTTTCGATGCCGAAGGCCTGGCCCTGGCGCGTGAGGTTTCCGGCTTTCACGCCAGAGTGGTGCAGCACGAATGCGACCACCTGGATGGCATACTCTATCCCATGCGCATTGTCGATTTTTCGCGTTTCGGCTACACCGATGTGCTATTTCCGGGTATGGAGTTGGTGGACGACTGAGAGCGTTTGGGCCGCGGATTGCGCGGATGAACGCGGATCAGAAAATGGCGTGTTCCTCTTGGGCCGCACCCACTGGATCCCCGCTTGCGCGAGGAAGACTGTGCCACCTTCAAAAAACCCGCGTTCATCCGCGTTCATCCGCGGCAAACCGCTTTGTCATAGGTAAATACAAGATTCCAAATGACCGGTGAGCTCCTTGTCGCTGGTTTTGGTGTAGTCCTTCTCGAAGCGGTCACTGACGAGTCCGGCGGTCTGGCTGTCCAGCTTCTCGTTAATCATACCCATGAAGGAGGGCGGCGCGACCAGAATCACGCGCTCATATTGCTGCGTGGTGCGGGCGTGGTTTAGTTGCTGCGCGAGTTCTTGGGCAAACAGGCGTGCTTCGTTGGTTTTTGGATCGGTCTTGGGTTGTGCCGCACGGTGGCCGTTGCCGGGGCTATGCATCTGGCCCGGTCTGTCACTCACCAGATCGGCGCTTTTTTCGCGGCTTTCCGGATGCGCCAGCTCCTTCAGCAGGGCCAGTCCTTTTTTTGGACCGAGGTTGGCATAAAGTCTGGCCAGGCTAGCATTGGCGACAAGTATCCAGGTTGTGTTTGCCATATCGATGTACTCCGTTGCTGA
Source organism: Rhodocyclaceae bacterium (assembly GCA_043761745.1). GTDB lineage: Bacteria > Pseudomonadota > Gammaproteobacteria > Burkholderiales > Rhodocyclaceae > Desulfobacillus. Next base: position 23,618 of record JAYUNL010000052.1, read on the forward strand.
GTTTGTGCGATATCTGGCGCGGTTGCGCCGGAAGCGGAACGGGTCGAAGAGCCCGTATGGAGCGAAGGTATAAGCATTTGTTTTGCGGTTCCACGATGCGTGAGGCATCATTCGGCTTGCGTTGGAGCTGGGACAGCGATGATCCCGGTAACTAACGCCTGCAATCTCAGTTTGGCACAAAACACCACGTTCTGCGACCAGCTAAAGGTAGTGCCGCCATGTTTCTGTTTAGCAAAGAAGAGCTATCCCCACGTTTGGCGCAGATACAGGCACTGTCGCTGTTTTCCACGCTGAGCCTGCGCCAACTCAAAGTGGTAGATGGGCTCTTGCATGAGCGCAGCTACCTCAAAGACGAAATTATTTTCGACGAAGGTGAGGAAGGCCAGGCGCTTTACCTCCTCATGTCTGGCAAGGTGATGATTTGTCGCCAGGGCCAGCCCGAGACGGGCAAGCTCGTCGAGTTGGGGCCAGGCATGCAGTTCGGTGAGCTGGCGCTACTCGATGATGCGCCGCGTGCGGCGCAAGCGCGCGCCGCCGAAAACTGCACGCTGGCGGTATTCTTTCGTGCCGATTTTCTCAGTCTCCTTGAAACCCACGCTGTGATCGCTTCCCGCATCTCGTTGCAATTGGCGCGCCACATAGGCCGTCGGTTGCGTCAGACGGTGAGCGGCGCGGCGCCGCAACCCGCGCTATGAGTATGCAACGTGGGTCAGGGCCCGTGGTGTGGATCGCCATCATCGCGGCGACTTGCCTGCTGCTATTCCTGTTCCAGAAAATCCTCTGGCTGGTGGTGCCCTTTTTGCTGGCCATGATCATCTATTATTTCCTGCGCCCAGCCATGCAGCGGCTGGTGTTGGGTGGGATGGGGCACGATACGGCGGCGGCCCTGGTTGGCGGCGGCTTTATCGTCCTCCTGTTAATCTGCGTCGCGCTTGTTGTGCCGTGGATCATTGCTCACGGGGTATTCTGGCAGGAGTCGCTTGCCCGTTATCTTGACGGTGGCAACTTGCTGCTGCAGAAGACCCTGGACGCGCTGGAGCAACGATTTTCATTCCTACAGCGTGCCAGTCTGAGCCGCAATGTTGGCAACGAAATGGCTGCTTTCACCGAGACCTTCGCCCAGCGCCACATCGCCGATCTGGCGGTCACGCTGGCAGCGTGGCTACCGTCGCTGTTGCTGGCGCCCTTTCTGGCTTTCTTTTTCCTGCGCGATGGACGCCAATTCAAAAAATTTCTCGGTCGCGCCGTGCCCAACGCCTTCTTCGAGAAGACGCTGTACCTGCTGCACGAGGTGGACAAGACCGCGCGCTCTTATTTTCACGGCCTCATCAGTCTCACGGTGCTCGATGCCATCGCGCTGGCGCTGGGACTGTGGAGCATAGGCGTATCGGCGCCGCTCTTGTTGGGCATTGTTTCCGCGGTGCTGGCCTGGGTGCCTTATGTCGGTTCCATCCTCGGCTGCCTGCTGGTGGTGCTGGTGGCGGCGACGGATTTCCCCGCCGACCCGGCGATGGCTTACGGCGCCATTGGTGTCTTTTTACTGGTGCGCCTGCTGGATGACTTCATATTCATGCCGCTCACGCTGGGCCGCAGCCTGCACATTCATCCGCTGCTGACGGTGCTGATGATCTTCATAGGCGGCGCGGTTGCCGGCGTGGCCGGGCTGATGCTGGTGCTGCCATTACTAGGTGTGGTGATGGTGGTGGGCGAGACCATCGGCCGCGTTGTCACCGATCCGCGCTTGCAAGCACGTCATGCGCATGCACGGCGACTACAAACTGCGCAGGCCAGCACCGACCTTTAACACACCGATTTGGGCATGCTTGACCTTGGCATGTAACGCTGTATCCTGCCGAAATCGGTCGCTGTGGGAATTCACACTGCCAGGCCGGCCCGTCTTGCAATAAGAAAAATAGAAATGTGGCTGACGTATGTCAGTCAATAATGGTCGCCAACGGCCAAATTTCAGATCGTCAACGGAGGAGGAGTCCGATGGAGCCTATCAATTTAGTCCGCAAGGCCGCTACGCCTATTCGTCGTAAGCCCCTGGTTGTTGCCGTAGCTGGTGCGTTGTCCGCTTTGGGTATGGCCTCCAGCGCTATGGCGTTCGAGATCGGTACTGGCAACGCCGACTTGAAGGTGCGCTGGGACAATACGTTCAAATATACCGCCGCTTGGCGTCTCAAGGATCCGGACGCTCAGGTGGCCCAGGGGCCGTCGGTGTCGATGGGCGCCAACCCGAACTTCGATAGCGGCGACCTTAATTTTAAAAAGGGTCTAATCAACAACCGTGTCGACTGGCTGAGCGAATTCGATATTTCCATGAATGGCATAGGCGCGCGGGTTTCAGGCGCCGCCTGGTATGACGACGTTTATCACCAGGGCACCGACTACCCGGCTAATCTGCCATTTCCCAATGTCATCGCGCAGTCAGGCTTCCCCAATTTCCTGCCGAACAATAAATTCAGCGAAGACACCAAACGCATGATGGGTCAGAAGGCTGAGTTTCTAGACGCCTTTGTCTATGCCAGCGGAACGGTCGGCGAGGGCCAGAAATTGAGCGGCCGCGCCGGCCGGTACTCACTGCTCTACGGTGAGACGCTGTGGATGGGCGGCAACGGTATCGCGGGTGTCCAGGTGCCCATCAACGTGATCAAGGCTTTGTCGGTGCCGAACGTGCAGTTCAAGGAGATCGGCCTGCCAGTGGGCCAGGTCTCCGGCAACTTCCAGGTCAACGCCAATCTTTCGATAGGTGCCTACTACCAGTACGAATGGCGCCCTTATCGCCTGCCGGCGGTGGGCAGCTATTTCAGCTTTGCCGATATCGTCGGCGCCGGTGCGAACCTGTTGCTGGTGCCTGCTGGGGCGGGGCCGGTCAACCGCATCAGCGATCTCGCGGGCACCGATTCCGGCCAGTACGGTGCCCAGGTCAAATTCAAGTTGCCGGGCAGCGAAGTCGAGTACGGTCTTTACGCTGCAAAATATGACGACAAGCTGCCTATTCTCGTGTGGAGCCCCTTCGACGCGCGTGGCGTCACCGGCTCACTGGCCACGGGGGGCTCGGGCACCTACCGCGCGATGTATGCCAGGAACATCAAGCATTTCGGCGCCAGTTTCGCCACGGTGGTCGGCGAGACCAACCTCTCGGGCGAAATCGGTTACAAGCACAACGTGCCGCTGCATGGCACGCCGGGCGACCTTGTGGTCAATGGGCTGCCCAATGCCGATAACGACAGCAACACGCCCTATGCGGTCGGCAACAGCGCGCATGCGACCATGTCCATCATCGCGCTTTTCCCTGCGACGCCACTATGGGCCGGCGCCAGCCTGGTGGCTGAACTGGGCTTCAATCGTTTGCTGAGCGTGACACGCAACCCGGTGAATCCTTTGACCGGTCAGGGGGTGCTGAATCGCACCCATACGCGCGACGCCTGGGGCACGCGCATGGTGTTCCAGCCGGAGTACTTCCAGGTGCTGCCTGGGCTCGATGTGCAGGTGCCTATCGGTCTGGGCTATGGCATCAGCGGGCGCTCGGCGGTGTACAACTTCGCGCCGGAGCATGGCGGCGACCTGAGCATAGGGCTGAACGGCGAGTATCAGAAAGAATGGAAAGCCGGCCTCAACTACACCCATTACTTTGGCTCGGGTTTTTCGATTGGATCGGGCGGCACGTCAACAACACCGTTCGATGCGTCCTACGCCAATCCCCTCAGAGACCGCGACTTCATCTCGTTCTCCGTGCAACGCACGTTCTAAAAATTCCAGGAGACATTCGACATGACTAAACATACTTTGCTGGCGGCGATGCTGGCATCGCTGTTCGCCATGACCCAGCATGCCGTTGGAGCGGTTACTGCGGAAGAAGCGGCGAAGTTGAAGACCACACTCACTCCCTTGGGCGGTGAGCGTGCCGGCAATAAGGACGGCAGCATCCCCGCTTGGGACGGCGGCCTGACGAATATGCCCGCGGTAAAAATGGGCCCCACCTTGCCGGGCGATCTGTTCGCCAACGAGAAACCGGTGGTGCAGATCAACGCCGCCAACATGGCGCAGTACGCCGACAAGCTGAGCGAGGGCGTGCAGGCGCTGCTGAAGAAGTACCCGACTTATCGCGTCGATGTCTACCCGACACATCGCACGGCGTCGGCGCCGCAATACATCTATGACAACACCTTCAAGAATGCCACTCGCGCCAATCTCGCCAAGAACGGCATGTCGGTGGAAGGCGCCTACGGCGGCGTGCCATTCCCGATTCCGAAGAGCGGCATTGAAATCTTCTGGAATCACACCCTGCGTCCGCAGGCGACTTCCTACGAATTCGCCTTCAAGAACCTGGTCGGTACGGCCGATGGCCGCCGTGTTCTGGCTTCCCAGAACAACAACAACTTCCAGTATCCCTATTATTTCCAGAACGGATCGGTCGAGAAGTGGGATGGCGTATTCCATACCCTGCGTTTCATCACCAACGCGCCGCCCTTCAAGGCCGGTGAATCGCTGGTGTGCCGCGACAACATCGATCCGGGCCAGGGCCGCGCCTGCTGGCAGTATCTGGTAGGCCAGCGCCGGGTGCGCCGTGCGCCCACGGTGGGTTATGACACGCCGGATTTCGTGGCCTCGGGCGCGAATTATTTCGACGAAGCCTTCGGCTTCTGGGGCGGCCCCGATCGTTACGAATGGAAGCTGGCGGGCAAGAAGGAGATTTACATCCCCTACAACGAAAATCGTTTCTTCAACACGACGGAGAATGAAGCTTTCGTGCCGCATCACACCAATCCGGACAAAGTGCGCTGGGAGCTGCATCGCGTCTGGGTGGTTGAAGCCACGCTTGCATCCGGCAAGCGCCACGCCGTACCCAAGCGTCGCTTCTACTTCGACGAAGACACCTACTCGGTCGCGCTGATCGACGGCTTTGACGCCGAGGGCAAGCTCTGGCGCACCTCGCAGGTGTTTCCCTGGAATCTGCCGTCGTATCCGCTGGTGGTGAATTACCAGTCCTTCATCTACAACCTGCAGGCAGATACTTATAGTTGCGTCATGTGTCTCAACGACGGCTATTGGCGCGCGGTGCAAACCAAGCCGGACAGCTTCTTCACCGGGGAAGCGCTCGGCTCGGAGAGCAATCGCTGAGTTTTTCACGGTGGCGCTGTTTGCTACGATCTTGGGCCAATCGATGCGATTGGCCCAATTTTCATCTGCAATGACAATGTCGTAGCACTCCTTTTCGACGGCTCATCATGGCGAAATCCACTCTCTTGCGTTGTGCCGCACTGGGTGTTGTGGCAGTCCTCATCATCGCGCCGGTTGCTGGCTGGCCAGCCGCCGAGTATCGCGACGCGCTCGATCGACCATCGCCCACGTCTGTGCATGCTGCCCAGTCGGTGTTGCTGGCGGTGGCGCCGGCTGAGCGGCGTCTGGTGGCAGTCGGCGAACGAGGCACCATAATGCTTTCCGACGATCATGGAGCAAACTGGCGGCAGGCCAAGGTGCCTGTCAGTGTGTCGCTCACGGCGACACAGTTTGTCTCCGCTCGTGTTGGCTGGGTGGTGGGGCATGGCGGCGTGGTGCTGGCCACCACGGATGGCGGCGAAACCTGGCGCCGGCAACTCGACGGCCGCAAGGCCGCGCAAATCGAATTCGACGCCGCCCAGGGTGAAGGCGCGGCAGGCAAGCGGCTACGCGACGCCGAGCGGCTGGTGAAGGAAGGGCCGGACAAACCTTTTCTGGACCTGTATTTTTCCGACGAGCGTAACGGCCTGGTGATCGGCGCCTATGGGCTGATCTTCGTCACTACCGACGGCGGCCAGCGCTGGCGTTCGGCGCAACAGCGGCTCGATAATCCCAAGGGCCGGCATCTCTATGGCCTACGCGCCGTGGGCAAGGCGCTCTACCTCGTCGGCGAGCAGGGCGCGGCCTATCGATCCGACGATGGTGGTCAACGCTTTGTGGAACTCAAGACACCCTATGCCGGTTCCTATTTCGGTGTGGTCGGCGCAGCCACGGGCGAAGTCATTGTCTTCGGCCTGCGTGGTCATGCCTATTGGTCGGCGGATGCCGGCGCGAACTGGCAGCAGAGTGAGATCGCCACCGGCAGCACGCTGACAGCGGGACTAAGATTCGCCGACGGTTCTCTCCTGCTGGTGAATGAAAGCGGCCAGGCCTTTCGCAGCGTGAACGGCGGGCGCAGCTTCAATCCGCTGACCATCGCTCAACCCTCACCTTACACCGGTGTGGCGCAAGCTGCCGACGGTGGTGTCATTCTTTCCGGCGTGCGCGGCATCACTCGCGTGGTACCCGCTGCGCTGACTGCGGGGGGCAAGCCGTGAAGCCCAATGCCACTTTGGCCGAACATCCGGTCATCCGCGACCTGAAGGATTTCGACCGTGCCTCCGGCGTGCTCGCCGAGCGCCTGCTGTTCAACTATCGCATCGTGGTGATGTTGTGCTGTCTGGCGGTGACCGTGCTGCTGGGCTACCAGGCGCTGGGCATCCGGCTCAATGCGAGCTTCGAAAAGATGATCCCCAGCAAGCATCCGTATATCGCCAACTACCAGGCGAACAAGGCGGATCTGGTCGGGCTGGGCAACACCTTGCGCATCGCCGTCGAGACAACACAAGGCACGGTGTTCGACGCGAAATATCTGGAGACGCTGCGTGCGCTCAACGACGAACTGTTCCAGTTGCCCGGTGTTTCGCGCCCCTTCATGAAATCGTTGTGGACACCAGCAACGCGCTGGGTCGGCGTGACGGAAGAGGGCTTCGATGGCGGCCCGGTGATACCGGACGACTACGACGGCTCGCCTAAAAGCCTGGAGCAGGTCAAGCTGAACGTCGAGCGCTCCGGCGAAATCGGCCAGCTCGTTGCGCCCAACTACCAGTCCAGCATCATCTTCCTGCCGCTGGACGACGTGGGCGAGGGAGGTCAGCGCCTGGACTACCACGCGCTGTCGCAAAAGCTCGAACAACTGCGGCAGAAGTATCAGTCCGACACCATCAAGATCCATATCACCGGCTTCGCCAAGGTGGTGGGCGATCTGATTGACGGCCTGATCCAGGTGCTGATTTTTTTCGCCATTGCCATTGTCATTTGCACGGCGGTGCTGTACTGGTATTCGCGCTGCCTGCGCAGCACGTTGCTGGTGGTGAGCTGCTCCTTCGTGGCGGTGATCTGGCTGCTTGGTCTGTTGCCGACGCTGGGCCTGGAGCTGGATCCCTATTCCATCCTGGTGCCTTTCCTCGTCTTCGCCATCGGCATGAGCCATGGCGCGCAAAAGATGAACGGCATCATGCAGGACATCGGCCGTGGTACGCACCGGCTGGTGGCGGCGCGCTACACCTTCCGCCGCCTGTTCGTCGCCGGCCTTACCGCACTGCTGGCCGACGCAGTGGGTTTTGCCGTGCTAATGGTGATCGACATTCCGGTCATCAAGGATCTGGCGATCAGTGCGAGCATCGGCGTCGGCGTGCTGATCTTTACCAATCTGGTGCTCTTGCCCATCCTGCTTTCCTATGTCGGCGTGAGCGCGACCGCGGCGCAGCGCAGTCTCAGAACCGAGCAGCTAGAGCAGGACGGGTTGCGTAAGCAAGCGCTATGGGCTTTCCTGGATCGCTTTACCGAGCGCAAGTGGGCCAGTATTGCCCTAGCGGTCGGCGTGTTGCTGGGCGTCGCCGGTTTTGCGGTGAGCCTCAATCTCAAAGTCGGCGATCTCGATCCGGGCGTACCGGAGTTGCGGCCCGATTCGCGCTACAACCGCGACAACGCTTTCGTCACGACCCATTACGCGGCGAGCAGCGACATCTATGTGGTCATGGTGAAAACGCCGCAGTTCTACTGTGCGCACTACGACACGCTGGCGCGGGTGGATGCCCTGGAGTGGGAGCTACAACAATTGCCGGGCGTGGAGTCGACCAATTCGCTGGCGGCCTTGTCCAAGCAAGCGGCAGCGGGCATGAACGAAGGCAGCCTGAAGTGGTACGAGATCCCGCGCACCCAGGACATGCTCAACGCCATCATCACCCGTGCGCCGCGCGAGCTGTTCAACCATAACTGCGACCTGATGGCGGTGTATGTTTATCTGAAGGACCACAAGGCCGATACGCTGGACACCGTGGTGCGCAGCGTGGAGGCGTTCGCCGCCGAGAACAACGCGAAGGACATCCAGTTTCTTTCCGCTGCCGGCAGCGCCGGTATCGAGGCGGCCACCAACATCGTCGTCCGGCTCGCCAATACCCAGATGCTCTTGCTGGTCTATGCCGCAGTCATCATTCTTGCGCTGGTCGCCTTCCGCTCCTGGCGCGCCATGTTGTGCGCGGTACTGCCGCTGATGCTGACTTCCGTGCTGTGTGAGGCGCTGATGGTTTTTTTGGGTATCGGGGTGAAGGTGGCGACTCTGCCCGTCATCGCCCTCGGGGTAGGCATCGGTGTGGATTACGCCTTGTACGTGATGACCGTCACTCTGGCGCGGCTGCGCGAGGGCATGAGTTTGTCTGAAGCTTATTACCGGGCGCTGATCTTTACTGGCAAAGTGGTAGTGCTCACCGGCGTCACGCTGGGCATCGCGGTGGCGACCTGGACTTTCTCGCCCATCAAGTTCCAGGCCGACATGGGCATACTGCTGGCCTTCATGTTCATCTGGAACATGATCGGCGCGCTGATTTTCCTGCCCGCGCTGGGTTACTTTCTGCTGCCGCGTCGCGCTGGCGCTGATTAATACGGAGAATTGTAGGGTGGGTGGAGGCGTCGTTGCCGCAACCCATCGTATTTTTGGAGTCCGACGATGGGATGCGTCTCCACCCATCCTACGCGCTACGCGCTTTCAAGGCGGGTATGTACGACAACCGAACCGGCAATAAGATCGTGCAGTGCTCTGCGCTTCGAGTTCATAAGCATAGAGAGCAACTCGACCGCAAACCATAAAAGAGAACCGTACGTTGCAATTTGCATCATCAAATCTAATTTTCCCTCATTAGTGCGGCTTACACCGGATAGTACCCTTGGGAGATCGTCGGCTATGAACAGAAAATTTAGCACAATCGAAATGCATTCTCGAAGCACGGCTTGACGTAGCGAGAGTTTCTTTTCCGAAACATCCAAGACCTTAACGTGCATGACCATCTTGCCGAGTGTTTGGCCACACTTGGCGTGCATTGCGACACTGTAAACATCGAAAGATAACGTGTAAGCCACGAGCCACAACGCCAGAAAGATGGGTGACTGGACGTGATCCTCAAGCCAGAAATCGAAAAAGAGGAGAGGAAAGAAAACAGCAAAGTCAATCCATCCGGCCCAAAAACGAGGCCAGAAGGTTTGGTACCGTAGTTCTATGACAGATGCCATTCGCTCATGGTGGCTTGTAAGAGCCCGCCTAACTAATCGTCATCGGAATCGTAACACGCGCCACCAGCCCACCTCCCTCACGCGGCAGCAGGTCGAAGTTGCCACCGTGGCCACGCGCAACGCGGTCGACGATAGCCAGCCCGAGACCCGCGCCCATGGCGCCGGTGCGGGCGGCTTCCAGGCGGGTAAAGGGTTGTTTGAGGCGCTCGGCGTCGTCAGTAGGGATGCCGGGGCCGCGATCTAGCACTTCCAGAATCAGCGTGTCGTCCTGCTGTGCTGTGCGCAATTCCACCGGGCCGGCGTCGCCGGCGTAGCGATGGGCGTTGTTCAAAAGATTGGCGATGAGGCGCCGCATGGCCATGGGGCGCAGCGGGGTGGGCAGCAGGCCGCCGAGGTGCGTTTCGATGTTGCCGCCGTGGCGGCGCAATTGCTCGACGACGTCCTGCGCCAGCGCATCGAGGTCGGTGGTGTCGACTTGTTCGCCGGCCATATCCCGGGCGAAGTCGAGAAACTGGCCGATGATTTTGTCCATCTCGTCGATGTCGCTGGCCATGCCGTCGCGGGTGGCTTCGTCAGCACCGCTCATTTCGGTGGAGAGTCGCAGCCGGGCGAGTGGGGTGCGCAGATCGTGCGAAATGCCGGCGAGGATGAGGGCGCGGTCGGTATCCAGGCGTGCCAGGTCTTGCGACATCTGGTTGAAGGCGCGCGCCACAGTGCGGATCTCGCCCGGCCCGGCTTCTTCCAGCGGTGGCGGCGTGCGGCCCTGGCCGATGTCGCGGGCGGCGCCAGCCAGTGCCTTGAGCGGACGGGTGACGCGGAACATGATGAGGTAGGCGCCCAGGAGCGCTAACGCCAGCGCTGCCGAGCCCCAGCCTATCCAGCGCAGGGTGCTGGCGCGCTCGACGCGCTCGCCGGGCAGCATGACCCAGTATTCGTCGTCTTCGATGCGGAAACTGATCCAGAAGCCGCGCACGCCTTCGCGCTCCGTCGCGATGCGGGTTTGCTCGCCGAGCTGGTGGCGCAATTCGGCGGCAACCAGAGCCAGCCCGGGCCGGTCTGTCAACGGCGTGATCTTTTCGTTGTCTTCGGCAGGATAGATGCGTATGCCTTCTTTATCGGAGAGGTCCAGCAGCAGTTCGCGGCGCTTGGCCGGATCGGCAGTGATGAGGGCGGCGCGAGTGAGATTGACGATGCTCGCCACCATTTGCGCGGCCTGGTGGGCGCGCGGCTCGCGCTCGGCCTGGGCGAAGATGGCCGTCCACGCCGCGACAGACAACAACATCAGCAGCGCGATGAACAGAAAGGTGCGCCACAACAGAGACTGCGGCCAGAACTTCACTGCGCCTTGCCGTCGGGCACGAAGACGTAGCCGAAGCCCCACACTGTTTGAATGTAGCGCGGCTTGGAATGATCTTCCTCGACCAGCTTGCGCAGCCGCGAAATCTGCACGTCGATGGAGCGGTCGAAAACTTCATACTCGCGACCGCGCGCCAGCTCCATCAGCTTGTCGCGAGAGAGCGGCTGACGAGCATGCTGCACCAGCGCTTTGAGTACGGCGAACTCGCCAGTGGTGAGGGCAGTGGTGTTGCCGTCACGCGTGAGCGTGCGCGTGGCGAGACTGACCGACACGGCGCCGAAACTCACGATGTCTTCTTCAAGCTCGGGCGAGCCGGGCGGCAAGGAGGAAGCGCGACGTCGCAGCACGGCGTGGATGCGGGCCACCAGCTCGCGCGGATTGAAAGGCTTGGGCAGGTAATCGTCGGCGCCCATTTCCAGGCCGACGATGCGATCCACGTCGTCGCCCTTGGCCGTGAGCATGATGATGGGGATGGATTCCTTGCCGCCGCGCAGGCGCCGGCAGATGGAAAGTCCGTCTTCGCCGGGCATCATCAGATCGAGCACGATCAAATCATAGTGTTCGCGGGCGAGCGCCTTGTCCATGGCTTCGGCGCCTTCGACGGCTTTTACAGCGAAGCCTTGTTCGCCCAGATAGCGGTTGAGCAGATCGCGCAGACGCTGGTCGTCGTCGACGATGAGGATTTTTTGGGGCTTATTTTTTTCGGTCATGACGCAATCGTACCCGGAGAGGCGCTGTCCTTCCAGCCTGGCTCAGCGATTTGGTAAGCGCATGTTGCATGGATGACTCAGCCGACACAAACTTTTACACTTTTGCATAAGCGCCTCACAGCTTGATTACAAAGCTTTCTTAGGATGTCCTCAACGGCAAGGCGACTTGCCGCCCTTGGCGAATTCATAGGGGAGGATAAAATGAAATACCTGTTTCTGAGCATGCTGGTTGGGGCCCTGGTGATGTGGTGGCTGAACGATCACGGCGAGGCGCGCGTGGATACTGGTGCCGTGCACGCCAGCGTCGAGCGCTGACATGGGTGGCGAAATCGTTGATGACAGTGGCAAATGTGGTGGGTGCAATGAAGCAAGCCAAACTGAAAATCGGTTCGATATTGCTCGGCCTGGGGCTCGCCCTGATGGCCTGCTTGCCCGCCTATGCCCAGCAGGAAGAGCGTCCGCAGCCGCGTCGGTTTCCTCCCCGTTTCTACCGGCAGCAAGCTATCAATCAGGAACCCCCGCCGATTCCACCCTCGCCGGCCGCGCCAGTGATAGTGATACAGCCGGGCAAAGGGCCCCCGCCTGGAGCGGAATTTCGTGGCATACGCCTTTCGCCGGAAGAGCGGCGCCAGTTGCGCCGCGACATCCGCGAGCATGGCCGCGATCTTTATCGCGTGCCGCAGCCGCATCCCTGAAGCGCGCCATCGTCCATTTCTTGCGTAGCACGGCCGCTTTGGTGGCCTGTCTGCTGTTCATCCTGGCGCCAGCCGGCGCGGCAACGCCCCAAGTTGGCGGCGCCATGGGAATAAGCGACGCGCGCCATCTGTTGAATCGCACCGGCTTTGGCGCCAGTCCACACGAAATCGGCGACTTCTCCAAACTGTCCCATGAGCAAGCCGTGGCGCGGTTGCTGGAGGGCGCCGTCACCGAAGCGCGAACACCGTTGCCCGACAGCGTTGATGAGTACCTGCGGCCGGCGCGCCTGAAGACGCTCTCCGAGGACGAGAAGAAGGTGGTGTTACGCCGGCAGTTCCAGATCAGCGCCGATCTGCGCGCCTGGTGGCTCTCCGAATTGCTCGCCACGCCTTCGCCGCTCACCGAACGCATGACGTTGTTCTGGCATAACCACTTTGTCTCCAGCCAACAGAAGGTCAAATCGGCGCGTCTCATGGCGCGGCAGAACATGCTTTTGCGGCGCCATGCGCTGGGCAACTTTGGCGCCTTGCTGCACGCGGCCGCCAAAGACCCGGCCATGGTGATCTATCTCGATTCCGCCACCAATCGCAAAGGCCAGCCTAATGAGAACTTCGCCCGCGAGGTGATGGAGTTATTCACGCTGGGCGAGGGGCATTACAGCGAGCAGGACATCAAGGAGGCGGCGCGCGCTTTCACCGGTTGGAGCTTGGAACCCGAGACGGGCGAATATAAATGGCGTCCCTTCTTCCATGACGAAGGCGTCAAGACCGTGCTGGGCAAATCCGGCAATTTCGACGGCGACGACGTGCTGGACATCCTGCTCGCCCAGCCGGCGACGGCGGAATTCATTGTCGGTAAACTCTGGCGCGAATTCGTCTCGCCCGAGCCGGAAGCGAAGGAAGTGGCGCGCATCGCCAAGCGCTTCCGCGACTCACGTTATGACATTAAGGTCGCCTTGGGCGAATTGCTGCTCACGCCCGCCTTCTGGGCTGAAGGCAACCGCGCCACGCTGGTGAAATCGCCGGTGGATCTGGTGGTCGGTACGCTGCACGAGTTTGGTTTCCATACCGGCGATCCACTGCCCTTCGCCTTCACGGTGCGCCAGCTCGGGCAGGATTTGTTTGCACCGCCCAATGTGAAAGGCTGGCCCGGCGGCGAGGACTGGATCAACAGCAGCTCGCTGCTCGGGCGCAAGCAGTTCGTCGAGCGGCTTTTCCGTGGTCAGGAGTTCATGGAGACCATGCGGCCCGCTGATGGTATGCAGGCACGCTACGAAGACGCTGCGCCGGCCTGGAAGAAACGCGTCGCCACCCTGAAAGAAGAATTTGGCAAGGGCGGCGGCAGGATGGGTGAGGAGGGTCGCCAGCGCCTCATACATGCCTTGCAAGACATCCATTTCGACGCCGACGCCTGGTTCAAATCAGTGGCGCGCTTGGGCAGTAGCGCGGCGGCGGTCATGCTGCCCGGCGCGCCGGCAGGCAGCATCGACGAGCGCGCCAGCGGCACCGAGTTGATTCGGGCGCTGGCGCTCGATCCCATGTATCAGCTCAAATAGGAGAAGGCCATGCAACGTCGCGATTTTCTGAAAACCCTCGCTGGCGGCGCAATGGTGGCGTTGTCGCCGCAACTCGCTTTCTACGCGCCACGCGTGTTTGCGGCCCCAAGCGCAGCGACCGGCGCGTATGAAAAGCTGCTTATCCTCGTTGAGCTGAAAGGCGGCAACGACGGTCTCAATACCGTGGTGCCCTATGCCGATGCCGAGTATTACCGGCTGCGTCCGCGCATCGCCATCAAGCGTGAAGACGTGCTGCAACTAGATGAGCGCACGGGCTTGAATCCGGCGCTGCAACCGCTGCTGGCGCTCTGGCAGTCGCGCGAGCTGGCAGTGATCCAGGGGCTGGGCTACCCGGACGCCAATCTCTCGCATTTCCGCTCCATCGAAATCTGGGACACCGCCTCTAGGAGTGAGGAATACCTGCACGACGGCTGGCTGGCGCGCGCCTTCGCGCTCAGCCCCGCGCCAGCCAGCTTTGCGGCGGATGGCGTTATCGTCGGCTCGGCGGAACTCGGCCCGCTCGCAGGCGCCGGTGTGCGCGCCATCGCGCTCTCCAACCCTGAGCAATTCCTGCGTCAGGCCAAGCTCGCCGCACCGGGCACGAGCACGCGCAACGAGGCTTTGCAGCACATCATGAAAGTCGAATCCGACGTCGCCCAGGCGGCGCTGAAGCTGGGCAATGCGCAATACGCCTTCCGCACCGAGTTTCCCAAGAACGAATTCGGCAATACCGTGAAAACCGCCAGCCAGGTGATCGCCGCAGGTGGCGGCGTGGCGGCCGTGCGCCTGACGCTGAGCGGCTTCGATACGCACCAGAACCAGCCGGGTGCACAGGCCAATCTACACAAGCAGCTCGCCGAGGGATTGCTGGCGCTGAAGAACGCGCTGGTGGAGATGAACCGCTGGGATAAGTCACTCATCGTGACCTACGCCGAATTCGGCCGCCGCCCCAAGGAAAACCAGTCCAACGGCACCGACCACGGCACTGCCAATGCTCACTTCGTAATCGGCGGTGCGGTGCGTGGCGGCCTCTACGGCGCCGCGCCGCCACTAACGCGGCTAGACGGCAACGGCAACCTGCCTTATGCAGTGGACTTTCGCAGCCTCTATGCCACCGTACTGGAGCGCCACTGGGGCCTGCCCTCGGCGCGCGTGCTGGGCGGGCACTTCGAGGTACTGCCGATCCTCAAGACTTGAGACTGAATTGGCTGGCGTCGCGCTTTGCGCCTGCTACTTGAACTTAGGCCACCAGGCGGGCGTCTTGGCCATATAGGTGCGATAGCTGTCACCGAATTCGCGCAGCGCTTGCTGTTCTTCGCGGCTCGCCAGGCGCACATAGGTGACGACCAGGATCGGAAACAGCAGCAAGGTAATCAAGGTCGGCCACTGGAACAAAAAGCCAAACATCACCAGGATGAAGGCCGCGTATTGCGGATGGCGAAGGCGGGCGTAGGGCCCGCTACTGGCTAGCGTGCCCGACTTTTGCGCCTGATAAAGCACCGGCCAGGCCTTCGCCAGCAGCCAAAAGCCGCCGATGATGAATACATTCGATAAGAGATGGAAGGGGCCGAAATGCGGATTTGCCTTCCAGCCGAACAGCATTTCAAGTAAATGACCTGCATCATGCGAGAGCCAGTTTATTTCGGGAAATTTCTGCGTCAACCATCCGGACAGCAAATAAATGGTCAGTGGGAAACCATACATCTCGGTGAACAAGGCCACCACAAAAGCCGAGAACATGCCCAACGTGCGCCAGTCCTGGCGGGTGTGCGGCTTGAAAAAGCTGGCGGCAAAAAGAATAAAGAAAAGCGAGTTGATGACGACCAAAGACCACAATCCATAATCGCCGGCGACGGGACTCATTTCTTGCCCGCCTCATTTTTCTCGTGATCGTGGTGCGCGTGTCCGCCGTGGTGGCCGTGCATGAACCGGTGCATCAACGGACAAGCGAGCAGGAACAGAAAAGGCAGGATGCCGAAAAAGTGGGCCCGATGTTCGGCCAGCAGATAGAACAAGGCGATAGCGGCGAAAACCCACCAGCCCCAGGCCATGCGTCTTGCCTGATGTCGGTGGGCGTCGTCTTCAGGTCGATGATCGTGTCGCGGTTCTTCGCTCATGATGTGCTGCCCCAGTGATCTTTAGCAGCTTACTTGCCGTCGCGCGGATGGTAGTGCTTGGATTTGTCCTTATCGGCTTTCAGCTCGGTAGATTTTTCTTCAGGCGCAGCATCGTGCGAGCCCGGCGTGTGCATTTTTTCGTCGACGTGCGAATGGCGTTTCGTCTTCTTGGTGGCAGGCTTGGCGACAGGGGCCGTTGTTGGAGCGGCTTCGGCAGCTTTGGGTTGGTCGGTCTCGGTAGCGGCGTAGGCACCCGTAGAAAGTGCAGAGACAGCGACGAAGATGATGGCTGAAAATGTGATTTGCGAGTTCATGACGGATCTCCAATCGGTAGAATGGGACGAGAAATTTGCCCGTGACACCGGACATGACAAAGTGTGCGCTCTCTGTGCAGTCGAAAACATGACTTGCATATTACATTGTTGTCAGGTGCCCCGTCATTTGTGATCGGCGCCGGGATGCGTGAAATAAAAAGTGGTGGTTAATGATCGGGTATCGTTTGGCGCCTTGAATTCGACGTCGATTTGAAACTTCCCGCCATCTTTCATCGAGAAGAAGTTGCCGTAGGTGGTTGTTGCTGCGATCACCATCGGCTCCAGCGTCTTGGTATTGGCGGACATGCCGAGTTCGCCGACACGCGCACTGACCTTGGCGCCGGCCAACTGCTTGCCGCTACGACGGTCGATGATGGAAACCATGACATGGTGGCTGTTCGCAGCCGCCTTTGCGCCGCCATGCATGGTGGCTTCGGGATGCGGTAAGGCATGGCCCTGCACAATCTCTGCCGGCACGACGCCGAGGTACACCGTGTAACTCGCAACGGCTTTGCTGTAATCGGTTTGAGCGAGGACCGCAACGCTCAGCAGCAATCCCAGCAAGGTGATACCGCTCAGGCGCATCAAACGAGATGTCACGATGAACTCCCAAGGCTTGGAGTAGGTGGTTCGCGAGAGGGCGCCCCAATGGCGTCGCTTAGCTGGCATTTCAGTGCAACCATGCTGCGAAGCATGGCTTCTTCGGCCAAAAAGGCCTCGACCGCCACAGGATCGAACTGGCTGCCTGACATAAGGACGATTTCCGCTTTTGCGGTGTCGAAAGACACACTACGCCGGTAGGAGCGGTCCGACGTCATGGCATCCAGAGTGTCAATCACCGCGAACAAGCGCGCTCCGAGGGGTATCTGAAGTCCTTTGAGGCCCTGTGGGTACCCGCTACCGTCAAAGCGTTCCTCATGGGTCAGCACGATCTCGGCAGCCGGTGCGAGCGCCGGAATGGTAGCCAGAAGCGCATAGCCCATTTTCGGGTGGCCGCGCATTTCCGACCATTCCAGATCGGACAGCGGGCCGTCCTTTTGCAAGACCGCGTCTCGAATGCCGATTTTTCCGATGTCGTGCAGCAGCGCACCCCAATAGACCTGCTGGTGGAATTCGTGATCGTCAGACAGCCGCCGCGCCAGCACCTGAGTGTGGCAGGCAACGCGCTTCGAATGGAGCCCCGTCTCTCGTTCCCGCAGATCGAGCGCGGCCGCCAGCACTTCCGCCACCAGCGCGCCGGGATCCCTGGAGACAACCCGCGTATGCATGGCGAGGTAACACCCTTCACAACAGATCGCTTTGCCCAAATGCAGGAATAGTTGCCCATCGGGCTTAGCCCCACAATGTTCGCACCGTTGCACGATTCCTTCCATTGTCCGACGAGGCTGCGGAATCAGGGCGTTTGCAACCGCGCGTAGATCCAGGCGAAGACCGTGCCGACGACGAAGCCCCAGACGGCGAGTACGAGCAGCGGAACAAGGGCTGTAGCAAGAACGAAAGGGGCGGGCGTGGTCAAGCGGCCGAAATCGAGGCCATGAAACAAAGCGTTGAGGAATGCGACGCCTTGTGCGGGCCACAGCGCATAGGCCACGGCGCAGAGTATGTAGCTGATTGCCATCGTCACCGCCAGGGCGGCGCCGCTTTTCCAGGGGCTGTTAGGCTTCATGGCGCGTCTCCTTAGAATCGAGTTTGTGCGCTTACTTTGTTGCGCTTTCCGTCGCCTGCTGGTGCGCCATCATCTGCTCCATCATTGTTTGCATCATGGCCAAGTGCTTTTCCATCATGGCGTGATCGCACATCATGGCGCCGCTGGCCGGGCCGCGCTTGGCGCGACTCTTCGACGAGCCGCTATCGCCCTTGCCCATCATGCCGGCCATCATGTCGCCACCCATGCCGTGCATCATCTGCATGCCTTCCATCATCGCTTGCGTGTGCTCATGCATCAGTTTTTGTCGTTGGGCCGGATCGGCGGTGGTGTTGATCTTGTCCATCAGAGCCTGCGTCTTCTGGACTTGCAACTCTATCTTCTCGACTGGCTGAGCATTCTTGGCGGGCGCATTGGCGACGGGCTTTTTGACTGTCGCGTCGCTGCCTGCGGCGGTGGCCGCCTTGTCCGGATGGTGCGCATCGTCCGCCAAGGCAGGCAGGCCGAATAGGGACATCGATAGGGCCAGTGCGAGAGTGCGTTTCATAATCGTTTCCTGTCAACTACTAATGGTGCGCATACACGCGGGTGCTGCCGTCGGTCTGGACCAGCAGGGTGTCATACGGAATCGGCTTTGCGCTTTCCATCCCGGGCGAACCCGGCGGCATGGAGGGAACCGCCAGCCCAAGCGCATTGGGCTTTTCCTTGAGCAGGCGCTGGATATCGGCAGCGGGTACATGCCCCTCGATAACGTATTGGCCTATCCGTGCTGTGTGGCAGGCGCCGAGCCGGTCCGGCATGCCTAAGCGTTGCCGGGCGGCAGGCACATTGTCGACGTTATGCGCATTGATCTGAAACCCATGCTGGCGCAGGTGCGTGATCCATTGTTCGCAACAGCCGCAGTCGGCGCTCTTGAATACTTCCACTTGCGCCGCCGATTGGGCCGAGGCCGTTGCGGCGCCCAAGCACAAAGCCAGCAGCAGGTGGCGGGAAATCAGCTTCATGGATACTCCTTTCCAATAACAACACGGGGACTATGCGCGCCGACTGCTAACAGCAGACTGACAGCCAAATTACAATTCCGTCATTTGACTTTCCACGTGACTGCCGCGATAGGCGTCCGAACGCAGCCGAGCCTGTCACAGCTTGAGGCGATTTAGCCGCAAGGCGTTAGTGACCACGGAGACTGAACTCAGCGCCATGGCGGCGCCGGCGAAGATCGGCGAGAGCAGCAAACCGAAGGCGGGGTAGAGTACGCCCGCCGCCACCGGGATGCCGAGCGCGTTATAGCCGAAGGCGAAGGCGAGGTTCTGGCGGATGTTGCGCATGGTGGCGCGCGATAGTACGGCGGCGCGCGCGATGCCGCGCAGGTCGCCCTTGACCAGGGTTATGCCGGCGCTTTCCATCGCGATATCCGTGCCTGTCCCCATGGCGATGCCGACGTCGGCTTGCGCCAGGGCCGGCGCATCGTTGATGCCGTCGCCCGCCATTGCCACCTTGCGTCCTTCGGCCTGCAAGCGCTTGATGTGGCCGGCCTTGTCCTCCGGCAGCACTTCGGCGAGCGCTTCGTCTATGCCCAACTTGAGGGCCACCGCATCGGCCGTGCGCTTGGAATCGCCAGTCAGCATCACGATGCGCAGGCCGGATTGCTTGAGCAAGGCAATCGCATCCGGGGTGCTCTCCTTGATCGGGTCGGCGACCGCAGCCAGGCCGGCGGCAACGCCATTCACCGCGAAAAACACCACGGTCTTGGCTTCCGCGCGCCAGGCTTCGGCGCGTGCTTCCCAGGGCTGTGTATCGACGCCGCGCTGGGCGAGAAAGCCTCGGCTGCCGACGAGTATGCGTTTGCCGTCAATATCCGCTTGCACGCCGAGACCGTTGACCGCTTCGAATGCGCCGGCTGACGCCGGTGTCAGACCGCGCGCCTTGGCGCCTTCCACGATAGCTAGCCCTATCGGGTGCTCGGAAAGTTGTTCGACGCCAGCGATCAGCGCCAGCGCTTCGTTTTCCGGTAGGCCCTCAGCGACGAAATCCGTCAGGGCGGGATGACCCAGGGTGAGCGTGCCGGTTTTGTCCACCACCAGGGTGTCGATGTCGCGCATGCGCTCGATCGCCTCGGCGTTGCGGAACAACACGCCGGCGCGCGCTCCCTGGCCCATGGCCACGGTCATGGAGATGGGCGTGGCTAGCCCGACCGCACAGGGGCAGGCGATGATCAACACGGCGATGGCATTGAGAAAGGCGTAGCCAAATCTCGGTTCCGGTCCGACAAACCACCAGGTGAGCGCAGTGACGACGGCGATGACGACGACGATCTGGACGAAGTAAGCCGCGATGACATCGGCCAGCCGCTGTATCGGCGCGCGGGTGCGCTGCGCTTCGCTGACCATATGAACGATGCGTGCCAGCAGCGTGTCCGCCCCGACGCGTTCGGCGCGGATCAGCAATGCGCCGTTACCATTCAGCGTTGCGCCGGTGACTTTGTCATTCGGCGCTTTGGCCACCGGCACCGGCTCGCCGGTGATCATGGATTCGTCCACGCGGCTTGCCCCTTCCAGCACGGTGCCGTCCACGGGTATTTTCTCTCCGGGTTTGACGCGCAGCCGGTTACCGACCGCGACCGTCTCCAGCGGCACCTGTTCCTCGCTGCCATCGTCGCGCACACGCCAGGCGAGGTTGGGGGCAAGTTTCAGGAGTTGCTGAATCGCCTGACTGGTTTTGCCCATAGCGCGCAATTGCAACACGTCGCCGAGTATCACCAGTGTGACGATGACCGCCGCTGCCTCGAAATAGGTACCCACGGCACCGTCATGCTCGCGGAAATCGGCTGGAAACAGGCTGGGGAAAAACACCGCAGCCAGGCTGAACAAGTAGGCCAGCCCCACGCCCAGTCCGATGAGCGTGTACATGTTCAGCGCGCGATGGATCAGGGAGAACCAGAATTTGACCAGGATAGGCCAGCCGACCCACAGCACAACCGGCGTGCCGAGCACAAACTCGATCCAGCCGCGTGGTCGCGGTTGCAAGCCAAAGGGATTATGGATGCCGACCATGGGTGACATTGCCAGTATCACCAGCGGCACCGACAGCGCGATACCGACCCAGAGGCGCCGCGTGAGGTTGCGCAATTCGGCGTCGTCCGCTTCGCCGCCACCGGCGACAGGCACCAAGGTCATGCCGCACTTCGGACAACTGCCTGGCGCATCGCGGATGATTTCCGGGTGCATGGGGCAGGTGTATTGAACGCCCGGTTTGGCGGCGCCGGATGCTTCAGTAGGCGGCGATGGCGGATGGGTGTAATGCGCCGGATCCGCATCGAACTTCGCTTTGCATTTGTCGCTGCAAAAGAGATAAAGCGTGCCGGCGTGCGTGGTCTGGTGCGGCGAGTCGGATTTCACCTGCATGCCGCAGACGGGGTCAATGTCGGCGGCCACCGCAGGCGCGGGTGCAGACGGGGTGTGATGATGCTCATCTCCGTGTTCATGCGTGGGTGAGGTAACAGCGTCGTCCATGACAGTGCCTCCGGGTGGTCAATGCGTGTGAGTATGCTCTTTGGAATCATGCGCCGAATGGGCATGATGCGGCGCTACTGCTGGCTGCGTAGCTTGTGGCATGTTGCCATGCTGATGTCCGTCGCTCGCCGCGACTTGCTGGCGATATTGCTCGGCGCTCAATGAGGGTAATACCCCCAGAAAGGCGACCACATCCCAGATTGCTGCGTTTTCCATGCCACCTTTGGACCAGGCTGCCATGCCGGACGCCTTGATGCCATGCTTGATGATCCAGAATCGCCGCGCCGCGGCACGCTCAGCGTTGCTCACCGTTGTGGCGGGCAGACTGAAATTGGGCGGCACGGGGTAGAGGCCTCGGCGGATTTCAGAATCCTGCGCGCCGGGCGAGAGATGGCATTCGGCGCACATAGCGGCATAGTTGCCGGCGCCGCGGCGTGTTCGCTCGGGATGGGCCAGGTCGCCCGGTGGGGTGATGTCGACAATGCGCCGGGCAATGGACCGTTCGCGCGTCCACTCGATCAAGCGCAATACAAAGTCAGCGTGCGGCGCATCTGCGGCTGCATCGGGGATGCCGGCATAAAGCACGATAGCCGTTGTAGCGAGAGCCAGCAGCAGTACGCCCAGGGCGCCGGTTAGTATTGTTTTCATGGATTCGGCAGAGACATTGCGGTACGCCATTGTCAGCCCAACGGCGTAGCAAAAAACTGACCTGACGATTACATTTCAGTAATCTTGTCGGCGGCTATCGACCTGTGCGATAAACTGAATCACTTATGCCGCATTCGTTCTGTCACAAATCGCCGCAAAGGAACGAAGTGCGAAGATCGCTTCATAAAACAATACGAGCACAAATTCTGGCGCAATGCTGACAAACTTGTAATGTTTCAGTTATGCCTTGGTCAGTATTCGACGTTTATAGTTAAGGTGGCATAATGATCTCATCGGGGACATTTATGCACGCTCGAATTTCTGCTCTCGCGGGTCTTATGTTGGTGGTCTTGCTGCATGCGGTTCCGTTCCGCCGGCCAGCGAAATTCCAACGAGCATGGCTAATGCGACGACCGTCGCCGACCATCTGCGGATCGCCGACTATTTCGCCCAGAAGGAAGCGGCCAAATATAAGGACGAGTCCGAAGCCAAGGTTCACGAAAAGATGCCCGACGCTTATTTTGGACACCCTAAATAAGACGGTCGATGAACGCGCATTGCAAGAACCTACAGAACGAACTCAACGCGGCAGCGCCGGAGGCCGAGGGACTGAGCAGGCCCATCGGGACATTGCAGCGTCGCTCAGAATTGGCAGTGGAGGTGACTACTCCAAGCGAAGTTTGATGAATGCGGTTCCGGCGGTTTGTCGGAATTGTACTTGTAACCAGCGCGACCACGGCCGCGCGTTCGTGCGAGGAGAAGCGAAATGCTAAACGTTCTTGGTAGAAGAGGGCTGCATTTGATCGTGGGCCTGGTCGGAACGCTCGGCGGTCTCATGATCGCAGCTGATGCGTTCGCGGTTCCCAGCATGGCACGTCAAACTGGATACGAGTGCGCGAAATGCCACGCCGGGTTCCCGGTGCTGACGAATTTCGGAAGGAAATACAAGTTAGGCGCCTATACGATGACCTCCGAGAAATGGGATGGCTTGGCGCTACCGGAGCGGCTACCCGTATCCGTCGCGTTGCAGGTATCCCGGACCAGCACCAGCGATGTCACTGCCGGCGGCACTAACGGCAATGGCGCGACGCCGACTGATTTTCCGCACGACCGGAAAGTGATTGCCCAGACGGTGGCCCTCTACTACGGCGGGAAAATCACCGACAAGACCGGAGCGCTCATCCAGTACAACTACGACGGCATCGAGCAGAAATGGGGCATGGAGATGTTCGACGCCCGTTATGCCGACGAAATGACGCTGGCCGGGAAGGAGCTTGAGTACGGTATAACGCTTAACAACAACCCGACGGTTTCCGATATTTATAACAGCACACCCGCCTGGGGTTTTCCACACACCGGTACGGCGGCCAAGCAGATGCCGATTGCCTCCTTGATAGACATGACGCTGGCCAGCAAGGTCGCGGGTGTAGGTGTCTATGGAATGTGGGACGATCTAATTTACCTCGAGTTGGCTAATTATCGCTCGGCAAGAACTGGCGCATTCCGCTTTGTGGCGTGGGGGCAACGGTGGAACGATCCAGAGCTAGTCGGAAGCGTCCTTGAGGACAATGCCCCTTACTGGCGCTTGGCCTTGCAGCAGCGATGGGGGCCGCACACTTTGGAGGTCGGCACATACGGCATGACGGGTAAGCTTTGGCAGGATGTCTCAGACGAGACACTCGGCACCAATCGGTATCGTGACACCGCCTTCGACACTCATTATAACTATCTCGAAGGCAATCACTCGGCGTCGGTGAGTGCCACCTACATCCACGAGAAGAAGGACTGGAGCGGCGCGGTCCAAGCGGCGGGGCTGACCACGAATGCCTCCGACACACTCAATACGTTGCGTGCGGACTTCCATTACTACTTCCAGCGGAAATGGGGCGGCGGCATCGAGTACTTCAAGACCACCGGTAGCAGTAACGATCTCGCCTATAACACGGGCGATGCATTGATGGGCAGCATCAACGGTAGTCCGGCTACCAAAGGCTGGATAACGGAGTTGAACTATTTTCCGGTGCAGAACGCCAAGCTAGGACTGCGATACACCAAATTTCAGCAATTCAATGGTGCATCGACAGACTATAACGGTGCCGGCCGCAACGCCTCTGACAACAACACGGTGTACTTGCTCGGCTGGATATTGTTCTAGGACAATTACTCATCCAGCATAGGAAGTTCAAAGTGAAATTTCATCGATACAAGCAACTGATGGGCATTGGGGTCGGCGTTGCCGGGCTATTGATTGCGACTGAGACCTTTTCCATCGACGAAGCGGCGGCAAAAGCGCTTGCCCGGCAGAATAATTGCTTAAAGTGCCATTCCGTTTCCAAAGAAGGCGATGGCCCTGCTTATAAAAAAGTCGCCGAGAAATACAAAGACAAGGCCGATGCCGAGACGAGATTGATTGAACACATTACGAGCGGGGAAAAAGCCAAGTTTCCAGATGGCCATGAAGAGGAACACAAGATCGTGAAAACCTCACCACGGAAGGACATGGAGCAGATCAAGAACCTGGTGCAGTGGATTCTGGCGCAATAGCTTTTCTATGAGTTCAGCACTCACAGTAGGTGTGGCCGTTAGCGGTGACTCCGGGTCCGGCCGCTAGGCCCCTTTTATCGACTGCCACAAGGGCATCGCGCACAAGCTACCGAAAGAGTACAAGGACGAAGACGAATGACCGTCGCGCTTTAGCACGTGAAGTTGACTATGACCGTATTGGTGAAGACATGAGTCCCGTTGATGGAATAGGCACCGTGAATCCTGGCGTGCTGCCGGCGAAGACCGGCGGTGATGACCATGCTGGTCATGGCAATGGCCCCCCAACGGCATCGACATATGCCACAGCCTATGCCAACGCGTTGGCCGAGGCCCCGCTGTCGTCTGGACTTCCTACTGCGGCCGGACATGTGCATGCCGGATCAACAGCCGCGCAGCAAGGAGCACCGACACCTGCCGGCAATTCTCATGGCGCGCATAGTTCTTCGTCATCCGAAGGATCGCGGCATATTCCTTTGACGGGACAACCAAACCAGCCACACGGCTTTCAGGAAACAGCGCTTGGCCTGCGCGCTTATCGGCAGCAGCTCCTCGCTTCCAACATCGCTAACGCCGATACGCCAGGCTACAAGGCTGTCGACATCGACTTCAATGAGGCGGTGCGTATCGCACAGGCAGCGATGCAGAACGGGCCCGAGCGTCTTTCTACGACCAACAGCCGACACCTTGCCGGATCAACCGGAAGTACGCCCTACAGCATTCCGCTTAAATACGCGGTGCCGCAGCAGCCTAGCGCGGATGGCAACACCGTAGAGTTGGATGTGGAGCGGGCGAAATTCGCGGAGAACGCCATCATGTACGAGTTTTCGTTGGATCGAGTGAAGGGGCATTACATGATGATGCAGGAATTGTTGAAGAATCTCCCCTAACGGCTGCGACGTGTCTATTCGGCTGCGGTCGATCGTACCAAGCAGCATCTTCGTAGTCAGTATTTTCCCGCATGGTCGTCGAGAAGATGCCCATCCAGTACACCTTTTTGGGCAATGGCTACAAATTCGAGCAGAGCGCGAGCCACAATCAAATAAATCTATTCGCGTTTTAACCGGACACTACAGCGCATGAAGATACTGGTTGTCGAAGACGAAGCCAAGACGGGCGATTATTTGAAGCAGGGCTTATCTGAAGCCGGCTTCGTGGTCGACCTGGTGCGCAATGGCCTCGACGGTTTACATGCCGGTTTGAACGAGGATTACAACCTGGCGGTGCTTGATGTGATGCTGCCCGGTATGGACGGCTGGCACGTGCTGCAAGGCCTGCGCGGGGCGGGAAAGGATATGCCGATATTATTTCTGACAGCTCGTGACAGCGTCGATGACCGCGTTCGAGGGCTGGAACTCGGTGCCGACGATTATCTTGTGAAGCCCTTTGCTTTTTCCGAATTCCTGGCGCGGGTGCGCACCCTGCTGCGGCGCGGCGGCAAAAGCAAGGAGGCTGAATTCCTGCGGGTGGCCGACCTGGAGCTCGACCTGATGCGCCGGCGCGTCATCCGTGCGGGCAAGCGCATCGAACTGACTTCCAAAGAGTTTGCCTTGCTGGAGCTGCTGTTGCGTCGCCAGGGTGAGGTGCTGCCGCGCTCGCTGATTGCGTCGCAGGTCTGGGACATGAATTTCGATAGCGATACCAACGTCATTGAGGTCGCCATCCGGCGGCTGCGCGCGAAAGTCGATGACGGCTTTGAGCCTAAACTCATCAACACCGTGCGCGGCATGGGCTATGTGCTGGAGGCGCCCGAGTGCGGCTGATCGGCGGGCAATCCATCACCTTTCGGCTGACGCTGCTTTTTGCGGCAGTATCGACGACGGTGTTGCTGCTGTTAGGGTTGTTGGTCGGTGCGCTGCTTGACCGGCACTTTGAAGATCTGGATATGGAGCTGCTTACCGGCAAGCTGGCGCTGGTTCAGCACGCACTGGAAACGGTCGGCAGCGAGCGTGATTTAAGTGTGTTGCGGCAGCACCTCGACGATGCGCTGGTGGGACATCAGGGCTTGATCGTGGGCATCTTTGCACCGGACGGCCGCCGCTTGTTTGTCAGCGGCGAAAGCGGCTTTCCGGCATCGCTACTCGCCGCCGATCAGCCCAAGACGGCTCGCCCAGCGCT
This sequence comes from Rhodocyclaceae bacterium, assembly GCA_043761745.1. Taxonomy (GTDB): domain Bacteria; phylum Pseudomonadota; class Gammaproteobacteria; order Burkholderiales; family Rhodocyclaceae; genus Desulfobacillus. The sequence continues at coordinate 50,164 of JAYUNL010000052.1, forward strand.
CTGGACGGACGCACAAGGACGGCATTTTCGCGGCACGTCGGCTGCGATGTCCACTGGCATCACCGACGTCCCGCAGGCCATCGTCGCCGTGGCGACCGATATGTCCAACCACACGCATTTCATGACGTCGTTTCACATGACGCTGTGGACGGTAATGGCATTGGCCGCGTTGGTGAGCGGCTTACTGGGCTGGGCGGCGACCCGCCGCGGCCTGGCGCCGCTGCGGGAAATACGCCAGGAGGCGGCAGAGATCACCGCCAATCGCCTGGACCACCGGCTGTCGGTGGCGGCCATTCCGGTCGAACTGGCCGAGGTGGCGGAAACCTTGAACGCGATGCTGGCGCGGCTGGAAGCCTCGTTCCAGCGCTTGTCCGATTTTTCTTCCGATCTCGCCCATGAACTGCGTACGCCGGTCAGCAATCTGCTGACGCAAACGCAGGTCATCCTGTCCAAGCCCAGAACGCCCGACGAATACCGGGAGGTGCTGGCTTCCAACGCGGAGGAATTCGAGCGTTTGGCACGTATGCTGTCGGACATGCTGTTCCTCGCCCAGTCGGACTATCTGCTCATCGTTCCCAATCGGGAGACGCTCAGCTTGCGCGATGAAGTTCACAGCGTGGTCGAGTTTTACGAGGCATTGGCTGAAGAAAAGAACATTCGTTTATCGCTGACCGGCGAAGGCCACATTGCCGCCGACCGGTTGATGTTGCGCAGAGCCATCAACAACCTGCTGTCGAACGCAGTACGCCATACGCCTCCCGGCGGGCGTATTAGCGTCTGCATTGAAGACACCGGCGAATCGGCGATGCTTCTCTCAGTGGAAAACACCGGAGATACCATCGCTGCCGAACATCTGCCCCGCCTCTTCGATCGATTTTATCGTGTGGAAACCTCCCGGCATCGTGCTAGCGATGGCGCCGGACTCGGACTGGCGATCACGCAATCCATCATGCGCGCTCATGGCGGCGAGGCTTCTGTGCATGCCGAGAATGGCCTGACGCGATTTGATTTAAGGTTTCAGGCTTCATCGGCGCGATGAGGGCGATTTTGAAATCCAGGGGAGTCCCGTATGAAGTTCCGAATGAAGTAGTGTCGAATGAAGTGGTTGACGTCCATCTTAGACTTACCTTAAAGTAAGGAATCGACAATATTGAAGGTTTTCCATGTCAACCGCCACCATGACAAGCAAAGGACAAGTCACCATTCCGCTGGAAGTGCGCCAGCGGCTGAAACTTGATGCGGGCGACCGCATCGAGTTTGTGGAGCAGGCGGATGGCGAGTTCGCCATCAAACCGGCGACGCATGGCGTACAGGCATTGAAGGGCTTGCTCAAAAAACCGGCCAAGCCGGTGTCCGTCACCCGCATGCGGGAAGCGATTAAAAAGCGCGGTTCTGGCAAGTGATCGGGCTCGATACCAATGTCCTGGTGCGTTACATCGCGCAGGACGACAAGTTACAGTCGGCACGCGCCGAGAAACTCATCGAGCGGGAATGCTCGGTGGACAATCCTGGCTTTATCAGCCTTGTCACGCTGGCCGACTTGGTGTGGGTGAGCGAGAGTTGCTACGGCGCGAGCAAGCCGGAAGTCGTCGCCTTGCTCAGACGTATTCTTGGCACCAAGCAACTGGTCGTGCAGCAAGCCGAAACCGTCTGGAAGGCCCTGCGATTGTTCGAAGTCGGTAAGGCAGATTTTGCCGATTACCTGGTGGAGCGCATCGCCAATGCGGAAGGATGTGCAAGCACTGTGACCTTCGATCGGGCCGCTGCCAAGGCAGGCATGGTGTTGCTGAAATGAGAGGCCTTCGCTCATGGACATGAAAAAGGTCGATGCCGGCAAACTGCGCGCCATCGGCTATGACGCCAGCGCGCGCGTCCTGCGCGGGGAGTTCGACGATGGAAAGATCATCGAATATGCCGGCGTGACGCAAGAGACCTTTCGCCGCTTGAGCACGTCCGGCTCGATGTGGAGCTACTTCCGCGACAACATCGACGAGGAATACACCGCAAAGCGGATCAAGTGATCCGCCTGGGGCTTTAGGCCAATCCGGCGGCGAACCGCGCCCGCAGTTCGTAGAGCGGATCGCGCTGGTTATGCGCGCCGCGCAAGAGTCCCGGATTGCGCACCAGCCATTCGTCGGTGAGCACGCGTTCCTGCCCCCAATCGATGACTTCGGTGCGTTGCGCGATGCGCCACTCGCCCTGGCGCCGTGTGAAGACGTCCAGATAACGCGCACCGACGATGAGCTCGAAGGCTTTTCCTTCTCTCTCCTGGATGTGATAGGCGTAGACATAGGCCTCGGAAAAAGCCCGGTCACCATCGACGTCGATCAGCGTATTCGTGACGCAATGCTGAGCCTCGCGCATGGCGCCCTGGAACTGCATGGCAAAGGGCAGAAAATCGGCGATCGGCCCCTGGTAAATGGCGGCGCCGTAATCCACTGATGCATCATCGTGGAAAACCGAAGCGCAGAGCCCCTGATCGAGGCGATCCAGGGAACGGCAATAGCGATAGATCACCTCTGAAATAGCCAGTTTGTCGGCGACGATGCGGCTTTGTGCTTCCAGCGCGGCCAGTCGCAATTCGATGGCGTTTGTCATAGTGCTTCCTTAGGTTGGATGGTGCGCGCAGTACTGGCGCCCTACTCATATAGTTATTAGCACAGCTTCTTGTTGGCCCGCAATTGTCTACATCAAGCGCGGTGTCGCTCAGGTAAAATTCGACGGGTGAACATCCTCGCCATCGAATCCTCCACCGATCTGATTTCGGTCGCTCTGCTGCACGACGGCCAGCTCATCGAGCGCGCCGGTGAGCGGGGCGTCAATCATTCCGACCGGGTGCTGCCTATCATTCAAGAAGTGCTGGCGGAAGCGGGGATGACGCTGGATGCCATGGATGCGTTCGCGTTCGGCGCCGGCCCCGGCTCTTTCACCGGCCTGCGCCTGGCCTGTGGGGTGACGCAAGGGCTGGCCTTCGGGGTCGATGCGCCGGTCATCGGAGTTTGCAGTCTGGAAGCGCTGGCGCTGGATGCCGGCGCGACGTGGGTCTATGCCTGCGTCGATGCGCGCATGAATGAGGTTTATTGCGCGGCTTATCGCGTTGCGGATGGCGATGTCACCATCGTGATCGCGCCGACGGTAGCTGCGCCGGAGCAGGCACCGCTGCCGACGGGCGCCGAATGGCGCGGTTGCGGTAACGGTTTCGCGGTTTATGCGGCGGCTCTGCGCGCGCGGCTCGCCAACGTGGCGGACATTGATGTCGCTGCCGTGCCGCGCGCCAGCGCGGTGGCGCGCCTGGCGGCGCTGCGCTTCGCGCGTGGCGAGGCGGTGGATGCCGCGCTGGCCGCGCCACTCTACGTGCGCGACAAGGTGGCGCTGACGACGGCCGAGCGGCTGGCGCGTGGGGGCAAGGCGTGAGCGCTGTCATCAACGCGCTGCCGCGCATTGAGCCGATGCGCTTGGATGATGTCGATAGCGTGCTGGCCATCGAATGCGAAACGCATGTCTTCCCGTGGACTCGCGCCAATTTTAGCGATTCATTGGAGGCTGGTTATAGCGCCTGGGTATGTCGCGTGGACGGCGTGCTAGTGAGCTATGCGGTGATGCTGCTGGTGCTTGATGAGGCGCATTTGCTCAACATCACGGTCAGACGGGAATGGCAGCGCCACGGCTATGGCATGCTCCTGATGACGCACCTGTTTTCGATGGCGCGCGTGCATGGTGCGAATTGCATGTTGCTTGAAATGCGTGTCTCCAATTTGGCAGGCGCCGGGCTGTATCGGCGCTGCGGCTTTCTCGAAATCGGCCAGCGCAAAGGCTATTACGCTGCGGCGGTTGGGCGCGAGGATGCGATTGTCATGAAGGCGGTCTTGGCATGACGCGGCGTGAGCAGATGCTGCGCGAGATGGGATTGGCGCCGCTGTGGCGGCGGCGTAATCAGGCTGAGGCGGCAGACTTAACGATAGCGCAGGTAGAAAAATCAACGGAGCCTGTAGGCTACAGTGATCCAACCGGCGCACCAGAAGCGGAGAGCGCCGCCGAGCGGGCACAGCGTGTCGCCGCCATGAGTTGGGATGAACTTAAAGCCAGCGTCGCCGAATGCCGCGCCTGCGCGCTTTGCCAGCAGCGTAAGCAGGCGGTGCTAGGGGTGGGCGATGTCGCCGCCGATTGGCTTTTCGTCGGCGAGGGGCCGGGCGCGGAAGAAGATGAACGCGGCGAGCCTTTCGTCGGCCAGGCCGGCAAGTTGCTGGATGCCATGCTGGCGGCCATAAAGATCAAGCGCGGGCAGGGCGTGTATATCGCCAACACCGTGAAGTGCCGACCGCCCGGCAACCGTACGCCGGAGAAGGGCGAGATCGCCGCCTGCTTTCCCTACCTATTGCGGCAGATCGAACTGCTGCAACCCAAGCTCATCGTTGCCTTGGGCAAGCCAGCCGCCGAATCGCTGCTGAATACCGAAGTGAAAGTCGGCGCGGCACGCGGCAAGCTGTTCGATTTTCAACGCATCCCGCTGATTGTGACTTACCATCCGGCTTATCTGCTGCGCACGCTGAACGATAAGGCGAAAGCCTGGGAGGATCTTTGTTTCGCGCGGCGGACCATGGAAAGCTTGAACAGCGGACAGCCGGCTTGAATTCGGCGAACTCGTCCGCATGTTGCTTAGGCAATTTCATAGAGGAGAAGATCGATGCGCGTCAAACTGATGGTGATCCTGACGGTGCTGGCCAGCCTGTTGTCCGGCTGCGGCTACAACCAGTTCCAAACCCAGGACGAGCAGGTGAATGGTGCCTGGTCCGAAGTGCTCAACCAGTACAAGCGTCGGGCCGATCTGGTACCCAATCTCGTCGCCGTGGTGCAGGGCTATGCCTCGCATGAGAAAGAGGTGCTGACTCGTGTCACTGAGGCGCGCGCCCAGGTCGGCGCCATCAAAGCCACGCCCGAACTGATCAACGATCCGGCCGCCTTCGCCAAATTCCAGCAGGCCCAGGCCAGCATGTCGAGCGCCCTATCGCGCTTGCTGGTGGTGGCGGAAAACTACCCGCAACTCAAGGCTGACGCCAATTTCCGCGATTTGCAGGCGCAGATCGAAGGTACGGAAAACCGCATTGCGGTGGCGCGCAATCGCTATATCAAAGCGGTGCAGGAGTACAACACCACGGTGCGCGTCTTCCCCAACAACCTCACCGCCATGATGTTCGGCTACAAGGCCAAGCCGAATTTCACGGTTGAAGACGAGAAGGCGATTTCCACGCCGCCCACGGTGAATTTCAACGCACCTGCACCTGCTCCTACAGCGCAGCCTGCGGCGAAGTAAGCCGCGATGCGTCTGCCGATGCTGCGTACCCTCGTCGCCATCGGCTTGGCGCTGCTCGCCTTGGCGGTGCCGTGGGCATGGGCGGCCGATGAGGTGGCCGTGCCGCCGCTCAAGGCGCGCGTCACCGACCTGACCGGTACCTTGTCGAGGGACGAGGCAGCGACGCTGGAGCGCGATTTGGCCCAGTTCGAGGCCGCTCACGGCAGCCAGATTGTCATACTCATCGTGAACACCGTAAAACCGGAAAGCATCGAGCAATACGGCATCCGCCTCGGCGAGGCCTGGAAGGTCGGGCGCAAGGGCGTTGCTGATGGGGCCATCATCCTGGTGGCGAAGAACGATCGCGAGCTGCGCATCGAGGTGGGGCGCGGCCTCGAAGGCGCACTGCCAGATGCCATTGCCAAACGCATCGCGGCGGAAGTGATAGGGCCGCGCTTCAAGGCGGGCGATTTCTATGGCGGACTACGGGACGGCGTGGCGCGCATCGAAGGCGTCATCAATGGCGAGGCTTTGCCACCGCCGCGCAATGCTGGCAATGGCCGACAGGGCGGCAGTCCAGACTATGGCAACTGGCTGGTTGTGGGTCTGGTCATTGCCACGGTGTTGGGTGGCGTTTTGAGCCGTATCATGGGCCGTTTGGGCGGTTCGACCACGACGGCGGGCATCGTCGGTGGCTTGGCCTGGTTGGTCAGCAGTTCGGCATTGGCCGCGCTGGTCGCGGCTGTGCTGGTATTCTTCTTTGCGCTGGTTAGCGGCGGACGCGGTGGCGGTCTGGGTGGGATGGGTGGTATGGGTGGCTTGGGCGGAGGCGGCTGGGGCAGCGGGTCATCGGGTGGGGGAGGCTTTTCCGGCGGCGGTGGCGACTTCGGCGGCGGCGGCGCTTCGGGAAACTGGTGATGTCATTTATGCGCATCCTCAAGCATCTGCTCACCCCGCGTTGGCGCATCCGCGTCGACTATCCGGCTCGCACCCTCTCGGCCATAGAGTCCGCCATTGCCGCATCGGAAAAAGCCCATCGTGGCGAGTTGCGTTTCGCCGTGGAAGCCGGGTTGCCGTTATATCACTTGCTGAGCGGGCAAACCGCACGCAGCCGCGCCGCCGAGGTGTTTTCGCAACTACGTGTTTGGGATACGGAAGACAACAGTGGCGTGCTGATCTACGTGCAACTGGTGGATCGGCGCGTGGAGATACTCGCCGATCGAGGCATCGCCGCGCGCGTGCCGCAAGCCGAATGGGACGCCGTGTGCCGGCGTATGGAACAGGCCTTTGCGCGCGGCGAGTTCGAAGCCGGCACGCTGGCCGCCATCGAGGAGATCGGCACCCGGCTGACGCGGCATTTTCCCTCTGAAGGTGGCGGCAACAACGAACTACCGGACCGACCGGTGGTGCTTTGATTATTTGACGCGTTGCGGCGCCTCAGCGGGGCACATTGACGCTGCGCGCGGCCGCCAACAGGGTCTGCAATTCCTCGCCGTACTTGCGCATATTGCGGCGGTGCCACAGCGCCACCAGCAGCATGCTGACGATGACGAAGACACCAAAAATCACAATCACCGTATACACCGACATATCGAGGTAAAGCAGCAGTGCGTAGAAGGCCAGCATGACGAGGATGCTGGCGTTCTCATTGAAGTTCTGCACCGCGATGGAGTGACCCGCGCCCATGAGGATATGGCCGCGATGCTGTAGCAAGGCGTTCATCGGTACGACGAAGAAACCCGACATGGCGCCGACCAACACCATCATGACCAGCGCGACCGGCAATGAGGTGACGAGGTTCATGCCCATGACGACAAAGCCCATGGCGACACCCACCGATAGCACCTTGAGGGATTTGTCCAGGGCGACCAGCCGGGCCGCGAGAACGGCGCCGATAGCCACGCCCACGGCGAACACGCCTTGCAGCACGGAGGCCTGGTCCAGCGGCAGGCCGAGCGCCTTGTCGGCCCACTTCAGCACGATGAATTGCAGCGTAGCGCCGGCACCCCAGAACAGGGTAGTGACAGCGAGTGAAATTTGTCCGAGTTTGTCGCGCCACAGCAGCTTTACGCTGTGCAGGAAATCGTGCATCAGATACATCGGGTTTTTATGCAGCGGCTTGTGGTAGACGCGGGTGGGTGGCACAAAGAGGTTGAACAGGGCGGCGACGCAGTAAAGGCTGGAGACCACCAGGATCGCCACTTCAGGTGCGGTGTCGACGGACGTTCTGGTATTCAGCAAGGTCGAGGAAAGCAGCAGGCCGCTCACGCTTGGGCTGATGAGGATGCCGCCCAGCATGGTGCCGAGGATAATGGCGGTGACGGTGAGTCCCTCGATCCAGCCATTGGCGATAACCAGCTTATCGTGCGGCAGGTATTCGGTCAGGATGCCGTACTTCGCCGGGGAGTAGGCGGCGGCGCCCAGGCCGACGATGGCGTAGGAGGTCAGCGGGTAAATGTAGGTCGGCAAGCCGAGGAAATTCAACATCGGTACGGTGGAAAAAAGCAGCGTGAAGCAACCGACGATCTTGACCGCGTTGCTGATGAACATCACCCGCCCCTTGGGCATGGAATCGGCGAAGGCGCCAACGAAAGCGGCCAGCGCCACATACGAGACGGTGAAGAACAGCTTGAGCATGGGCTCGTACTGCGCCGGAGAATGCAAGTCGCGCAGCAGGGCGATGGATGCGATCAGCAGGGCATTGTCGGCCAGCGCAGAAAAAAACTGCGCTGCCATAATGATGTAAAAGCCGCGATTCATTGAGCCGTGAGAGTCGAATTCCTGTCCTAAAGTGCCGCAGGGTGACTCTTGTATTATCGGTGCGCTGAGACGCGGCTTTATACCATGAACGCAGAAGTGCTTCAGAAATGCTTGATTTGTTGTTGTTTTACGTGTCAGATTTATTGTCTCGCCATGTCATGTGTAAGCCGTGCAGGGTTAGACATATCTTCAGGCATAAATTCTGCTTATGGCTAGGGATATAATTAAACGAGGGGAATAAGCCATGGCAGACCGAAGGTTGCAGGTGTTTCACGCTGTTGCACGGCACCTGTCCTTCACCAAGGCGGCGGACTCCTTGTTTATGACCCAGCCGGCGGTTACCTTTCAGGTCAAGCAACTTGAAGAGCATTTCAATGCCCGTCTCTTTGAGCGCGGCAGCGGCCGCATCGCTTTGACGGCCGCAGGGGAGATCGTTTTCGAGTACGCATCGAAGATACTCGGGGTTTCCGCCGAACTTGATGTTCGGATGGGGGAGTTGACCGGCCAGGTTAGCGGGCTGCTGCTCATCGGTGCCAGCACCACCATCGCCGAATTCATGCTGCCTCGCCTGGTTGGCGAGTTCAAAGCCCTGCATCCGAAAGTCAAGCCACGCATTGTGGTTGGTACTTGCCAAGCGGTGGAGGGCCGCGTCATGGAACATGCCTTGGATATCGGCCTGATCGAATGGCCGTCCCAACTCGCCAGCCTCAACTATGAGGTATGCTGCGAAGATGAACTGCAAGTGATTTGCGCGCCTGATTTTCCACTGTCGAAACTTGACGAAGTGACGCCGCAGCAACTGGCACCGCTGCCGTTTGTGGGCCGCGAGCTGGGCTCGGGAACGCGTGAATTGACGGACAACTATTTTCAATCGAACGGCATTGATCCAGGCAGCTTCAATATGGTGATCGAACTGAATAGCCCGGCAGCCGTCAAGGGCGTCGTCGCTACAGGGCTGGGTTATGCCATCGTGTCGAAAACCGCAGTGGCAAAAGAGCGTCGCCTGGGCGATCTTGTCGTGATTCCGCTGAACCCCCGCCTAAATCGCGTTGTGTCCTTGGTCTATCCCAGGGAAAAATTCCGCTCGCGCCTGGTCAATGCCTTCGTGGAGTTTGCGAAGCCCAAAATACAAGAATCGGCTGCTGGAAACGCATGACCCGGCCAATCCGCGCGACCATCGATGTATCGGCGCTGCGCAGCAATTTTGCGATCGCGCGACAAAACGCCGATGGCGCCAAATTGTGGGCCGTCATCAAGGCCAATGCCTATGGCCACGGCATGATGCGGGCGGCGATGGCCCTGGCAAATCTTGCCGACGGTTTTTGCCTGCTCGATCTTGCCGACGCCATCGCCCTGCGCGAGGCAGGCATCGACCAGCCGATTTTGCTGCTGGAAGGGTGTTTTTCGGCGGAAGAGTTGCCGCTGTTCGCCGAATATCGTTTGACGCCGGTGTTACATAGTCTGGAGCAAGTGGAAGCCTTGCTCAGTATTGCGCTGCCTAACCGCTTGCCGGTCTATCTCAAACTCAACACGGGCATGAACCGGCTGGGGTTTTCCGCCGACGAGTTTCAGCCGGTGCTGAACGCGCTGGTTAGCGCCTCCCAAGTGGCGGACGTCACCGTGATGACGCATTTTGCGGACGCCGATTCGGTAGACGGCATCGCCACACAACTGGCGCGCTTTCGCAGCGCGACAAGCGCGTGCCATCACCCAGTCAGCCTGGCCAATTCGGCCGCCCTGCTGCGTTACCCGGAAACCCGCACCGGATGGACGCGTCCGGGCATCATGCTGTATGGCTCTTCGCCTTTCCCCGAGCAGGAAAGCGCCGAGAGTCTGGGCTTGTGCCCGGTGATGACGCTGGCCAGCGAACTCATCGCCATACAGGAATTGCAGCCCGGCGACCGGGTTGGCTATGGCGGGCTGTTCGTGGCGGACAAACCCATGCGCATCGGCGTCGTTGCCTGTGGCTATGGTGACGGCTATCCGCGCCATGCGCCCACCGGTACGCCGGTTTTGGTTGAAGGCAAGCGTACCCGTATCGTGGGGCGCGTTTCCATGGACATGATTATGGTGGACCTGACCGGTGTACTCAATGCCGGTATCGGTTCGTCCGTGGTGCTATGGGGAAAGGGCCTGCCCGTGGATGAAGTTGCGATGGCTGCGGGGACGGTGAGCTACGAGCTGCTGTGCGCGCTGGCGCCGCGGGTACCGGTTGTTGAGGCGTAACTGGTTCTGGTGGCGATACAATGCACCACTTGCATGGAGAGGTCGATATGAGTCATCTCGAGCGAATCACCGTTAGCCCTGATCACTGCGGCGGGCGTCCCTGTATCCGTGGTCTGCGTATACGTGTCAAGGACGTGCTGGATTTGCTTGCGTCTGGCGCAACACACGCAGAAATCATCAAGGACTACCCTTATCTTGAAGATGACGATATCGTCGCGGCACTCGAATTCGCTGCGATGCAAAGCGACCACCCGGTGCTGCGGGTCGCTTGATGCGATTTATCGTCGACGCTCAACTTCCGCCCGCGTTGGCGCGTAGCTTAAGTGAGTCGGGGCATGAGACCTGGCATGTCATCGATCTCGATATGGCGGCGGCTGATGATTCAGCCATTTGGGATCGTGCCCTGACTGTTGGTGCCGCTATCTTTACCAAAGACGAAGATTTCGCCCTGCGCGTGGCGATGACGGTCACGGGGCCGCCTATCGTTTGGCTACGATTGGGCAATACTCGGAAGCAGGCGTTATTGAATCGCGTCGACGTTCTGATGCCGACTATTGTCGATGCGCTCATGGATGGCGAGAGATTGATTGAGATTGTCTAAGCCGAGGTAGTTCCGGCTCGCATATGGCCAAACAAAAATCTATCTACACCTGCACAGAATGCGGCGGGCAGCTTTCGAAGTGGCAGGGGCAGTGCCCGCATTGCAACGCCTGGAACACGCTGGTTGAAACCCTGGCGGAGACGGCGGCGACGAATCGTTTTTCGGCCATTGCCGGCACCGGCAAGTTGCAACGTCTGGCCGAAATCAGCCCACGCGCCGAGTCGCGCATCGCCACGGGCATCGAGGAATTCGATCGCGTGCTGGGCGGTGGTTTGGTGGCGGGCGGGGTGGTGCTGATCGGCGGCGATCCGGGCATAGGTAAATCGACCTTGCTCTTGCAGGCGCTCTCGCTACTGGCTGCCGGACACAGCGCGCTGTATGTAACGGGCGAGGAATCCGGCGAGCAGGTGGCGCTGCGCGCGCAACGCCTGCAACTTGATGTGGGCCATTTGCAATTGCTCACCGAAATCCATCTGGAAAAAATTCTCGCCGCGCTGGCCGAGCACAAGCCGCGCATTGCTGTGATGGACTCCATCCAGACTCTCTATTCCGATGCATTGCAATCCGCGCCAGGTTCCGTCGCCCAGGTGCGCGAGTGCGCGGCTCAGCTCACGCGCTATGCCAAGCAGTCGGGCACCTGCATTATTTTCGTCGGCCATGTCACCAAGGAGGGCGCGCTGGCCGGGCCGCGTGTGCTGGAGCATATCGTCGATACGGTGCTGTATTTCGAGGGCGATCCAAATTCCAGTTTTCGCCTGGTCCGCGCCTGCAAGAACCGCTTTGGTGCGGTGAATGAACTGGGTGTTTTCGCCATGACGGAGAAGGGGCTGCGCGGCGTGTCCAATCCTTCCGCCATGTTTCTCTCGCAGCACGAGAACCAGGTGGCGGGTTCCTGCGTGATGGTGACGCAGGAAGGCACGCGGCCGCTGTTGGTCGAGATCCAGGCGCTGGTCGATAGTTCGCATCTTCCTAACGCGCGGCGGTTGTCGGTCGGTCTCGAACAGAATCGGCTGGCGATGCTGCTGGCGGTGCTGCACCGGCACGCGGGGATCGCGGCGTTCGACCAGGATGTGTTCATCAATGCGGTCGGCGGCGTCAAGATTACCGAGCCGGCGGCCGACCTCGCGGTCTTGCTGGCGATTCACTCATCAATGCGCAACAAACCGTTACCGCGCGGCCTAGTGGTGTTCGGCGAAGTCGGGCTGGCCGGTGAAATCCGACCTGCGCCGCGCGGCCAGGAACGCTTGCGCGAGGCCGCCAAACTCGGCTTCTCGATTGCGCTGATCCCGAAATCGAATGCACCGAAACAGAAAATCGAAGGCCTCAGCATTATCGCCGTGGAGCGGATCGACGAGGCCCTCTCGAAGATCCGTGATGTCGAAGGATAGTTGCGCGCATCAAGCTAGTCGCACCGCAAGACCGACAATTGAAAACTATCGTTAAATTCACAAAACCTTTCTTTTCTTCAGGCATAATCCGGTCTAGTTCAAAAGTTGCCACAAAAACACTGTGACTTTGAGCCCGTTTCGCGTGGCGGCTCACCCCGCAGCGCGCAATGCATGATCCGCTTGCTCAGTGAAGTGCGCGGCGTTACGCAAACAAACGCACAATAAAAACGATGAGTGTTCCGATTTCGACGGGGAGGCGTTTTGCCGGCCATGGTTTCCTGTGTGGCCTGCTGGTATGGAGCAATCTGTACGCGGCAGTGCCGTCGGCGGACTATGACGCAGTCATCATTGCGGCACGCAATGGCCAGACCGCGCCGGCGATTCTGAAGCTGCAGGCATGGCATGACGCTTATCCAGACGATCGGCGGATCGTGTATGACCTCGCCGCCGTGTTCCAGATGGCGGGCCAGCCTGAAAACGGACTGAAGTACTTCAAGCAGATTCTCCAGCCGGATGCGCCGGCCTACGCGCTCAAGGCAATCGCCCTGTCCGCCAGGATTGCCGGACGTCCGGAAGATGCCGAAGCGGCCTACCGTTTGCTGCTGTCGAAGACGCCGAATGATGCCGAGGCACATGCCGGTTTGGCCTATGCCTGGATCGCACAGGATCGCATCCAGGTCGCCTTCGAGTATGTCGAGGCGCATTTACCGAAATGGCCGAAGAAGGCGGCGCGCACTGATGTGCCGCTGCTCGTGGTGCTGGCCGAATTGCATGAGAAGCGCAAGAATTGGTTACAGGCCGCCGCGGCTTACCAGGACGTATTGCGCTTCGATCCCGGCTTTCGCTATGCGTTACGCGGCAGGGCATCGGCGCTAAAT
>JAYUNL010000053.1:0-16031 GCA_043761745.1 Rhodocyclaceae bacterium
CCATCATGGCCTTGTCGGTGATGATGCTAGGCGCTACGGTCGCCCGGGCCGACGACGCCGACAAACCGATGTTTTCATTTGGCGGCTTTGGCACGGTCGGCATCGTCCATTCCAGCGAGAAAAATGCTGATTTTCAAAACAGCGTGTTTCAGCCCAATGGCGCGGGCCGCACCTACAACTGGGACATGAACGTCGACAGCAAGCTGGCGGTGCAAATGACGGCCAACTTCACGTCTCAGCTCTCCGGCGTGGTGCAGGTCATTTCCGAGCAGCGGTCCAACAGTTCTTACAGTCCCTTGGTCGAGTGGGGCAACCTGAAATACGCCTTCACGCCGGACTTCAATATTCGAGTCGGCCGCACGGTGCTGCCGGCTTACATGGTGTCGGACTCACGCAAGGTGGGTTACTCCAACCCCTGGGTGCGGCCGCCGGTGTCCCTCTACACCTTGGTGCCGATCACCAACAGCGACGGTATCGATGCCTCTTATCGCTTCCGCGCCGGTGAGGTGACGAACACCGTCCAGGCGAGCTACGGCCACAACATTATCAAGATCATGGGGCCCGAGAATAATTACGCGAACAACGTCTGGGGCCTATACAACACCACCGAATACGGCGCCGCCACTTTTCACTTGGCGTATCAGCGGCTCAGGCTGACGGTGCCGCTGATTAATCACGTGATGGACAACTACCGGTTGTTCGGCCCGGCGGGGGATGTCATGGCCAACCGTTACACTATCGATCACAGTCCGATCACCTTTTACGGCGCGGGCGTCAGCTACGATCCGGGAAAATGGTTCGTGATGGCTGAATACGGTCATCAGAAGACGGACTCTTTCATTGGCGAGCAGCGGGCCTGGTATGTCACGGGCGGCTATCGCATCGGCAGCTTGACGCCTTATGCGACTTACGCGCAGTTGCGGACGCTATCGAGAACCTCCGATCCGGGACTGGATCCGACGGCTGCGGCCGCAGCCGCAGTGGCTGCCTTACCGCCTGGAACGCCACCTGGCGTGATTGCAGGGGTGGCCGCTGGCGCTTTCGGTGGGGCCATGGGACTTAACGGTCTGGTGAATGCCTTGCTGATGTCCACCAACGAGAACACCGTGTCCCTCGGCATGCGCTGGGATTTCGCCAAAAACGCCGATCTGAAAGTGCAATTCGATCGCATGAGTCTGGGCAATAACGCCATGGGAACGCTGCGGAATCTGGCGCCGAGCTTCCAGCCTGGCGGCCACGTTAATCTGTTCAGCGTCGCCGTCGACTTTTTGTTCTAAGGGAAACTATCATGTCTGTCGCAAAAAACATCAAGGCGGTAATGTTGGCGTGTGCGCTGGCATTGCTCACCGATGTCGCCAGCGCCGACTTCGTTGTCGTCGTATCGGCCAAGAGTCCGGTGGGCAATCTGAGCGCTGAGCAGGTGTTCGATATTTTTCTGGGCAAGACCAGCAACTTTCCGGGCGGTGGCCCGACGTTGCCGGTCGATCAGTTGGAAGGCTCGGCGCTACGCGACGAGTTTTATGCCAAGGTGGCCAGTAAATCGCCGGCTCAGTTAAAGGCGTATTGGTCGAAGATTGTCTTTACCGGTAAAGGGCAACCGCCTAAAGAAGTGGCGGACAGTTCGGCGGTCAAGAAACTCATTGCGGAAAATCCCAATGCCATCGGTTACATCGATAAGAGCGCCGTCGACAGCGGCGTCAAGGCGGTTTTCCCGCGGTGATCGGTGAGATGGTGTTTTTGGGCAGAGAGGTGCGTATATGTCTATAGGAAAACGACTCGCCATACTGGTGGCGGTGACGCTACTGGGCCTAATGGGTACCGGCTTGTATGGCGTGATTCAGTTGAAGGGCTTGCAGAGCAACTTCAACGACGTCAATGAACGCTCGGTGCCATCGCTCATCGCCATGAGCAACGTCATCGACCAGTTCAAGGAAGTGCGCGCACTGATTCTGGCCTTGCTGATGGAAGAGGACGCGGATTTGCGCAAGGCCTTCGCGGACAAGATCAGGGAAACCGAGCGCGAACTGGATAAGGCCACCGCCGTGTTTTCGCAGATTCCCAGCTCGGATGAAACCGCCAAGGCATTGACGCCCATCGTCGCCAGCTACATCAAGGCGACGGACGCGGTGATCGAGGTCGCGGGGAAAAAAGATCAGGCCCAGGTTGAGCTCTATACCAAAGTCATCCCGGCGGAGAAAGTGCTGACCACCTTTCTGGGCAAGACGCGCACGCAGTTGCTGGACGCCCAGAAGGTGCTGAAGGAGCAGGTCGACAGCAACTCGCAGCGCTCGATTTCGGTATTCCTGGCAGTGACGGCGGTGACCGTGGCGATAGTCGCGGCCATGGGCGTGCTGTTGCATCTGTCGGTGACGCGCGCCCTGCACTCCATGACCATGGCCATGAAGAATGTCGCCTCCAATCTTGATTTCCGTCTCCGCGTAAAAGTGGATCGTGAGGACGAAATCGGCACGGTGATCGGCGTCTTCAACAGCCTGCTCGACACGGTGCAGGAAAGCCTCAAGGAAATCGTCGGATCGCTGGATGTACTCACCAACGCGACGACGCGTCTGAGCAACACCTCGCAGGACATTCGCAAGATATCGGAGCAGACCAGCGCATCGTCATCGGAAGCGTCCGACACGGTGAAGCGCGTCAATTTCAGCATCGAGACTGTCGCCGCGCAAACCGAGCAGGCGGAGTTCATCACCCGTGAATCGGAAGAGCGCGCCATCGCCGGCGGCAAGGTAATTCAGGAAACCATTGACCACGTCAAATCGATTTCGGAAATCGTGCATCAGGCTGCTGGCGACATCTCCGCGCTGCGCACCCAGATCAGCAGTATCTCGACGGTGGTCAAGGTCATCAGCGAAGTTGCGGACCAGACCAACCTTCTGGCGCTCAACGCGGCCATCGAGGCGGCACGGGCGGGCGAGCAGGGGCGCGGCTTTGCCGTGGTGGCCGATGAAGTGAGGAAACTCGCCGAAACCACTGCCAAATCGACACAGGAAATCTCGGCAGTCATCCAGGCGGTACAGCAGAGTGCCTCGGGCACCGTGGAGCGCATGGAAGTGGCGGTCACCCGCGTCGAGGGTGGGGTGAAAAGTTCCAATCACGCCATCGAAGCACTCAACGCCATACGCACCGACACAGACAACGTGCGCAATACCGTATCAAGCATCGCTGCGTCCATCCGCGAACAAAGCGTCGCAACGAATCATATGTCGGAGCAGATCCAGAAAATCGCCGGCACCTCGTTGGAGGCGTCGAAAGCCGTCGGAGAAACAACGCGCAGCACGCAGGAACTGGAAATGCTCGCCGCACGTGTGAATAACACGGTGAAGCGTTACCAAATTTAGCGTGAAATACAGCCATCGGAGCGCCGTGTGATATCGAGCGTAGCGAGCCAATCAGGAACCCCCCGCGAGGGGGGCGAAGGGGGCGGGCGTTTGAAAGGGGCTGACTTTCATGATGCGGGGTGCTGTTCCCGCATCATGAAAGTCAGCTTGCACCGCATTCGTCGCGTAGTGATGTGCAAGGCGCCGGTGATAGGTTTGGGGGCCGCCCGCTATCATTTCTCAGCGAGAAAATAGTTGTGAACAGAGAATAGAAGTTGCGCGTTTAGCTCGCAGCGACGACGCCGAGAGGTTATGCCATGGTGTTGAAAGAATCGGTTTCTGAAATCCGCACGCCGATCATGCGCCGGCTCGCGGAGCCGCAGATACTGTTTTCCATTTTCGCCTTGGTGCTGCTGGGGATTATTTGGAGTTGGACCTTTAATCTCATTAAAGTCGAACGCGCCAATGCCGTGCGGATGGCCATTACAACCAGCCGCGAAGTGGTGGAGACTTACGAGGCTCAGGTCCTGCGCGCGCTGCGTGAAATCGACCAGGCCTTGCGCGTTGTCAAATATGCCTACGAAGGGCGCGGCGCGCAGATGGCGCTGGCGCAACTCAAAGAACGCAGTCTGCTACCGCCGGATATTGTTTTTGCGGTCAGCATCGCCGATGAGGGGGGCAATGTGGTCGCCAGCACGCGACCGCCTGAGCGCTCGAACATCGCCGACCAAGCGTATTTTTTGTCGCTGCGCACGCAAGACAGCATGTTGGTAGGCCTGCCGCGCCCCGGTCGCAACGCCGCTGAATGGAACTTATTGTTCGGCCGAAGACTGAGCAAAGCGGATGGCGCTTTTGCCGGCGTGGTGACGATCAGCGTGGACGCCGCGCATTTTGTCAGCGGCTATGAGGTCTCTCAACTGGGCAGCCAAGGCCTAATGGGCGTGCTGGGCACCGATGGCGTCTTTCGAGCGCGCCGCACCGGCGACGCGGTATTCGCGGGCGACAAGGTGGACTATGCGGCCGCCTTGGTCGGCACGGAAGAGCAAGGCGTGGCACTTGCCGCCAATCCCTGGGACGGCGTCAGGCGCTATATCAGCGTGCGCCGTCTGTACAATTTTCCGCTTGCGGTAGTGGTCGGTTTGTCGGAGACAGAGCAGCTCGCGGCAGCCAACAAAAATATCCGTTCCTATCTGCAACTGGCCACGGCCGGTAGCGTCATGCTGATTCTGGTGTTGGCCGCTCTGGGGCGATTGAGTTGGCAATTGGCGCGTGTCCGTCATCGCGAGGCCGAAGCCAAAATCGCGCATGCCAAGCGCGTCGAGTATCTGGCCTATCACGACGGACTGACCGGGCTGCCCAATCGCAGTTTGTTCAGCAAGTTGTTGAATCAGATTATCGGTCTCGCGCAACGCAATGATCGTGTGCTGGCCGTGCTGTTTCTCGATTTGGATCGCTTCAAGCAAATCAACGACACGCTCGGCCACATAGCGGGCGACCAACTGCTGCAAGAGGTGGCACGTCGGCTGAAAGCTGTCTTGCGCGACAGCGATGCCGTCTCGCGCTTGGGCGGTGACGAGTTCGTGGTGATGCTGCCGGAATTGCTCGACGGCAGTTATGCGGCGACGGCGGCGCAAAAGATACTCAATGCCATCGCCCGGCCCTACACACTGCTCGGCCAGGAATTTCGCGTGACGGCGAGTGTGGGTATCAGCATCTTCCCGCAGGACGGCAAGGACGAACAGACCTTGACCAAGAACGCCGATATCGCCATGTATCAAGCCAAGGAAGAGGGCAAGAACAACTTCCAGTTTTATTCTGAAAAACTCAATGCCAATTCGCTGGAGCGGCTGGCCCTGGAATCGAGCTTGCGACGCGCCCTGGATGGCGACGAATTTCAACTCCATTACCAGGCCAAGATGGGCTTGAAGGACGGCCGCATCACCGGCATGGAGGTGTTGCTGCGTTGGCAGCATCCGGATCTGGGCACCGTTGCGCCCATGCAGTTCATCCCGGTTGCGGAAGAGACTGGCCTCATCGTGCCTATCGGCAAATGGATATTGCGCACCGCTTGCAGGCAAAATGTCGCCTGGCAACAGAAGGGCTTGCCCCCTTTGATCATGGGAGTGAATCTGACCATGCGGCAGTTTTTGCATGAGCAATTGCTGAAAGACATTGCTGACGTGCTGCAAGAAAGTGGTATGGCGCCGCAGCTACTCGAACTGGAAGTCACCGAGCGCATCCTGATGCATGATGTGGATGCGACCTTGCGTGTTCTCAACGGCCTGAAGGAGATGGGCGTCCGGGTCGCCATCGACAACTTCGGCAGCGGCTATTCGTCGCTGGCGATGTTGCGGCAATTCCCGCTCGACACCATCAAGATAGATCGTTCCTTTGTGCGCGGACTCAACGACGATGAGGGTGCCAACAAGGAGCTGACGGACGCGATTATCGCCGTGGGCAAGACACTGAGCTTGAAGGTGATCGCCGAAGGCGTGGAAAACATCGAGCAGATGGAATTCCTGCGCGAACACTCATGCACCGAATTGCAAGGTTTTTACTTCAATAAGCCCATCCCGGCCGATCAGTTTACGGAGTTGCTTAAAAACGACATCGTGCGCGAGGCGGCCTGAGGGAACAACGGGGAATGGGCCTGGGAATGGGCCTGGGAAGTTGTAGCGTGGGCAGCGCAGCTCCCAGCGGCCGTGATGAAGGTGTCACCCTGAAGGTCAATAAGTCTCGACGTGGTAGCGGCTCTTCTCGCGCAATTGCGGCAGCAGCGCATCCCAGTCTTCGCCGTGCAGTTTGCAGATTTCACGGAAGGCTTCATCCACGCCCTTTTCCATGCCTTTGAGGCCACAGATGTAGATGTAGGCGTTCTCGTCTTTCAGCATACCAATCACGTCTGCATGACGTTCGCGTATGGCTTCCTGCACATACTTCTTGGGCTGGCCCGGCACGCGCGAGAAGGCGAGATTGATGTCGATGAATTCCTTGGGCAGGCTCATTAGAGGGCCGAAGTAGGGGAGTTCCCCAGGCGCACGCGCGCCAAAAAACAACATCAGCTTGCCGCCCGCCTGGTCGGCTATGCGGCGGCGCCGCTCGGTCATGCCGCGCATGGGCGCGGAGCCGGTGCCGGTGCAGATCATCATGATGCTGGAACCGGGATGGTTGGGCATCAGGAAGGTGGCGCCATAGGGGCCGATGACCTTCACCTGGTCGCCTTTTTTGAGATCGCACAGGTAGTTTGAACACACGCCGGTAACCGGCTTGCCGTCGTGATCTTCGACGACGCGCTTTACCGTCAGCGAGAGGTTGTTGTAGCCGGACCGCTCGCCGTCGCGCGGGCTGGCCACCGAATACAGCCGCACATAATGCGGCCGGCCGTTAGCCGGGTTGATGCCGGGCGGCAGTATGCCAATGGTCTGACCTTCCAGCACCGGAAAAGACGTCGTGCCGAAATCCAGAATGATATGGCGTATGTCTGCGCTGGCGTCTTCCGCCGTGATGCGCAGATTGCCGGCCACCGCGGCGATGACCGGATCCTTTTCGTTGTACAGGTTGAGGTAGGGATGGGCGGCCGACCAGGGTGGCGAGACATGCCCACCCTGACCCGACGAAGCCACTGCCGTGATGCGGGCGACGTCGTCGGAGATTTCACCCGATGTACCCACCTCGGGCTGGATCGGTGCCGGCAGCTCATCCCAGGAGAATTGCTCTTCCAGCGTGTAGGGCTTGGCCTTGTCCGCCGGGAACCAGTTGTCGATGGCGCCGGTCGGGCAGGGCGACACGCAGGCGCGACAGCCGTTGCAGATGTCGACCTTGACGACGTAGTTGCGAGCGTCGTGAACAATCGCATCGATCGGGCATATTTCTTCGCAGGTGTTGCAGCGAATACAGATGCCCGGATCGATCAAGTGCTGCTGGATAAGCTCTCCCATTGCCTCTTCCTGTGACTTGCTTTAACGCAACTGAGCTGAACTTAGCTGAATCGTACGTATTCGAAATCCACCGGCTGGTTGTTGACGCCACGTGCGGGTGGGCTGATCCAGTTGGCGAACTTGCCCGGCTCGGCGACGCGGCCCATCAACGAGTGGATATAGACGCGGTCGGCGTCATTGGGCATCCAGTCATGCTGGTGATGCGTCCATTCGGCTTCAGACAGCACCTTGCCTTCCGGGCTGACATGGGTGCCGTTGAAGACGCCGATCCAGCGATGGAAGCCCTTGTGCGGCAACTTGAAGCGGAAGGGCAGGCCGGCTTTCTCGATGACCTTGTTCCAGCGGCCAATGCCGGCCTCGACGTCTTTGATGTAGTCGTCGCGCAGACGTTCATTCAACGCAGTCAATGCCGGCACGTGCTTGATGATGATCTGGTCACCGGCGATATCGGGCACGGCATACTCGGAGTTGTCGAGTTTGTGGTCGTCGTCGAGCTTGGTTTCTTCGAAGCGTCCCTTGAGGCCGTTGGTGTAGAAGCTGGCGGCGTTGGAGGATATCTCCGCGCCGTAAAGATCCAGCGTCACGCTGTAATGGAAGTTGAGGTACTTCTGCAAGGTCGGCAGATCGATGACACCCAACTGGCGCAACTTGGCTTTGTCGTCGGTCTTGTGGTTGTTCATCATTTCGCAAGTGCGCTGGATGATGCGGCTCACGCCTTGCTCGCCAACGAAGAGGTGGTGCGCTTCTTCGGTCAGCATGAACTTGGTGGTGCGGGCCAGCGGATCGAAACCCGACTCGGCCAAGGCGGCGAGCTGATACTTGCCGTCGCGGTCGGTGAGGAAGGTGAACATGAAGAAGGACAGCCAGTCCGGCGTCTTCTCGTTGAAGGCGGCCAGGATGCGCGGATTGTCCGAATCGCCGGAACGACGCTCCAGCAGGGCTTCGCCTTCCTCGCGACCATCGCGGCCGAAGTGGGCGTGCAGCAGATAGACCATGGCCCAGAGGTGACGACCTTCTTCGACGTTCACCTGGAACAGATTGCGCAGATCGTAAAGCGACGGGCAGGTCAGGCCGAGGTGGCGCTGCTGCTCGACCGAAGCCGGCTCGGTGTCGCCTTGCGTGACGATGATGCGGCGTAGCGTCGAGCGGTATTCACCCGGGACTTCCTGCCAGGCGGCTTCGCCCTTGTGGTCGCCGAAGTTGATCTTGCGATCGGCTTCAGCGGGCGTGAGGAAAATACCCCAGCGGTAGTCGGGCATCTTGACGTAGTCGAAATGCGCCCAGCCTTGCGGGTCGACGCTGACGGCGGTACGCAGGTAGACGTCCAGTTGGCCGGCGCCTTCCGGACCCATCTCGCCCCACCAATCGAGGAAGGCGGGCTGCCAATGCTCAAGCGCGCGCTGCAAAGTCTTGTTGCCGGCGAGGTCGACGTTGTTCGGAATCTTCTGCGAGTAATCAATAGACATGGTGCTGCTCCTTGATAGAGAAAATTAGACCCGTTCCCAGTTGAATTTGGCCTTGGCGCCGCTGCCGTACACCTTCAGTGCGCCGGCTTCGCCGACGGCGTTGGGGCGTATGAATATCCAGTTCTGCCAGGCGGTGAGGCGGCCGAAAATACGCGTGTCCATATTTTCTTTGCCAGCAAAACGCAGGCTGGCTTCCATGCCGGTGAGCGCGTCGGGTGAGAGGCTGGTGCGCTCTTCCAGGGCGATGCGGATTTCTTCGTCCCAGTCCAGCGTGTCCGGCGTCGAGGTGACGAGGCCCAGCGCGTTGGCTTGCGCGGCATCGATAGTCTTACCGAGGGCGGCTTTGACGGCGGCGACAGAGGCGGCATCTTCAGCAAAGCGCGACACCAGGCGCGTCAAGTCGCTGTTCATGGTGAGCGGGCCGAAATTCATTTCAGTCAGCGCCAGTTTGGGGGCGTCGGCGGCATCTGTGTGCAGCATGAAGCTACGGTCGGCCGCCAGCGCCAGTTCCAGCAGGATGCCGGCGAAGCAGGAGCCCGGCTCGACGATGGCGAACAGCGAACGCGAGGAAACGTCAATGCGGCGCAGGGTGCGGCGCAGGAAGTTCACCGTCTCGCGCACGAACCAGTTGTTCTTGAACTTGGTCAGCGTCGCATCAGTGGCCAGCACAGCATCGACGCTGCCCTTGGTCTTGAAGACCCAGGTGCCGACTTCGAGATCGTTGGTGCGCAGCATCAGGATGGCGTCATCAAGATCGCGCGTCACGGCCAGCGGCCACCACTTGGCGCCGGCGGCGAGAATATCTTCCGCCGTTTGCGGCTGGCCTTCCTTGGGGGCAGACACCGTGAAGGTGGCGATACGGGTGTTACGGTCGATGGCCACATCGACGTTGTCATAGTGGTAGCCCTTGGCATCGACGCTACGCTTGAGCGGAGTGAGTTCGACACCCTTGCCGCCCGGACGGTCGGATTGCTTGGCGAGTTCCAGCGCGCGATTTTTGATGAACTCGTCGAACACCTGCGGCTTGGCAGCATGGTCGATCAGCTTCCATTCTTTGGCGCGATCAGCCTTCACGCCTTCGGAGGTGGTGCAGAAAATATCGGCGTAGTCGCGACGCATTTTGCGCTTGTCGATCAGGCGGGTGAGGCCGCCGGTGCCGGGGAGCACGCCCAGGAGCGGCACTTCCGGCAGGCTGACGGCGGTGGAGCGGTCATCAACCAGGGTGATTTCGTCGCAGGCCAAGGCCAGCTCGTAGCCGCCGCCGGCGGTGATGCCGTTCAGCGCCGCCATGAATTTCAGGCCGGAATTCTGGCTGGCATCTTCGAGGCCGTTACGCGTTTCGTTGGTGAATTTACAGAAGTTAACTTTCCAGGCGTGAGTCGACAGGCCCAGCATGTAGATGTTGGCGCCCGAGCAAAACATACGCGGCTTGCTGCTGGTAATGACGACGCTCTTCACCTCGGGGTGTTCGAAGCGTATACGCTGAACGGCATCATGCAGCTCCATATCGACGCCGAGGTCGTAGGAGTTCAGCTTGAGCTTGTAGCCGGGCTTGATGCCTTTGTCTTCAGCAATGTTCAGTACCAGGGTGGCAATGGGGCCGTCGCACTTCAGCGTCCAATGGCAATATTCGGCCGGGGTTCTGTCGTAGGTGATAGTCATCTGTGGCTCTCCGTTGAGTGGCCGCCTTTACATATAAACACAAACTACGTGCAACCAAAGGCGGCTTATTTACCGTTATCGTTATGTTCAGTGCAATATATTGCACTGAAAAGCTTTAAATCGAAATATTATACAGATTCTGCAATTCCTTCAAGCTCTCGTCAACCGTTTTTTGAGTGGTATCCAGCTTCATGTCGGCCAATCCATAGAGCTCGTTGCGCTCGGCCAGAATGCGGCGCAGGTCGGCCATGGCCTCTTCGCGTCCAGTCATTGGCCGCAAGTCGCCTTGGGCGATAACGCGTTGCATGTGTTCTTCTGGGGTAGTCTGCACCCAAACGGTGTAGCAAGCGGAGCGGAGCAGTTCGAAGGTGCCAGCCTCATTCACCATGCCGCCGCCTGCGGCGATCACGGCGTGCTCATAATGTTCGATGACGCGTTCCAGGCAGCGCTTCTCCAGGCGCCGATAAGCTTGCTCACCATACAGCGAGAAAATCTCTGCGGAAGGCACGCCTGCCTCGCGTTCGATCTCATCGTCCAGCTCGATGAATTGTACGCCGCTGGCTTCCGCCAGTCGCTTGCCCAAGGTGGATTTGCCGGCGCCGCGCAGGCCGATCAGGGCGATGCGATGGCGTCGCACCATCGGGTCTTGTTCGCCGAAGGCGCTGGTCAGGATTTTGCGCGCCTGGATCAACTTTTTGGGGGTGAGCTTCTCCAGATATTCCAGAAGCAGTGTCAGTTCGATGGGGTGTTCCTGACCGTCCCGCAAAAGCTCGGTGAGAGAAATGTCCAATGCACCGGCGACTTGGCGCAAAAGCAGGACGGAAATATTTCCCTGACCGCCTTCAAGCTGTGCAAGATAGCGTTCGGAGACCGCCGATTTGGCCGCCAACGCCTTGCGCGAAAGCCCCAGGCGATTGCGTGCGTCGCGGACGCGGTTGCCAAGTTGCCCCAGGTAGGCTTCCTCATCGAGATCGGACTTGAAGGTGCGCGCAGTGTTTACCGCCGTCATAATAATTCCTGTCGATGTCGGTGTGGACTACCAGCAGTTAAGAAGAGTTCCAAATTCGATGCAATATAGCACTTGATCATGAAAATCGCTGCATTATAATAGGTTGAAGCCGAACCAAAAAAGGAGAAATCATGAGCCCCGAGACCTTCACTGGCTTGATTGCCGAAATCACTGCCCAGATTGCGGGAATGCCTTTGGATCACAAGCTCGAAGACCTGCTGAATACGGCGTTTCCCGCCGATGGTCCGGCCTTCAACGGCATCGTCGAAGCCTGTAAGGCCGCCGTCGCGGCCGGCTGGATGTGCAACCGCGAGGCGGGCGGCATCAAGTTCGGTCGCGTCGTCAAACCCAGCGAGGCCATCCACGGTTTCAGCGTTGACGTGGTGGAAATGAACAGCAAAGGCCCGCACCACAGCCATCCTAATGGCGAAATTGACATGGTCATGCCCATCGAGGGCGACGCCAAGTTCGACGGCCATGGCAAGGGCTGGGTGGTGTTTCCGCCAAACAGCGCGCATTTCCCTACTGTGACCGGTGGCAAGGCCTTGGTGCTCTACCTGCTGCCACAGGGCGCTATCGAATTCACCAAGTAAGTCGCGCTAAACTATCGGCTGAACCGGGGGAGACAAAAATGCTGCAGCTCAGTTCAGCCGACCACAGCCACACACCGCCCCTCGTTACCATTCCGCGCGACTACAACGCCGCCTGGGATCTCATCCAGCGCAATCTTCAAGCGGGGCGCGCAGACAAAACCGCCTTCATCGACGACCAGGGCAGCCTAACTTACGGCGAGCTGGCCGAACGCGTCAATCGCTTCGGCAACGTGCTCACCGGTCTCGGTGTCGAGCAGGAATCGCGGGTGCTGCTGTGCTTGCTGGACACGGTGGATTTCCCCACGGCCTTCCTCGGCGCCATTCAGGCCGGCATCGTGCCCGTGGCAACGAATACGCTGCTGACCAGCAATGATTACGACTACATGTTGGGCGATGCGCGCGCCCGTGTGCTGATCGTTTCGGAGGCGCTGTGGCCGCAGTTCGCCGGCATCGTCGGCAAGCACCGGCAGCTCAAGCACATCATCATTTCGGGCGACGATGCGAAAGGGCATCTGCGTTTCAGCGACATCCTCGCAAAGGCCTCGCCTGTATTCGAACCGGCACCAACCACGGCCGACGACATGTGCTTCTGGTTGTACTCATCCGGTTCCACCGGTGCGCCCAAGGGCACGGTGCATTTACACTCGCACCTGATCCAGACTGCCGAACTCTACGCCCGGCCCATCCTCGGCATTGAAGAAAGCGACGTGGTGTTTTCCGCCGCCAAGCTGTTCTTCGCCTACGGTCTGGGTAATGGCCTGACCTTCCCCATGGCGGTGGGCGCCACCGCCTTGCTGATGGGCGAGCGCCCCACGCCGCAAGCGGTTTTTCAGCGGCTCAAACAGCACCAGCCGACTATCTTCTACGGCGTGCCGACGCTCTATGCGGCGATGCTGGCGAGTCCGGAACTGCCGCTACGCCAGGCCATGAAATTCCGCCGCTGCACCTCCGCCGGCGAGGCGTTGCCGGCGGATATTGGCAAGCGCTGGACGGAACATTTTGGTGTGGAGGTGCTCGACGGCATTGGTTCTACCGAGATGCTGCATATCTTTCTTTCGAACCGACCCAGTGATGTGCGCTATGGCACCACCGGCAAGGCGGTTCCCGGCTATGACATTCGCCTGATCGGCGAAGACGGCAATCCGGTCGGGCCGGGCGATATCGGTGAGCTGCAAATTTCCGGGCCGACTTCGGCCATCATGTACTGGAACAACCGCGAGCGTTCGCGCAACACTTTCCTCGGGCCATGGACGCGCAGCGGCGACAAATACACGCAGGACGAAGACGGCTACTACCACTATGCCGGTCGCTCCGACGACATGCTCAAGGTCAGCGGCATCTACGTCTCGCCTTTCGAGGTGGAAGCCGCTCTGATGACGCACCAGGCCGTACTCGAAGCCGCCGTGGTCGGTTGTGCGGATACCGACGAGCTCATCAAGCCCAAGGCTTATGTGGTGCTCAAGTCGGGCATCGCCCGCACGCCGGAACTTGCCGAACAACTCAAACAGCATGTGAAGAACCAGCTCGCGCCGTACAAATATCCACGCTGGCTAGAGTTCAGCGATGAACTGCCCAAGACCGCGACAGGCAAAATTCAACGCTTCAAGCTGCGGCAGCCATAGCCCATCCGGTTTGTCTTGCGGTGCGGAGTGCCGGTGCGAGCTAACGCAGTTGCACCGGAACCGTACCTAGAGAACCGAACTCAAAATTGTCGTTTGGCCCGATCGGCGCCTTGCCCCAGCGCATCGCGATGCGCATGCTGGTTTGACAAGCTTCCTTGAGTGGCATGGTCAGTGGTTCGTGCAACGCGATCAACTGGTTGGTATACCAAGTGGAGGCAACCAGGTACGGCGAATATTGTTTTTCCAGCACCAGTTCGTCATCGCTGAAAATCTTGTCGCCGTTCAAGTCGATCCATATCTTGACGAATTCATTGCTGCTTTGGAGTGCGGGATCGTAGCGATCCCCCGCAGGATCGTAGCCATTGGCATAGGGTGATGCTGGATAGTAGAGATACCAAATGCAACCCAGCGGACCGGGGAAACATTTGTAGATGGGAGGAGGGATCGGGTTCTTCTTAATCCAGATGAGTGCGTTCAGAAAAAGCTTGCCGTCGGCATCCCGAGTGAGCCATGCGGCCGGAAGCGATTCGTAGCTACTGTCGCCAGTGAATGTCACTGGCGGGTAATCCGTTGTCTGGGTGTTTTTTTCGCATTGGCTGTGCTTTACGGCTACCGCGCCAATAATGTCCGGGCCGCTGGTTTCCTGGCCCATGTCGCCGTTGAATACCAACGTATAGGTGCCGGGGGCACTTGAGGCCGGGTTCGTTGGCGGGGAAAACATTGGAATGCTGAACGCATCGCCAGCAGACAAGCTGACGGACGCCCACTTGAGCGCCGTCCCATCGGAACGTGTGGCGAGGTGTCGCTTTCCGTCTATGCCATCGTAGTAGATGCCGAAGGTCCCGTTCATGTTCTCCGTGCCGAGGTTCTTGATGAGGTACTTACTGCCATCAGTCGGGTTGGGTACAAAATCGAGTTTCCCTCGGAAGAAGTAGTTGATCAGCCCCGCCGAATAGCCGACGGCGCGCGGTATCAGCAGCTTGTGGGCAGCATCGAAATTGAAGCGGTTGAGACTGAACACCGGGCCTTGTCCTGCATCCATCAAATCCTGGTCAAAAATGGATTCGGTGCTGGTGCGGCGATTGGTTGCCGTTAGCGCCGGGCGATAGCGGTCTTCGACCGTACTGCCGTAGAACGTCATTGTGGCCGCCCCGAAATTCGCGATGAAATCCGGCGCACAGTTCATGTCTTCGCCGGCATCGCCGCACCAGTCGGAAACGGTGCGCGCTTCTTTCAGCGCAGGATTGGGCTGTGGCTGCGGGTAGCGCACTGGATCAGGATTATCAAAATTGGTGCCCGCCGACACGAAGCCCCTATTCGAATAATCGGCCATGCCTTTGTCGTCTGCCGTGTGCCAAAACCACCGTGCGTTGTTATAGGTCGCCGTGTCGTTTTCATCGTAGACGGGGGCATAGCCGGTGAGCGGCAAAGTGGTTTTTGCCAACGTATATTTTTCGTATCTGCTCGGCGAAAGTTCGCCGACCAACCAGCAGGGAAACCAGAGATCGCAATGTTTGTCCAGCCGCGTATGTTGGGGCTGCGCCATATCCTGGACATGGTGGATCACCTGTCCCAGGCTTTGGAACATCAGGCCGAATTGGTTCTCGCGGTTTGTTTGGCTCGGATCGGTGAGCGCATTAAAGAGATATTGGCGCGCTGCCTTGTATGAAAATTTCAAGCTACTGCTGTCGCCAGTGCCGTCAATCGCCCAGTCAGGCGAAGGCGTAAAAGCGATGAAACCTTGGTGGATGCCTTCGCCTGTTATTGGGTTGTAGAAGTGGTTTGCCGGACGGGAACCGTTGTCTTCAAATTCGGCGCCATTTTGGATCAGGTCCAGAATTTTTCCGGGTGTGCCCACCGAGTTCGGAAATTTTTGAGCTGAATTGATGCCCATATCTGACAATACGGATGAGACAACACCCAACGTTGAGACAGTGTAAGCGGCTTCGGATATGTCTATGTGGGTTTTTACTTCATAGGCACAAAGATGGGGCGACAAGAGTAACAACGCGGAACCGACAATGACGTTATGTAGGGTTTTCATATTCATTTCAACTCGAAGAATTTTTTTGGCGAACCGCATGCCGCTCCTCCTTCACGAGCCACATTCTCGGCATTCCATATCAGGCGGTCAGCAACTGAGCTGATCCCTGCAGGACCGGCGCCTTTTTTTACTATGCTTTGATCGGTCATCCATTGTTCTTCCTCATAGATGGCTTTGAGCATTTTTGGAATTTTCCCCCAGTCACAGGCTTTTTTATTGGCGACGACAGGGTCGATATGGATTTGCAGCCTATTAAAATCGTGCACCAGCTCCTTCGGATCAGTACTGGCTTTTTTGAGTTTTATTGTTTTGCCGTCCCAGTCCGAATACCGCAAGGCGCCCCGTCTTGGCGCCTTTTCGAA
>JAYUNL010000054.1:0-1563 GCA_043761745.1 Rhodocyclaceae bacterium
GTGCCACCGTGGCGTAGGAAAGCGCTTAACTAGGCAGGGGTTTGGGCCGTCATTGCGCCATACTTGCTATTCATCATGCGTAATTAATGCGTTGAATCATCAGTCTATAGGTTTTTCGAGATACGGTCCCTCCAAAGTCAGCCGCCGCATCCCATGCTCGCCCAGGCCGACTTGCCCTTTCTCGAGGATGGGAGTCTGATACGCGCTGTAGCAACAATCCAATTTGGGGGGAGTTCATCATGAGCAGAAACTTCTTTAGCAGCTGCGCCTGGACTGGCGCAGCGGTATTGAGTTTGAGTGCGGCAGCGTGGGCAGCCGATGCGCCAACGGGTGACACGCATGCGATGTCTCACAACGACGCAGCGGCGAGCGCCAAGTCGGCACGTACAGATGAGGAACTGATCGCGAGCGCCATGAAGGCGGCGCCGAAGAAGGTGGCCGAGAACGCGACGATTGTGGCCCCGGGCGACAAGGGTGCGATGCGTACACTGCGCAAAGGAACCAACAGCTTCACTTGCATGCCCGACAATCCAGAGACGCCCGGACCCGATCCGATGTGCTGGGACAAAAACGCCGGAGCATGGATTGACGCCTACCTAAATCACAAGACACCGCCAGCTGGAAAGGTGGGCTTAATGTACATGCTGGCTGGAGGCACGGATGCCAGCAATACGGACCCCTATGCCGCCAAGCCAACCAAGGCGAACCATTGGATCAAGACTGGAGCGCACGTCATGATCGTGGGCGCCGACGCCGACTTTTACGACAGCTATCCAAAGAGTGCCGATCCCGACACCAAGAGCCCGTATGTGATGTGGGCCGGCACGCCGTATCAGCATTTGATGGCACCGATCCGCTGATGGCCCGAGTGGCGGCTGCGTTCCATTCGTAGCCGCCCTCTTCTCCCGGGCTTTTCCAGATACCTAAATTGAGCAGATCGGCCAGCGGCCTATTGCTCTCGCTCTAGATTGTGCGAAGTCTAAGGTAGATCCACTGTAGCTATGCGCATGGCGTGGTGCCGGCATGAGCACTTCGCCTTGTACGCGCGGCTTTGGATTAGTGAGATTGCAGTGACAGCGGACCTAGTGCCTGGCTGCACCGTAAATAGGCCTGCGTTGCCCGCTCCAAATCGTCCGCCGGCACGCCGGATGACTCGTGGTCTTTCGGGCGGCCGACCATGCCTTGGCTGATGTTCGGGCCCGGATCACCGCGCGTGCGAGTGAAAGGCTGGCTTTTGAATTCGGTTGAAAATCCGCTTGTCAGACTCAAGAACTCCTGCAAACCTGCCAGTGTCTGCGCAGGCAAATCGATCAATTGGTCGGCGACAATTAGAAAATCGGTAACGACAATTAGAATTGCCGGTTGACGAGCCTCATCGGCGGTCTGGTTTACGCTGCCTCCAACCTAGGGGGCTGCGTGGTTACAGACGAACAGGTGAGGTTACTCATGTCATTGTTAAGGCAAGGGATGTTGCAGGTGACGGCAGCGGCCAAGGCGGGGATGAGCGAGCGGACGGCGCGTAAGTACGCCCGTTCGGGCGCGGTGCCGAGCGAAGCGAGAGCG
>JAYUNL010000055.1:0-24912 GCA_043761745.1 Rhodocyclaceae bacterium
TTCGCCGCGCTTCAACTCAATCACAAGACGCATGCCGTCCTTGTCGGACTCGTCCTGAATGTGGCTGATGCCTTCGATCTTTTTCTCGTTGACCAGCTCGGCCATCTTTTCCTGCAAGGTCTTCTTGTTGACCTGGTAGGGCAGCTCGTCGACGATGATGGCCTGGCGGTCGCCGGCATTGGCGCCCTTGCCGATATCCTCGAAGTGCGTCTTGGCGCGCATGATCACGCGGCCACGACCGGTGCGATAGCCTTCGCGCACTCCACCGACACCGTAGATGATGCCGGCGGTGGGAAAATCCGGCGCCTTGATCACTTCGATCAATTCGTCGAGCGTGGTTTCGGGACGCTTCAACAGCAATAGACAAGCATCGACCACGTCGGTCAAGTTGTGCGGCGGAATGTTGGTCGCCATGCCGACCGCGATGCCGGAGCTGCCGTTGATCAACAGGTTCGGAATCCGCGCCGGCAGGATCAGCGGCTCCTTCTCGCTGCCGTCGTAGTTGGGGCCGAAATCGACTGTCTCCTTATCGATATCTGCGAGCAACTCGTGGCCGATTTTCGACATGCGGATTTCGGTGTAACGCATCGCCGCCGGGTTGTCGCCGTCGACCGAGCCGAAGTTGCCCTGGCCATCGACCAGCATGTAGCGCAGGCTGAAGTCCTGCGCCATGCGCACGATGGTGTCATAGACCGCCGTATCGCCGTGCGGGTGATATTTACCGATCACGTCGCCGACGATACGTGCTGATTTTTTGTAAGCCTTGTTCCAGTCGTTGGAGAGTTCGTGCATGGCGAACAGCACGCGCCTATGCACCGGCTTGAGTCCGTCACGCACATCGGGGAGCGCGCGACCGACGATCACGCTCATGGCGTAATCGAGGTAGGAATGACGCATTTCCTCTTCGAGGCTGACCGGCAGGGTTTCTTTGGCGAATGGAATGGGTGGCGTGGTGGTCATCGATGTTGAAGCCCTGTTGTGCTTGTTATGCTAGGCGTGCGGAGAAAATCCAAATCCGCCGCTTGAAAAAAACCGCAAGTTTAACATGCCGCCCTGAGCCGGAACATGCGCCCGCCAACCCTGCCGACACGCCCTGCTGCGCGTTGTATGCCCTTGGTTTTTGTGCTTAAATTGGCCGCAGCGCAATTAACGTGCACCCGACACCCGATCCCGCACCAACCCCGCCTTAAGCGGGGTTTTTTATCATGTTGCCACCCGAAAAAATCGATCTGCTTATCGAAGCACGCTGGCTGATTCCCATAATCCCGCCCGGCGTCACCTTGGAAAACCACGCCGTCGCGGTTCATGGCGAGCGCATCGTCGCCGTACTGCCAATCGAGATGGCACGGGCTCGCTTCGAGCCGGAGCGAACGGTTGCATTGCCGCAGCATGTGCTGATTCCCGGCCTGATCAATCTTCACACCCACGCCGCCATGACACTGATGCGCGGCATCGCCGACGATCTGCCACTGAAGGAATGGCTGGAAACGCGCATCTGGCCGGCCGAAGCCAAACATGTCTCGGCGGCCTTCGTGCGCGACGGCACGGCCCTCGCCTGTGCCGAAATGCTGCGTGGCGGCATCACCTGCTTCAACGACATGTACTTTTTCCCCGAGGCGGCGGCGGAAGCCGCCCTGGAGATGGGCATGCGCGCCTCGCTGGGCATGGTCACGCTGGAATTCCCCACGAACTACGCCGCCGACGCCGAGGACTATCTCAGCAAAGGGCTGGCCGCCCGCGACCGCCTGCGCAACGAGCCATTGGTGACATTTTGCATGGCGCCGCACGCCCCTTACACGGTGGCGGACAAGACCCTCGAGCGCATCGTCACCCTGGCGGCCCAGCTCGATTTGCCCATCCATATCCATCTGCACGAAACCCGTGCGGAAGTGGCGGAAGGCCTGGCCCAGCACGGTATTCGCCCGCTGGAGCGCCTGCACCGCCTTGGGTTGCTCGGCCCCGGGCTGATCGCCGTCCATGCCGTGCATCTGGACGACACCGAGATCGGCCTGCTCGCCCAGCAGGGTTGCGCGGTGGCCCACTGCCCGACTTCCAACATGAAGCTGGCCAGCGGCATCGCGCCCATCGCCGCGCTCAAGGCCGCCGGCGTGCGCGTGGGCCTGGGTACCGACGGCGCCGCCAGCAACAATCGTCTCGACCTGTTCCAGGAAATGCGCCACGCCGCCTTGCTCGCCAAAGTCAGCAGTGGCGATGCGGCGCGGCTCGATGCCCATAGCGTATTGCGTATGGCCACGCTAGACGGCGCCGCCGCCCTCGGACTCGACGCCCTTACAGGCTCGATTGAAGCCGGCAAGGCGGCCGACCTATGCGCCGTGCGGCTGGACGCCGTGGAGACCTCGCCGTGCTATGACCCGGCCTCGCATCTGGTCTATGCCGCAGGCCGCGAATTGGTGAGCCATGTCTGGGTCGCCGGACGGCAAAAGCTCCATGACGGCGTGTTGCTGGAATACGACACAGGGCGATTGCTAGCCGCCGCGAAACTGTGGCAGAATAAACTTATGTTTTAAGGGACATGCGGCTGTACTGGCAACACTTTAGCGCAACACCTTCGCGCA
This sequence comes from Rhodocyclaceae bacterium, assembly GCA_043761745.1. Classification (GTDB taxonomy): domain Bacteria; phylum Pseudomonadota; class Gammaproteobacteria; order Burkholderiales; family Rhodocyclaceae; genus Desulfobacillus. The sequence continues at coordinate 2,577 of JAYUNL010000055.1, forward strand.
ACACTTGTTCAAGACCCGGTTTAATACCTTATGCGCGATAGCGCACATAGCAATCGAGTTCCATGCTGTAATATCAATTGACTTTACTGACACCGTATTCACTGACACCGTTTCGTACTGCAAAGAGGGAAATCATGAACAAACAACTTACTAAGATTTCGCTGTTGGCGGCAGTCGCAGCCCTCGGCATAGGCGCGAATGTCGCCACTGCCCAGCAGATCCCCTTCAACGACGGCTATTTGTTCGACTCGCGCGGCCTGGTCGTGAAGAGCGGCTTTGGCCTGTGCTGGAGAACCACCCGATGGACGCCGGCGATGGCGATCCCGGAATGCGACCCCGATCTCATCAAGAAGCCCGAACCAATCGCGCCCCCGCCGCCCCCGCCGCCGCCCGCGCCGCCCAAGCCTGCGGCTGAGAAGGTAACGATGGCTGCTGACGCCCTGTTCGATTTCGACAAGGCCGTGCTGCGCCCCGAAGGCAAAGCCAAGCTGGATGACCTCTCCACCAAGGTCAAGGACATCAAGCTCGAAGTCATCATCGCCGTAGGCCATGCCGACCGCATCGGTTCCGACAAGTACAACCAACAACTGTCGGAAAAGCGTGCCGAAGCAGTGAAGGCCTACCTCGTCAGCAAAGGTGTTGAACCTAACCGCGTCTATGCCGAAGGCAAGGGCGAGAAGCAGCCCGTGACCGGCGATACCTGCGGCAAGAGCGAGAAGAAGACGAAGAAGCTGATCGACTGCCTGCAACCCGATCGTCGTGTTGAAATCGAAGTGATCGGTACCAAGGCCGCGAAGTAATACGGTCGAGGTTGAAAAAGCCCTGCACTCGCAGGGCTTTTTTATTTCAGGCTTTCATTCCTTACTCGTTCTATGACTGACACACAAAACGCCGATCAAGCGGAGCTCGACAAATTCAGTGAGCTGGCCCATCGCTGGTGGGACCCGCATTCCGAATTCAAGCCGCTGCACGACATCAATCCCCTGCGCCTGAACTGGATAGACCAGCACGTGAGCCTAGCGGGCAAGAAAGTGCTGGATGTCGGCTGCGGCGGCGGGATTTTGTCAGAATCCATGGCGGTGCGCGGTGCGCTGGTCACCGGCATTGACCTCTCGGACAAAGCGCTCGCAGTCGCCAAATTGCATCTCCTGGAAAGCGGGCAAAGCGTCGAATACCGCAAGTGCCCGGCCGAAGAGTTGGCGCAGGAAATGCCGGGCGCGTTTGATGTGGTTACCTGCCTGGAAATGCTGGAGCATGTGCCCGATCCGGCCAGCACCGTGCGCGCCTGCTGTGATCTCGTGCGTCCCGGCGGACAAGTGTTTTTCTCCACCATCAGCCGCAATCCCAAAGCCTATTTATTCGCCGTGATCGGCGCGGAATATGTGCTCAACCTGCTGCCGCGCGGCACCCACAACTATGCCAAATTCATCCGCCCGGCGGAGCTGTCGCGCTACTCCCGGGAAGCCGGGCTGAACGTGGCCGAAATCATCGGCATGAGCTACAACCCCTTGAGCAAGACCTATACGCTGGGCAACGACACCAGCGTGAATTATCTGATGCGAACCGTTAAGGACGAACTCGCCTCCAGCTGATGGACACAGCCGTTCTTTTCGACCTGGACGGCACGCTGGCCGACACCGCCGCCGACCCGGGCGCCGCGCTCAACCATGTGCGCATGGAAGAAGGCTTGCTGGCGCTACCTGCGGCAGCGATACGTCCGCAAGTCTCCAACGGCGTACGTGGCCTGCTCAAAGTCGGCTTCGGCCTGTGGCGGCAACAGACGCGGCCTACGCCGACCTTAGCCAGCGCCTGCTTGCCCACTACAGCGTAAATCTCTGCGTCGGCACGCGGCTGTTCGACGGCATCGCCGCCGTGCTCGACGCACTGGACCAACGCAGCATCGCCTGGGGCGTCGTCACCAACAAGGGCAGCCGCTATACCCTGCCGCTGATCGCAGCACTCGGACTTACCTTCCGCGCCGCCTGCGTGATCAGTGGCGATTCCGCCGCCAAGCCCAAGCCGGCACCCGACCCCCTGTTCATGGCCAGTTCACAAATCGGCATCGCACCAGCGCACTGCCTCTACGTCGGTGACGACCTGCGCGATGTACAAGCCGGCCGCGCCGCAGGCATGAGCACCATCGTTGCCGCCTGGGGTTATCTCGGTGACGGCCCGCCGCTTGAAGCATGGGGCGCCGACACCATCATTCATACACCGGCCGAAGTACTGCAACTCATCGAGTGATAGAATGTCGGCATCGTGGGAACCAAGGCAGGGTCCCCACGGTCTGTTTATCGCAGTTGCGCATCATCCGAAACCGGGGGCGACCTGGCTTCGACGTGGGTCGCGAAGCAGTGTAGTGCATGCCGAGGACCAGCTACCTCGCAAATCCATCTGGAAAATGACACTCGCCAACGACGAGCGTTTCGCTCTAGCCGCCTAATACCGGCTGGACTCTGTACCGGTCTGCTGATGGGCCGGGTTGCGCAAGCAACTACAGAGTCATTCACATCAGCTAAGGCCTCACCGCGCCGCGCGGAAAAGGCACGAAAATCCAGCGGCTAGTCTTGCGTCAGCTTGCCGATTGGCGGGCGCCGGGCGAAATCAAATAATCAGGCTAAGCATGTAGTACTGCCTGTAGAGGGCTTGCGGACGCGGGTTCGATTCCCGCCGCCTCCACCAATCAAGCATCCAAAACAATCCAGCAACATCCTTCAAACCCGCCAAGTGCGGGTTTTTTATTGACTTTAGCGTCCAGCAAGGGGTAACATTGTCCCGTAGCATCCGTCTTTAGGCAGGGGTAACTCTTAGGGGTAACCCCGAAACCTGCAAAGGAGTTACCCCACAATGGCCCTGACCGATACCGCAGTCCGCAACACCAAGCCCGGCGCGAAGCCTGCCAAGCTGTTTGACGAGCGCGGCCTGTTCCTGCTTGTTACCCCTGCCGGGGGTAAGTGGTGGCGACTTCGCTACAAATTCGACGCCAAGGAAAAGCTGCTCTCGCTCGGGGTCTACCCAGATGTCGGATTGAAGGACGCCAGAGCCCGGCGCGACGAAGCCCGCAAACTGCTGGCCGATGGCATCGACCCCGGCGAACACCGAAAGGCAAAGAAGGCGACCAAGGTGGAACGCGCCGCGAACAGTTTTGAAGTAGTGGCGCGGGAGTGGTACGGCAAGTATTCCCCCAATTGGGCAGAACATCACGGCGACCGCATCCTGCGACGCTTCGAGCGCGATATTTTTCCGTGGATCGGTGGCCGACCCATTGCCGAAATCAAGGCACCGGAACTGCTGGCGGCGGTGCGCCGAATCGAGAACCGGGGGGCGCTCGAAACCGCTCACCGGGCGCTTGCCAACTGCGGACAGGTTTTCCGCTATGCCATCGCAACCGGGCGCGCAGAACGCGATATTGCGCCCGACCTGCGCGGCGCCCTGCCCCCGGTGAAAGCCGAAAACTTTGCGGCGGTGACTGATCCGGCAAAGGCAGCGGAGTTGCTGCGGACCCTGGACGGCTACCAAGGCACCTTGACGGTCGCCTGTGCCCTGCGTCTCGCGCCCTTGGTGTTCGTGCGCCCCGGCGAACTGCGCAAGGCGGTCTGGGCGGACATCGATCTCGACGCCGCCGAATGGCGGTATCACGTCACGAAAACCGACAGCGAGCATATCGTCCCGTTGGCGACGCAAGCGGTCGCGATCCTGCGGGAACTCCATGCACTGACCGGCACCGGAACCTATGTCTTTCCTGGCGCGCGCACCAACGGCCGCCCGATGAGCGATAACGCCATCCTCGCCGCTATGCGCCGCTTGGGTATTGCCAAGGATGAAATGAGCGGACACGGCTTCCGGGCGATGGCGCGGACCATCCTCGACGAAGTGCTTGGGGTGCGCCCTGACCTGATCGAACACCAGTTAGCCCATGCCGTCAAAGACCCGAACGGACGGGCATACAACCGCACGGCGCACCTTCCCGAACGGAAGAAGATGATGCAGCAATGGGCCGACTATCTCGACAAGCTGAAAGCCGGCGCCGAAGTGATAACACTTCACGGCAACGCGGCATGACGGTTTGCCGCGCCTCGGCTGACGGCGAGAATGAGCACCAGGAACCCTAGCCCGGATTGCACGGCTTCCTGATCCAAACAGTCGGCGCTGGCGAGACGGCGAGATAGCGGCAATATGGTCCCCGTTCAGCCGCTAAGGGGAAACCGCCGTGTCACCAGCCGCGACTTTTCTATCACGATCCCACCGGCAGCAAAACAGCGCCAGCCGTCATCCACTAAAATTCACAAATCAAGTCATCAAGGCGCCCAAGGCGTATGCTCCTGCCCGAAATCAAGACATCAAGACTCTTGAACGCGGCTACAACACTCCGGATACAGGCTCAATGCCGCACCACAAACTTAGGGAGAATGAAACATGGCAAAGCGCGTTAGCGTAATCAATTTCAAGGGTGGCGTTGGCAAGACAACGTTCGCTTACCAACTTGGAGCTGGACTAGCTCGTTATCACTCAGCCCGAGTCCTGCTCATGGATATGGATCACCAGAGCAGCCTTTCCATCGTTAGCCTGACCGCCCCATTTTGGCAGCAAATGGTTGCCCAGAATAGAACCGTCAACGAGATATTCAAACCATTCATTGGACAGAGTCCCTTCCCAAATAAATCGATTATCGAGAAGCAAGCAATCAAGCAGCCAGCGATTGCCAAACACTATAAAACCCTGGATATTGTTCCGGCGAGCCTTCAACTTGATGACATAGAGATTGATTTAACCGCTTCACATCATGGCAATGCCATCAAATCAGAATGGGACAAGCGAACTCTCATTTGCCGCTGGCTTGAGGAAGCTTCAGTCGACGACGATTACGACTACATCATATTCGACTGCCCGCCCGCCACGAAAATAGTTTCACAGAACGCAATCGCTGCCAGTCATGGATATATCATTCCAGTTATACCCGAAGCAGTAATGGAACGTGGGGCACCACACCTGTCAGGTATGATCAAAAGTGGTATCGACGCTAGGCTGAAAGCACTGGCGTCTATGGGAACGCCTAGGAAAATGCATGTTCCAGATACGATGCTTGCCGGCGTAGTAATAACGCGAATTCAGACACACGGCCCGGCAAGTTCAGGCTACACTGACGATCACACTCGCCATCTCGCATCGATTAAGAAGCAATGGGGCAACATGCTGCTTACTCCATATATCGAACAAGGAACTGGTGTTTCGCAGGCCCTTGACGATGGCGTTCCAGTTTTTGATCGCGCCCACACACAGAATGTTGGCCTACGGGGGCTGGATACGATGTACAAGAAGCTTACGGATACCGTAAAGAAGCGAGTAGATGCGCTATGAGTAAGCCCACGCCCTCGCAGGACCGATCAGTCGCGGATACTCCACACGGCATTTCCCAGCTTGAACTCGCGAAGTTCTTGGTGCAGCTTGCCGATCTCTACGCGTCGCCGGCATACGGAAATCGAACGCTCTCAAAGGCGCTCCGCGAGCTCGCGACAACTGTCAAGCGTTCGGGACAGACGGAAGCGAGCGGCAACAAGCTCAAAGGTAAGAGACTCCCAGAGCTGTCGCTTGATCGGGCTAACGAACTGGAGGGCTTGGATCACGAATCGATCAGGATATTTCTCGCCGACGAGAATAAGACCAAGGCAGAGCTTTTGCACTTGGCGTCTGCGCGGTTCTCGATGCCCGTCTCTCAGCTTAAACGGATGAAGACTATTGAAGTGAGGCAGGCAATAAACGCTGCTCTCCTTCACGAAAGTTCGATAGAAATTCTTTCGCAAGAATCGAACCGTGATGGCGCAAACCGCAACTCATAACACGTACAGCATAAATGCCCATTCCATCGTTCGTTACGGCCGCTAGTTTTGTCGCTTAGAGCGACCGCTCTCAACAACACGGACAGGCAGGATTGGGCGAGCCGCCAGCGAGTCCCGAAACCTGTCCGCCTGCACTCAGACAGAAACCGCCGTCCCGCCAGCGCCGACTTTCTAATTTTGCGAAACAGATTCAGCGGCTCAGGTCATCAAGCGGTTCAAGGCCCAAGCCAGTCAACCGCCGATTTATCAGTCCAAGCCGTACGGCCGTGCCCGCCCATGACGCATTGGCGAAAGCATCATGCTCGGCTTTCAGCCGTTCAAAGGTGCGCCAGTGCATCCCCTTGGGCTTACCGCCCTCTGGGTTTGCTATCCCTGCTTCCCATCCCAGCCGCCGCCGGATGGTGTCTGCCCGCCGCATCGCACGATCATCATCCGTTTCCCGCTGGCATTCATAGGCCAGCTTGTAACAGTGCCGGCACGCAAAGATGCCGGACCCGCCGATATACAACAAGGCCACGCGACGCCCACATCCGCGTGCCGGGCAGAGTACCCAAGCGCGTCGTCCGCCCAGCGTGCAATCAGTCCACGCCAGCCACACCGGGTAGTCCATCGGTTGCCAGTCGCTGCCGCCGCTCTTGTGTCGGTAGTTCAGAATGATCCTGTCGGTCCCCGCCCGCACCTGGATTGACGCCACCGTTTCGCCGTCCCGCGTCCAGTTCCAGCCGAACGAGCGCCCAGGCGCCAGCAGGCCATCGCGTTGCAGCCGTCGCACATCGAGCGCACGGTAATCGCTGGTGGTGTCTCTGCCGCTTTGCCCACGCCCGCTACCGAAGCCACCCATTATTTTTTTCCTCTCCGAGATTTGCCGAAATCATCAGGCAAGTTTGCTGTATCGTTTTCATCGTAACTGGCCGAAAGCCATAGCCTGACTGGCTTTGCGCCAGATTTAGCGATAGTGTATTTCACCCGCCGCGAAGCGATTTCAGCTTCAAAAGCATGGCCAATGTGCGTTCAAATTTGCGGTCAAGGTGCGTTTCGTAGCGGTTCAACTTCTCCAATCGGTGCGTTTGCAGCCCTTCGCCCACGGTTTGCGCCTTGATCGCTGGGGTAAACCTCGCCTCCTGCACCATGCGATAGCAGAGCGGTTCCAGCGAAACGCGAAGGAACTCGGCCAGCCCGTCGGCGGTGGCCGGGTGTTCCTCGTCGGCAACGTGCTCGTCCCACCAATCACGCGACTCTGGAATCAACGCCCGCCGGGCTTTCTCGTAGGCATTTGCGCCGCCCTTGCGCAGGATCGCCGCCGCCTTCTGTCCCGCAGCAAGATCAAGCTCGGCGCTCTTCAAACTCTCGGCATTGTCTTCCGGCGTTGAATCGAACAGGTCGCGCAGGTCGGTGTTCTCACCCGACAAGCCACGCTGAAACGGTGCCGCCGATGGCATCACAGACTTCGGACTGCTCAATGTACTCTTCAGCCCCTCGTTGATCTTCGCCCCTTCCGCCAGCAGCACCCGCCGCTTGCGCCAGATGATCGTGGCAAGCTCTTCGATCAGGTGCCGCTCGGTCATGCCTGTCGGGCGGTGTTCCTCGATCAGCGCCGCCAGCAAGTCGGCAAACTCGGCATGATCTTCATGCGCCAACACCACCAGCCGGGAAAGAATGCCGTGCTTCATGGCATTGAAGCGCACGGCCTCATAGTTGCCGGCCGTCGCCGCCGGAGTTTGCTCATCGGTCGCCGGGTACGTAATCACGGCGCCGGCGCTGATGGGTGCCACCTCATTGGTTTGCATCGTCGTTTCCTTTCCAAATCAGTCCAGGCCAGCGTTCCTGCCCTGGTCGCCGGTCGGCGTCTTCCACCCCCGGCATGTAGCCCTCGCAGCGGCGGGGAAGATCGCGGATCGGTTCATAGTTGCGGCTCGCCACGATTTCACCGCGCCGGGCCGCAAGGCAGCGCCCGCGCCCGGTCAGGTTCGCGCATTGGGTGCAGGTCCGGCGGTCGTCATCATCAGTGGCTTCGGTTTCCTGAAAATCCATCGCCGTGGCACTGCCGTTACTGCCGATAGAAGCCCGCGAAATTTCAACATCGCCCGGATCAGGCACTGCCGTTACTACCGTTGGATTTCTTTCGGCAGTATTGGCAGTAACCGGGCCGGCACTTTGCGCAAATTCCCGCTTCGCCCGTGCAAGCCAGTCAGCCATGATCGCCTCCCGACTTGCCGGCTTTCGGATTGATGACGTAGCGATACGTGCGCCGCCCCGTTCCCGGTCCGGTGCCGCCGACTTCCTCGGCGCGCAGCCAGCCTTCATCTTCCAGCCAGTCCAGCGCCGCCTGCACCGCCTCGTCGGTCGTCAGGCTGCGCCATTGGTTGCGCCGCACGTCGCGCGCCGTGAAGCCGTCGGCGAGCTTGCCTTGTCGCAGCTTGTCGGCCAGGGCTTGCGCCGCGCGCAGGCCGTCGTCGGTCAGCAGGCCATAGCAGCGCCGTGCATGCGCTTCCAGGTACTCGCACCAAGCCGCTGCCCGCAAGGCGGATTTCGCCGTCACCAGCCCACGGCGGCCGGTCGCCGCACAATCGACCAGATGCAGGATCAGCGCCAACGCGGGAAACAGCTTGTCGAACTTCGCCAGGTGCTGCTGGATGATCGGATGATCCTCGGCGGTCATTTTGGAACCGTGCAGCTCGCCCGACCATTCGATGAAGATTTCCTGCGCCGCCTCGTCAAAAAGGAAGTGCGGAAACTTGGCGAAGTCGTCGATGGGTGCGGCGCCCCACGCCACCGGGTCGAAATCGGCCAGCGTATCGAACACGGCGAAGGCGCGGTCGCGGGCTTCCTTCGCCGGGACGCGGTTACGCCACTCCCATGCGCGATGATCGGGAAAGACCAGCAGTTGAAAGCGTTGCAGCATGCCGTCATTGGCCAGTGCGTGCGCGGCCTGCTCCAGGTAGCCGGTCAGCTTGTCCGGCTGAATGCCGCCGAAGATGGACACGCACAGGTTCGGCACGAAGATCGAGCCGCGCCCGATGCGGTCGGTGTCGAAACTGGCGTTGCCGTTCCACGCTTCGAGGTAGAAGGCGCGTTCGCCTTCGCGGCCCTCGCGATCCCACGAAGCAATCAGACCGACCAGTTCGTCGCGCAACACCAGCAGGCCGGCGGGGTTTTCGCGCAGCAGTTCGCCCAGCTTCTCGATGGTGGTGTCGTTGGACTTGTAGCGTCGCAGGGTCGGTGCTGCCGGAGCCTGTTGCCGGTGGCCCTGGAGTTCCTTGGCAATGCTGTCCAAGTTCTCGCCCTTGCCATCCTTGGCCTTCGCCGCCGCCTTGATGCGCGATTCGATGGCATCCCGCTTCGCCTCGAACACCGTGTTGTCGGCGTCAAAGGCTTCAAGGTCCGCCTGGTGCGCTTCCATCGCCCGCGCAATCAGACGGTCGAGCGGTTTCAGCGCCGCGCCGATGGCCGGCGACTTCTTCGCCGAGGGCAGGCCGACGATGCCGCCCCATAGATTCGGCACGATCAGCCAGGAATCGAGCGACTTGGGCTTGATCGCGCAGCGCGCGCCGATGATCGCGCCGAGCGCCACCAGCGCACCCGCCGCGATGAAATCCGGCGGGCAAGGCATGCGGTCGGCCTCGTCCATGACCCAGCCGCGCAGCGCCTCGGGCAGCAGGACATCCGCATCGAAAGCGGGAACCGGATGCAGCGCCGCCTGGATCGGCTTCGGCGGCGGCCAGCCAGTGCTGGCAGCGGGTTGATGCGTTGCCGCGTCGCCGGCAATCGATTCGTTCACTCGCATCGTGGCCAGCGCAGCAATGTCCGCCGCCGTGGCGTCGGGATGCGCTGCCAGCCAATCGACCGCATCGCCTTTGGGCGGCAGGTCCAGCGCCGCCACGTCGATGAGGCTGACCGTGCAGCCCATTGCCCGAAGCAAATCCGCCACCGCATCGGCATAGCGCCGCCCGGCCTCGTCGTTGTCGGGCCAGATCGTCACGCGGCGCCCGACGAGCGATCCCCAATCGGTTTTCCCTGCCGAATCCGCAGCGCCGCTGGTGGTCGCTAAAACGTCGGCCTTCGCCAGCGCATCAGCGCACCATTCGCCCTCGCACACGATCACCGGATCGTCGGGTCGCGCAGCCAAGTCGCGCTGGCGGTAGAGCGGTTTGCCGGCCGGATAGTCCGGCTCGCCCAGCGCGTAGCCTTCGCCGTTCAACTTCATCGGCCGAATCCATTTGTCCCCGGTATCGGGATTCTTCAAACGGATGCGCCAGTGCAGCGGCGTGCCGGCCGCGTCGGTGTATTCGTGCAGCGCCTGCGGCTTGAAGCCTTCGCGCAGCGCCCCGGCGGCAAGACGGCGCGCGGCTTGTTGGGGTGTCTCGGTCATGGCGATGCCTCCCAGGCACCCAGCGCCCGCGCCGCCTCGACGAAGCGCAGCGCGTGGCGCTGCATGTGGAAGGCGAGCACGTCGCCGCCGTGCGCACCGCAAACCATGCAGCGGAAAGCGCCGGTCTCGATTCGCACGCGTAGGCTAGGTTTTGTGTCCTGGTGGAATGGGCAGACAGCGGATTTCCATCCGCCGCCGCCCAGGAGCTTCAAGCCCTGTTCCCGGTAGTATTCGACAGGATTCGGCAGCCGGTCGCGCTTGAAGCCGAAGGCGCCTTGACGCAGTCCCCGCGTGGGGTTCGCGCGTCGCATGCTGCGCTCCTATGCCGCTGCTTTGCGGGCGGCTTCCAGCTTGGCCACCAGCGCCCGGATTTCGTCGTCGGACTTGCCGGCGATGCGCGCCGCGTTGAGCGCCGCCAGTTCGTCGGCGGGCCAGCCCACTGCCCGCGCCCCTATCGGCACCGGCGGCGTGAACAAACCCTGTTGGATGTCCATGTAATGCGCACTGCGCGACCGGCCACGTTCGCGAAGAACGGCGGGAAGGCGAAGGATGGTATTTGTCATTTTGGAACCTCTCTGAAAGTTGCGGGGCTTGCTGAGAGGCAGCGTAGTTGGGCGATTTGGGCGAAGAAATGCCCAGTCCAGGCGCGCGGCGCGCATGGCCGTGCCTGGAAAATCAGGGGGTTGCGGATTGAATCGTCCGTTGCACCGGGCGCGCCATCGCTCGGCGGATGACGCGAAACCCGCTATGGGCGGGCGTGCGCGTCGGGCGAAAAAATTCCGCCCAACTTTCTCACGGCTTCATGTGCTTCTTGATGGTGCCGGGGTTGCGGCCCTTGGCAACAGACTGCTTGGCGATCTGTTGCGAATACCAAGTCTCGGACATGTCCTTGCGTTTCTTCTTGAGTTCTCGATACGCCTTCTGCCACTCGGCATACATCGCCTGCGTGTCGAGCTTTCGCGCTTCGCGCTTGGCATTGCAGGGGGTGTAGCGCTGGTCCGCCGTGTTCGCCGCATCCACCAGCAGGCGAATCGTCGCTCCGTCCAGCGAATAGGCATTGCCGTCATAGCTCAGGCAGTCGGCCAACGGCAGTTCGTCGGCACCGGCGACCAGGCGCAGCTCGCCGTCGCATTTCAGCCCCAGCATCTGCGTGCGTTTGGCGCCTGTTGCCATGCCGATTTCCAGAAAGTCGGCGCTGGCGGGACGGCGCTTGTCGGTTTGTCGCAAGCCAAGGGTGGTCGCCACGAACGAGCAGACCTGCTCGGGCGAGCATTGCCATTGTTGCAGGCGATCCAGCGAAATCTCCACACGGCCGACATCGCTACGCGTGTCGCAAACGATGTAGGCCGTCGGCAACTCGTCGCCCCGCGCCACGACATGCACCGGCATCCAGCATTCGTCCTCGCACTCCGGGCAGACGGCGCTCTTGCCCGCCGGCCCCTTGAGCAGCAGGCGCTGGCGTTTCATCGCCGCCACCGCTGCGCCGGGCCACTGCGTCAGATCGTGTTCGCTCATCAACACCGCCGCGCCATCATTGGCACCGACGCGCGCCAGCAATTCGATCAATGCGGCCTGAGGCGTCATGCCTCAACCGGTTCTTCGGCTTCCGGTTCTTTCAGTTCGATGCCCGAGCCGGCGAGCATGTCGCGCAATCGGTGATCGAGTTCGTCGTACTTGAGCGAGCAGGAATTCGGGTGCGTGATACGGATCGCCACGATCTTCGGCGCCTGATCGCCGACGACAACGGCGGCTAACATCTCCACTAGGGTGATGTTGTACAGGTGCAGCGGCATCGACTTGCCGACCTTGTCGAGCAGCGCGTAGACCGCCTTCGGGTCCTGGCTGGTGTCGGCTTCGAGCGTGATGCGGTCGCCTTTCTTCACCCGCGACGAAAGGCGCAGCTTCTTGACCACAACGCTTTCGATACCGCTGCCGGGTTCCGGCCTGAACTCGAAATCTTTCTGCATCAGCGGCGCCAGTTCATACACGCGCTCGTCCTTCGGGTCCGACGGCAGTTCGGCAAGCCCGAGGATGATGCCCGCAAACATGGTTTGTAAGGGCTGGATAGCCTTATAGGAACCCTGATAGTGGATGTCGAGCGATCCGTCCTGTTGCGAATAGATGAAGATCACCTCGAAGGCCGGCGTATGCGGTCTGGACTTGAATTCGTCATTCACCCATTCGGGTTCCTGCTGGGAGTAATCCTCGGGAAAAGCGAAGAAGTAATCCAGCGTGCCGCGCCGGTAGGGTTCAACCGCGCAGTTTTTGCCCCGCCCCTCCTTGTAATGGAAATAGCCGCCGATGGCATCTTCCAGCCGCTTCAGGCTGGCCGCATCGACCGCCGCCGCCTGGTGCGGCAGGTTCTTGCGCTTGCGCCAATGCGATGACAGGGTATCGGCGTGATAGAAACGGCTGGCCGCCTTCCAGAAGTTCGGATAGTCGAGATAGGTCGTCATTGCCCGCTCGAAGTGATTGGGCAAGGCGGAGAGCATGTCCACGAACTCGGGGATTTTCTCTGGCTGGTCTTTGAACTGATGGGTGGTTTCGGTAAGGATGGCCTTGAAGCCTTTTTCGCAGCTCATATCGAATATGTCGGAAAACACAGCGTCGATGGGCTTGCGCTCTGAGTCCGGCAATTTCAGCCAGGCGGCAAAAAGTTCATCGGCCTTCGTGTCCTTCATCGCGGCGAAATCGAAATCGGCCAGAACGCCACGAGCCTCGAAGAAGCGTTCCAGCAGCTTTTTCGGCATCTGGCGAAAGAAGTCTTTCGGCGAGTAGTGGCGAGACATAGAACCTCCCCTGGCTGTATTGGCGCAATTCATTTGGATTATGCCGGATGTTCCAGTACATTACCGCACTTCCGCAGTACAAGTGCCGAATGAGGGGAAACAATGGCCAACGCCAAGACCGCCACGCTGAGCTTTCGCATTGAACCCGGCCTCAAGGAAGCGCTACGCACCGTCGCCGAGCAGGAACACCGCAGCATCGCCAACATGGTTGAAGTGATGATTCGGGAGCATTGCGGGCGTGCCGGTGTCCCAATTGCCGAATCCGGCTCCCCGATCAAAGGCGGCAAGAAATTGGCGACACGACGCAAATAGGGCGGTAGCGGTGCAAGCCTGCATCAGCAGAAAGCGAATCAGGGGAGTGATAAAAGCATGAATGAACTCATCGACCAAGGTGCTGCCGAGGGCTTGATCGCCTTCGACGCCGATCAGAAGAACATCACCTACAAGGTCCAGAACAAACGACTTCGGTTCAGTGACCCCGAGGAAAAGGTCAGAGCCAATGCCTATCTTTCCCTGGTATTGGAGTACGGCTACTCCCCCGAGCAGATCGATATCGAGGTTGCGGTCGAGCATCGCGTTCCGAATATCTTTTCGGACATCGTCGTCTATGCCGACAAGTCGCTGAAAAAGCCGCTGATCCTGGTCGAGTGCAAACGCGAGGAAGCCAGCCAAGGCGAACTCGACCAGGGCATCGAGCAAGGCTTTGGCTACGCCAACTCGATGGATGCCGATTTTATCTGGATGACCTCCGGCATCCGCAACGACTACTTCCGGCGTGACCGGGCCGCGCCAAAGGACCGTGTCGGCAATCGACTGGCCGACTTGCCGCGACCTGGCAAAGGCGTATCGCGAGCCAAGTATGTAAAGGGTGGTGTTGGCGGATTTGAGCTCAAGACCGTCGAGGAAAACGAACTTACCCGAATTTTCAAACAGGCCCATGATGCTTTATGGGCGGGCGGCAAACGTAACCCGGCAGAAGCTTTCGATGAACTCGACAAACTTATCTTCTGCAAAATCTGGGACGAGCGCGTCAAACGCAAGAACGGTGACCCCTACGATTTCCAGGTATTCAGCGACGACAAAGGGGACGACCTAAAGAGTCGTATCCACAGCCTTTATGTAAAAGGCCGAGAAAAGGACGAGGAGGTTTTCAAGGAAGACATCCGTCTGTCTAACGCCGAGCTACAAACGGTTGTGGGCTACCTGGCTGCCACCAACCTGAACAAGACCGATCTTGATAGCAAAGGTCGCGCCTTTGAAACCTTCATGACCGGCTTCTTTCGGGGCGAGTTCGGTCAGTACTTCACCCCACGCAAAATTGTTCAATTCATCGTTGATGCCTTGCCCATCAGCAACGATAACGTTGTGCTCGATACTTCCTGCGGTAGTGGCGGCTTCCTGCTGCACGCGCTGGATAAGGTCCGCAAGCAAGCCGACCGCAAGGCCCAGGAAGGTTACTTCGACCCGGCAACACCCGAAGGCTATAAAGAGCATTTCGACTTCTGGCACGATTTTGCCGAGAACAATCTGTTCGGTATAGAAATCTCAGAAGGCATTGCCCGCACCGCCAAAATGAACATGATCATTCACGATGATGGTCATACGAACGTAATTTCGTTCGATGGCTTGGAATCCATTGAGACCATGCGGGAGAAGACGAAGAACGCCGGCTTCAAGAAAAATGCCTTCGACTTCATCATCACCAATCCGCCTTTCGGTTCCAAGGTCAAGTTCGCCGAAAAGCGCTATCTGGAAAACTACGCGCTGGGAAAAAAAGGCGAGGACTGGATTGAAGTAAAGCTCAAAGGGCTTAGCACGCAGGCTGAACTCACAGCGAAAGATCAAGGAGACAAAGATAGTGAGGTAAGCAGGGACAAGCGACCAACAAGGGACCAACAAACTACGGAAGTGCTGTTCATTGAGCAGTGTCACCGCTTCCTCAAACCGGGCGGGTATCTGGCAATGGTCATCCCAGATAGCATCCTGACCAACAGCAGCATGCAATACGTGCGCGACTGGATCGAAGAACACTGGCGCATCGTTGCCGTGGTTTCGCTGCCGCAGTTCGCCTTTGCCGCCAATGGCGCGGGGGTGAAAAGCTCTGTGCTGTTTTTGAAGAAATACACTGTCGCCACCACGGCGGCGATCAAGGCCATCAAGACCAAGGCCCAGGACGATTTGTTTGCCAAGGATGCGCTGGGTGCAGCGTTGGAAGCTTTGCTCGCGGAAAAGAAAGCCGCCCTCAAACACGGCGATGCCGTTATCCAGCAAATCGAAAACGATCTGGTAGCCAAGCTCTATGCACTGGAGGCCCAAGGTAACCTGACGGCAGCGGTGAAGAAGGAACTTACCGCCGAAGCGAAGGCTGCTGTCTCGGCTCACAAGGAAAGCGACGTCTGCAAGGATTGGCTGCAAGCCACTACCGACGACTACAACGAGCGCATCGAAAACCTGCGTGAAACCTTGGAGGACGATTACCTCGCCCAGGTCAAAGCTCAGCTCGACGATTACCCCATCTTCATGGCGATTGCCGAAGACATCGGCTACAACGCTACCGGACGGCCCACGGCCGCCAACGAACTTGAAACCGTAGCCAGCGAGTTGGGGCGCTTTGTCGCTCACATTGAGAAAGGGAGCAAACGCCCTTTTGTCTAACCCCCAGCATCGATGAAGAGAAATTCTTTGTTGTTCGCTGGGGGATGCTGCAAGACAAGCTAACACCACGCCTTTATGCCCCGAGTGTCCGAACTTTCCTTGAGCGCCTTTGGAAAATGGAGGGAGCTTCGTTTATGCGCGAGGTCATCAAGGAAGGTGCCTATGGTGTTCTGCCTCCTGGCGACAGTTACGACGACGCCTTGCCGATACTCTTTCTCCGCGCAACAGAGCTGAAGCCAAACTTGCAAATCGACTTTGCTTCATGCCACCGCGTGGCGCAGGAATACCTTATTCGAAAGGCAAGAATCAGGTTGGGCGATGTTCTTTTAGCGGTAAAGGGCGCCACGATTGCATCGCCCAAATGTGTTGCGGTCATCGAGAGCGATGTCGGTGATGCCGTAATCAATGGCTCAATCTTTCGCATACAGTTTAGGGCAAGAGTATTGCCGAAGTTTGCGGCAGTGGTTCTCGATTCTCCGCTGATGAAAATGCAGATGCGTCTCGGGCTTGTCGCAAACAATGGCGTTGATTATCTGGACAAATCGCTTATCAATCGCTTGGTATTTCCTGTTCCATCCGAAGAAACGCAGCTTGAGGTCATACGGCTGTATGAGCACGCATCAGCCGGTTATCGTCAGGCACAACAAAGTGCAGCGGACTTGCTGACCTCTATCGACGATTATCTCCTTACCGAACTTGGCGTCACCCTGCCGCCCGAACCGGAAAGCAATATCGCCAACCGCATCTTCACCGCGCAGCGGCGGGGGTTGGCGGGGTGGCGGTTTGATCCTTACTATTTCAGCGATAAATTTCATGCCCTTGAGCATGCACTCGATAGTGGGCCTTTCGAGGCCGCATCGCTTGGGCATATTTATCTCAGCATCAATAATGGTATTGATTGCCGCGAATTCATCGAAGGCGGTCTTCCCTATGCCAAAGTTGCTGACGTTAGGCCATTCGCGGTGGATTTGACACAAGCTCAAACTGTACCGGTCCACGCAGTTCCAGATCGAGGTGTGGTGCGGCAAGGCGATTTGTTGCTTACCCGCAAAGGCACATTTGGCGTGGCTGCTCTAGTTGAAACGGACACGAAGTTCGCAATCAGCTCAGAGGTGTTTCGCATTGAGATCGACCATACCAAGGTGCTCGGCCATTATCTTGTCTCTATGCTGAATAGTTCGATATGCCAAGAGCAGTTTGATCGGCAAAAGATTGGTGCAATTATGGGCAGCCTGACGCAGGCGTCATTGCGCCGGATTAGGTTGCCACTGCCACCCTTGGCCAAACAGCAGGAAATCCAAACCGTTGTGGAGAAAATTCGAACCGAGGCGTCTTTGTTGCGTGAGAGTGCCAACATTGAACTTGAAGGTGCCAAGCGCAAGATCGAAGCGATCCTGCTGGGTGAGGTGGCGCCATGAGTTTGACCCTTCAAGGTGTAATGACCGAAACGCTGGGCGGCTTTCGGGTAGTACGCGGCTTTGCCCGGTTAAGCGAGTTGGCGGCCTGCTCTTTTGCCGACGACTATCAGCGAGACTTGAAGCCGAAACATCAGCTTGATATTCAGGCGTTTTACCAACGTGGCGAATACCTATTTTTCCCCGAGGTGGTGCTGGCGCTTGAATTACAAGCGGACTACGAGAAGGGGGGTGCGCCCAAGGCCGACCCCTTGCAGTTGTTGATGCGAGGCGAGGCATTCAAGTCGAATGTGAATGGCGTGAGCGTCAAGCCGACCAAGACCAAAATGGCGGCGGACCTTACTCGCGTGAACATTACGTTCCCGGAGAGTGCCGGTAAGTTACTCAAGCGTATCGACGGCAACCACCGCATCAGCGCATTCGAGGCACTAACCGATAAAGCACTACTTGATGCCAAGCCGGTCTCCTTCTGCATCCTGCTGTTGCCGCAAGGCAGCGCCCGGCAAAGCGAGAAGGCCCTGTTCTACAACATCAACAGCAAAGCCTTGGCGCTGACCTCGGAAGAGGTCTATCGAGGCATCATTGAGGACGAGGCCGGCTTTCCTGATGATGTTCTGGAGAAGGATTTCGGCAATGAGTTTGTTGTCTGTCGCCAGACGCGCAAGGTGCTCAATTTTGACTACCTGCCGAGCCTGCGAGGTGTGTTCGGACAGAAAGAAGGACAGGAGGATAGCCGATGCTCGGTGCTGATCGAGTCGTTGCGTGACTTGCAGCGCGAACGCGAGCGCTTGGGCGATGCCAGCCCACTACCCGACAGCGCCAGGCTGTTGGAGGCGATCCAGGGTGTGAACGCCTCGTATGCCGACGAGCGTTTGCAGCGTAGCAACTCGCTGGGGCTCTTTTCGGCCTTCCTGTTTTTCGCCATTCAGGGCGCCCCCCGCTATCGGCAGTTGGAAAACTGGGTTCTGAAAAATCATCAATACGAACTTCAAACGATCAACGCATCGGACCTGATCCGAATCTTCGAGAAGGTTGCCGAATCGCGCCATCGGCAAATTTTCGTATCCATGCAGTTCAAGATTCCGGACAAGAGCGGTCAATGGGTAGATAACCCAAACTGGAAGGCCGTCGAGGCGGCCGTCGCCGAATTGAACCGGGAACATCAGTTCGGCTTGAAGCTGAAACCCATCCGCATCGACGAATTCGACAAGGGCTATTCGTACCCGATCAGCAGCGAGATTTTTCAATTGATCGAAGATTCAGGCTATTTGATCGCCGATCTGACAGCAGGCAATAAAAACGTGTATCACGAAGTCGGCCTGCTGATGGGCTTGAATCAAGCCCGCCAAAAGGAACACAAGAATTTTCTCCTGCTGCACAACAGCACCGTTGGCGATGTCAGCAAGGATTTCGGTTTCAATATCGCCGACTTCAAACAGCTTCGACTCGCCGACACTCACAGCATCGGCCGCGAGGTGAAGAAGCAGATCGCGATTTATTACGGTCTTGCCTCTGACTGATGCTCGCCGTATCGCCAGCGCCGACTTTTGCCAGACATGAGGCATTTCAGCCAGTCTCCCGATGCCGGTCTGTTCGGTTGGTTGATAGTTTTCCGCAGGCTCATCCATTGCGCCAGTGATCGGCGATGATGATTCGTGAGGCAAGCAATTCGAGATCAGCATGAAATGGTTTGAGCAACTGAAGGTACATCTGTTTCCGCCCGTCACGCAGCGCATGGCGCAGGACATAGCACGGCAGGCACTGGCGCAATCCGTGGTCTCCGCGCCACTGATCTGTCACAGCAGGAAGCCGGCGCAATTCAGCCTCTACGCCAGCTTTCCGGAGCCCTGCTGGTGGGTAGAGGTGCCATGGAGCGACGAGATCGGCCAGCCCGCTATTCGTAGCAGCCGCGTGATCGTGATCGGGCGGCAATCGGGAAAGATTCTCTATGACGGCCCGGCGGGCGATGAGGGATAGCTCATGCCCGAGCAAGACAATTACGAGACTTCATCGATCAAGCTGTGGTCGCCGCTCCGGCGCCGGCTTGCCGCCAGCGGCCAGATCAAGGCCAGTCCCGAACAGTGGCTGGGCACCCTCCGCAATTTGCAGAAGAGAGGTGTCAGTGCGGTCGAGGTCGAATGGTCGGGGATCATGGCTATGCTTGGCAAGGACGCCGAGCCTGATAGCGTATTCAAAGAACTGGTCGCTCTTTGTGCTTCGCTGGAGGGCGAGCCATCATCGAATCAATCCGAGCCTCCGCCCCCAATTCTTCACGTCGAAAGGCTGCTGGGCTGGCTGGACGAGAAGCCGCCTTGCGACCTTGTTCTCCAGCGCCGCATCATCGACGAATATGTTCCCGTGGTGCGCTACGAGAAGCAGCAACGGCCGGCGAAATTGCCGCCCGTTCTGATTCGCCACGGGCGGCGCGAAGTGCGCCTGCTGCATTACATGGATCGAACCTTCGGCCTCTGCATCTGGCTCCACGTCAACGTCGATCCTGATCTATTCGGGCATCGCGGGTACTGGTCTTTTTCTGTACCTCGCGGCAGCAAAAAGCTGGCGCCGCACCCCGTAGCCCGCGGATTTGTCAGCGTGCAGGAGGCCATGGCCCATGGCCGTGTACTGGTCGACCGCATGGCCCGGCGCCTTGCGGCGCAGGGTTTCGTCGGCCAGATCCGAAGCCTCAATCAGTTCGCGCGCTTCGTGCTTCCCGGCGGCGAGCATTACACCGAATGGTTGATCACCGCGCCAAACCTGCCGGTTGACTATTGGGGCGAACATTTCGAGCTTCCCAATATCGTTGCCCATGTGCGGACCACCGAGCGTATGACTCCCGCAGGCGCGCGCGTGCTGGTGCTGGAGGAAATCCAGAGCGATTGGAATCAGGCTCTGCGCGAAGCGATTCAGGTGACCAGTGAGCGGCAAGCGGAAGATGCCGAGGACCGCGACCCCATCGGTTGGGACGACGACATGGAGACCCCGCCCGAGAATCCGTACCTGAATCACTGGCTGGATGCGGCGCTGCGCATGATGCTGGTGCTGGCGGCGAACCAGGGCTTTGCCGGTATTGCCTGGCTGCCGGGCAGGTTGCACGCCGAGCGCTTCCCGTGGGCAAATGCCGAGGGTCTGGCTACCTTCTATGACCGCATCGTGCCTGCGGCAGTGGAAAAGCTTGCCAAGTCATGGGGTGCAAGATTGGGCAGCGCGCAGTTCTCGACCCTGAGCCGGCATTACTGGGTGCGCCAGTTATCCGACAAGGCATCGTGGCAGGTAATCAATGTCGCTACCCGGAAAATCGCGGGCGCGGATTTCACCAACTACACAGCGGCTGAGGCATTTCGCAGATCGCAGGAAGATGCGGTATTGGAAACTGTTCCCACCCTGTTTCTTTCCGATGAAATGCGGGCTGACATTCGGGCCAATGGCCTGCCGTACTTGGGCGCCGTGGGGACGCGACGAGCCCCTTGACCGCTCCGTCACGGGCCTTGCAAGCAAACCCGCAAGCCCCGCGCCGTCGCTACCGCATCGCGTACTGGACGCCCGCCGTCGCGCAAACATCCGCGCCACGGCTCAGTGCCTTCGGCCAGCGCTGCTGCGCCTGCCCCGCCGCCGCTGCACCACGGCGCAGGCCAGCGAAAAACCCGCTCGCCAGCTTGCGGCTTGCCAGCGGCTACCTCGTCGCGTTCTGAATCACGCCGTCACGCGGTGAAGCTGCGTCACGGCTTTGTCGCTCCTGCTATCGCCGTACCGCCAGCGCCGACTTTTGCCCTGGCCACCGTGGTCGCGTGCTGCCCGCCGCCTGCGCCGTCGGCGATGAAACTGCCCACGGCTTCGGCGGCTACGCCGGGGCGGTGCTCGTCGTCCTGCACTTCGTGGCCCGCCGCCGCTTAACTGCGTTGAAGCGGACGGCTACGATGCCGGGTCGTGGCAGCCTGAAAGATCAAGACCGTGCCACCTGCTGCATTGCGCATCCATTCGGCGGCTACGCGGCCAAAACCTTGCCGCGTCCCGTCCTCATTCCTGCTCCACTACGCAGGTCCGCAGGTCGCACACCCCCAAGGCAAACCCGCTGCGCGGGATTGCCAGTCAAAACCGATCCAGTCAGCGCGCGTTGCGCGAATGTCACGCAGCCGGGCAGGGGTAAATCGCAAGCGATTGAACATAACCGCGCATTACCCAAAGTAGGCCAGTCGCTGCGCAGGCTTCGCTTGGTGTGCCTACCGCTAGCGCGCCCTGCGGGTTCGGGTAATGGTCTGTTATGTCTTGCGCCCCAGCCCGGACAACAGCTATTTCGGTTCGCGTCGCTCAGTGGTTGATTCAGGCGCTGCGCGCAAGGAGGCGTTGATCCCCCGCCCGCCCTACGGGTCAGCCTGCGGCGGCTCGCACTGCGTTGCTCGTTCCCGCCTCGGCAGCCCCGCGCCCGTCCGCCCCGCAGGGGCTCCCTGAAAATCGGGGTAGCGAAACGATGTCGAAGAGTCGGCGCTGACAAGACGGCAAAATCAGGGCAGCATCAATCTGACAGGGGTAACTATTGGGGTAACAGCGGATGAGCACTGATGCCACGCGCTCTAATTGCAGGACTTTCGGCGAGCTATTCGGTAGACGCCGCCCCACCATTTCAAGATTCAAAGAAGTCCAGCAAGAGACAAAAGCCCATGCAACTGTGGGCTTTTTCTTTGTATGTTTTTTCTTTGTGGGTGGCCCCTACCGGACGCACAAAAAGAAAAAGACGCGAGAGTATCCTCGCGCCTTCTGAAAACTGCTCTTCTTCGCGGTTCCTGTTATTGTCGAATTCACTTGCGCGCAAAAGTCTGCCCGGCCGCCCTGCTTACAGACTCATCTGTCGCACCCGCTATCGGCTGGAACCGGGAAGGCGGCGGTCTCCTGAGCTAGAACCGTCGCCCGACTGGGCAGTTGACGATTTGAATGTTAGCGCCGCACCCAAAATCAGCTTGTGCAATAGGTCACGATCCTAAAACTTTATGGGTCTTCTCGGATTAGTGTGGATAAAAACGTTCATAAAATCGTCTGAGAGGCATGCTGGAAGCGGGTTTCTTTAGGATATTGTTTGCAGCGTTGTTTCACCACACGCGGATTGCTGCGGCCGCGCGCACTGGTGTGGGCTGCACGTCCAATCTCTGTCACCCCCTCTGCCCACCATCGTTCAAACTGCTCATACGACATTGCGTTCAATAAATTAGATATGATGTTAGCCCATGGACTTTAAGGAGCCGTGGATGAAGAACCTAATTGTATGTGACAAGTCGACGA
>JAYUNL010000056.1:0-3617 GCA_043761745.1 Rhodocyclaceae bacterium
CGCGTTTGGCCGAGACGCTGGCGGCACACGATCAGGAAGCGGGCAGCCCAGCGGAGCGCGTGTTTTATCTGGCCACACCGCCGGCGTTGTTTGCGCCGATTGCGCGCGGCCTGGGTGCGGCGGGCTTAGCGCAAGATCGCGAGCGGGTGCGCATCGTGGTGGAGAAACCGTTGGGGCATGACTTGGCGTCGTTCCACGAAATCAATAACGCACTGTGCGATATTTTTACCGAGGCGCAATTATTTCGCATCGATCATTATCTGGGTAAAGAAACGGTGCAAAATATTTTGGCGATGCGCTTCGCCAACCCCATCTTCGAGCCGATTTGGAACCGGCGTTATGTAGACCATGTCACCATCACCGTGACTGAAACCTTGGGCGTGGAAAAACGCGGCGGCTATTACGAACACGCCGGGGCGCTGCGTGACATGGTGCAAAACCATTTGCTGCAGTTGTTGTGCTTAGTGGCGATGGAGCCTCCCGTGGCCTACGACGCAGACGATATCCGCAACAAAAAAATGGACGTGTTGCATGCTTTGCGGCCGATCACGCGTGAGGCGGTGCCCGAGTTCGCGGCACGCGGCCAATATGCGGCAGGCTGGATTCAGGGCGCACATCTGGCGGCTTATCGCGACGAGCCGGGTGTCGATCCTCAGTCCAATACCGAGACCTATGCCGCGCTTAAATTGTATGTCGACAACTGGCGCTGGCAGGATGTGCCGTTTTA
The DNA here is from genome assembly GCA_043761745.1 of Rhodocyclaceae bacterium. Taxonomy (GTDB): domain Bacteria; phylum Pseudomonadota; class Gammaproteobacteria; order Burkholderiales; family Rhodocyclaceae; genus Desulfobacillus. The sequence continues at coordinate 728 of JAYUNL010000056.1, forward strand.
TCTGCGTACCGGCAAACGCCTGGCCGCCGACGTGTCGGAAATTTCCATCCGTTTCCGCGATGTGCCGCATCGCTCCTTTCCGGCGTCCGTCGGCCTCAATACGCAACCGGTGCGGCTGGTGATTCAAATGCATCCGGAACAAGGCATCGTACTCAAATTCATGGCTAAAGAACCCGGCTCGCAACTGCGGCTGCGCCCGGTCGATATGCGCTTCAGCTATAAAGAAGCGTTCCAGACCGAGGCGCCCGCTGCTTACGAAACCTTGCTGCGCGACGTGATGATAGGCGATGCGACTTTATTCATGCGCGCCGATCAAGTCGCCGCAGCGTGGCAGTTGTTGATGCCGGTTCTCGATGTCTGGGCGGAAAATCCGGCAGCAGATTTTCCCAACTACGCCGCAGGCGCCTGGGGTCCCGAATCAGCCGAAATGCTCATTGCCCAGGATGGCAAAAGCTGGTTGACGCCCACGCTCCCGAATGTCTAATACACTCCGAATGAATACTGCACCCCTCATTGAAGAAGCGCCCGGCGCACCCGGTATTCCACCCACTTGGTGTAGCAGCGCCAAAGAAATGGTGGGTTGCGCACTCGGGCCGTCGCGCCTGTGGTTCACCATCGGCGGCGGTATTGTCAATGAAGTGTTTTACCCGCGTGTCGATACTCCGCAGATCCGCGACTTGGGTTTCATCATCGCTGATGACCAGGGCTTCTGGGTGGAAATCAAGCGTCTGGGCAACCACGCGCTGCGGCTAGCCGCGCCCGGCGTCCCCGCAGTCCACATTACTCACCACCACGAGCGATTTGATTTCACCTTGCGCATCACGCCTGATCCGTGGCGCGATGTATTGCTGCTGGAAATTGAGCTTAAGGGCGATCCGGGCTTACGCCCTTATGCCCTGTTGGCGCCGCACCTCGGCGGCACGGGTCAAGATAATGATGCCGAGGTCGGCGAATATCGTGGCCGGCAAATGTTATGGGCCGAACAAGGCCCCTTCGGCTTGGCCCTGGCGGCTGTCGACGCACACCAGGCTGACGCCTGGGGCCGCGCCAGCGCAGGCTATGTCGGAATCAGCGACGGCTGGCAAGATTTTATGCGCCATGACCGGATGCAATGGCAACACCGGCATGCCGGCCCCGGCAATGTGGCGCTGCTGGGCGAGTTGCCGCGCACGGCCACGCTCGCACTGGGTTTCGCCAGCAGCAAAGAATCGGCAGCGACGCTCGCGATTTCTGCTTTGCTGCAACCATTCGACGAACCGTGGCAAGAGCAGATCCATGACTGGGAGGCTTGGCATGCACAATGCCAGCACACGCTCATGCCCGGCATTCCGGCGTCGCTGCGCGAGCAGTTTTTCACTTCGGCGATGGTGTTGCGCGTGCACCAAGATAAAATTTATCGCGGTGCGATGGTGGCGAGTCTCAGCATCCCCTGGGGCAACACCCGCGACGAGCGCGGCGGCTATCACCTGGTATGGCCGCGTGATCTAGTGGAGAGCGCCGGCGCCTTGCTTGCCCTCGGCAGTGAAGACGAAGCGCGCGACATTCTGCGCTATCTCATCGCAACGCAACATGCGGACGGCCACTGGTATCAGAACCAATGGCTAGGCGGTAAACCCTACTGGCAAGGCATGCAGCTCGACGAAGTGGCGTTCCCGGTATTGCTCGCGGTGTGTCTGGCGGAGCGCGGCGCACTCCAAGGCATAGTGATCACCGATATGGTGCGGCGCGCCCTCGGATTTATTGCTCGCAATGGGCCCGCGAGTCCGCAAGACCGCTGGGAAGAAGATGCGGGGATTAATACCTTCACGCTGTCGGTTTGCATCGCCGCGCTGGTGGCCGGCGCGCCTTTGCTGCAGCCGGACGCACGCGATTTCGTGCTGGCACTCGCGGATTACTGGAATGCCCGCATCGAAGACTGGACCGCGGTCTACGGCAGTGCGCTGGCACGGCGGCTAAATGTCAGCGGCTATTATGTGCGCATGGCACCCCCGCAAACAGAGACCAACCCGCGCGCTATGCTGGATGTGCTGCCGCTCAAAAACCGCTTGCACGATCCAGGCTTGTCGGCAGAAGAACAAGTCGGCGTGGATTTCCTACAACTCGTGCGTTTCGGGCTACGCCGCGCCGATGACCCGCTCATCGTTGACACCCTCGATGTCATCGATACCCTGCTCAAAACCGACACCGCGAGCGGCCCTGCCTGGTATCGCTACAACGGTGACGGCTACGGCGAACACGAGGATGGCGCGGCGTTCGACGGGGTGGGACGGGGACGGCCGTGGCCTTTATTGACGGGTGAGCGCGGACATTATGCACTCGCTGCAGGACAAGATCCGCAACCTTATCTGGAAGCGATGAATGCGATGAGCGGCAGCGGCGGCATGATTCCCGAGCAGATCTGGGATAGCGCAGCCCTGCCCACACTCGGACTCTATCCGGGCCGCCCCACCGGCTCAGCGATGCCGCTGGTTTGGGCGCACGCCGAATTTATTAAGCTCATGGCGTCGCGCCAACTCGGCCGTGCATTCGACCGGCCGAGCGCGATTTGGCAACGCTACCAAGGCATACGCCCGGCGATACAGCAGGTATTCTGGTTGCCGCAAGCACCGATTGAGCAAATCATCAGCGGGGAAAATTTATTCATCGCACTGTATGCGCCGGGCGTCATTCATTGGAGTATCGATGGCTGGCAAAATGCGCAGGATACGGTGACCAGCGATAGTGGATTGGATATGCATTTTGCGCAAATCCCGACACGCAATTTACGTCCTGGGCAGCAGCTCGATTTTACGTTTCACAACACCAAGACCGGAGATTGGGCAGGGCAGGATTACCATATCATCGTGGCGGCGAGTGTCCGCTAGCCGGGCGCACGGTGTGTGAACGATGC
>JAYUNL010000057.1:0-3891 GCA_043761745.1 Rhodocyclaceae bacterium
CCGCCGCGCTCGCTCCCGGTCAACTGGGAGCAACGCCGACTGGTGTCAACGTTCCGTGGCGCGATCGCATAACATCGAACTCTTCGAACATCGGCTTCAGAGGTGTGGAGGACCTAGGCGGAGGACTGAAGGCTATCTTCCAGATCGAGTCGGCCATCGGCTTCGACAACCAAGCCACGTTTGGAACCAATACCGCCACTGGATCGGCCGTCGGTGGCGGGTTTGCGACACGCAATTCCAACGTAGGGCTTTCCGGCGATTGGGGCACGGCGTTCGCCGGGCAGTGGGACACACCTTACAAGGTGCTGTCCGGAGCCGTCGATCCGATGTTCTTCACGGGTATTAGCTATACCGGCGCGATTATCGGCACGCCGGGATTCGGCATCGGGCCGGTGACGAACGGTAACGTCACCCTTAATGCAGCTGGTACGGCCATCTCAAACACCGCGAACGCTTCGTTTGAAAGGCGCCAAGGCAACAGCGTGCAGTACTGGACACCGAGTTTCAAGGGCTTCAGTGGGAAAATCGCATATTCTCTCAATGAGGGCAAGACGTCCAACTCGCTCGGCCTCGTGCAGATCAATCCCAACATCTGGAGCGCGAACGCCGAGTATGAAAACGGACCGGTGTATTTCGGATACGGTTACGAGCTCCACACCGACTATTTTGGGCTCGGCGCTATTGCTCCTGCCGCCCAGGCAGTTCCTGTGGCCGCGGTGGGCGGCTCGCCGGCTGCGTCATCGCGTGACACAGGCAACAAGTTCGTGGCGCGCTATAGCTTCGGCAAAACCCGGCTGGGTCTGATCTACGAGAAACTGAAGTATGAACAGGAAAACAGCGCGGCACTCGCTGCTAACTTCAAAAGCTACGACCGCAACGCTTACGCGTTAACGGGAACTCACGAAATCGGACGCGGCACCATTCGTGCCCTGTACGGCAGGGCGCAGAGCGGAAGCTGCAATCTGGTGGGTGGCGGGGCGTGCCTTACCAACTCGTTGGGTGCGCAGCAGTATTCCCTGGGCTACAGCTACAGCTTATCAAAGCGGACTGACATGTATGGGTTTTACACCCGCGTTGCTAACGACGCCAACGCCACCTACCAGTTTGCCAATGCCGCAGGGATTGGCGCGACTGCGGGTGCGGCCAGTGTCGGCTACCTGTTAGGTATGCGGCATACGTTCTAATAATTCACAGTCGTGAGATCTTGATGGAAGTAACGACGGCCTCTGCAAATCTCCTCCGTCGCTTACTCTTGGGCGGCGCCCGCGGGCGCCGCTTTTTTCTGTTGACGTCAGAGCATATTGGTTTCGAGACGCGAAACGCATCGCGGCGCTCGCAGAGCGCGTGGATAAACCAGGCTTCGCCGCGGTTTAATAGACAAGTAAGTGTTTTGCGTTAACTTTTTCACCGTGAGGTTGTCATGAATAAAATTGTTTCCGCACTTCTTTTGGCGTTACTCACGAGCTTCGCGCTGGCCGGCTGTGCGATCGAAAGCACCACCACACCCGCGTCCGATTGGAGAAAAACTCCAGGCAGGGCGGAAGGTTTAGCCGAGGGCGAGGTAGGTGAAATTGCTTCGGTCGTGAATTGCTAGCGAGGCGGGCGGTAGTGCCGCGTTATTGGTTCAACTGCGTTTGACTCACGGCGCCGATCAATGGAAGCGTTTTTTATTTCGACACTGGCCGTCGCTGTCAGCGAGATTGGCGACAAGACGCAGCTACTCTCCCTGCTGCTGGCAGCCCGGTTTCAGCGGCCCGTGCCCATCATCCTGGGTATTTTTTGCGCGACAGTTGTGAACCACACCATTGCGGCGGCAGTCGGTGAATGGGTCTACAGCGTGGTGAGTCCGGAGGTACTTCGATGGGGACTCGGAGTTTCCTTCCTGGCCATTGCCGTGTGGGCTCTGGTGCCGGACAAAATGGAAAAGGATCCGACACCCCAAGGACGCTACGGCGTGTTCTTGGTGACACTGATCGCGTTTTTCCTGGCCGAAATCGGCGACAAGACCCAGCTTGCAACCGTGATGCTGGCGGCCAAATACCACACGCTCATTGCCGTGGTTGGAGGCACCACGCTCGGCATGCTGTTGGCGGATGCGCCCGCCGTCCTGCTCGGAAATACGGCATCGAAGGCGATTCCCTTCAAGGCGGTGCGCCTGCTCGCCGCCGGATTGTTTGGCGTGCTGGGCGCGGCGGTGCTACTTGGTTTGAAAGGGACAAGCTAGGACCCAGGATGACGAGCTTGGTCAGAACGAAATCCGGTAAGTGAGGGAACTCCAATGGAGAATATCTGCCGCTACAGGTGGTGCGCCATGCTCTGGCGTTCGTCCGTCTTCCTGCGAGAAATCAAGACAATCTTGCAAGCACAGGGGAGAGTTCGCGTGCTCCCCGCGAGTACCCGCGCCACACAGTTCCACAACACGCGGAGACCGGCGCGCTGATCGAACACTACTGGTCGCTGAAAGGCTGAAGGCTGCTACAGATGCGTGACAATGGCTGGCACGACCCAAGGTCGCCACACGCTCATGGTTCGAGAGAATGTGCGTCGCCTGTTGCAGCTATTTTGCACTTGCATAGGTTTCAGCGAAGGTCTTCATTTCGCGCTCATTAAGGTCCGATATTGCCCAGTACGTCATGCCCGCATCGCTCCAATGCAATATATGGTAGCCCTGTTTAGACAAAGACTGCGTCGGCTTCGTGCGGGTAAGCTTCGAATCTGGCCAAACAAAAAGATTGATCAAATGCTGATCATGGCGGTACACCAGCGCTGCGACCGAACGGTTGTCGAGATAATCGAGACGGCCGCCGATGAGCGGGAAGCCAGCAGCGCTCAAATCCGTGACCGGCGGCGAAAAATCGAGTCTGCCGCTGAGCCACGGTTTAACGGTATGCTGGTCGGAAGTCGCAACGTCGGCAATGTGACTGGTCAATACCGAACGCGCATGGCCGGCGATTACCTGCTCCGAGATGAGATCGTCCTGCGACGGGCTGTTGAGCTGTAAAGCCGCAGTCCAAGTCACGACGGCAGTCGCGGCAATCGCGGTGCCGAGTTGAAACCATTGGCCGAATTGGAGCCATTGCCAGCGCGGCTTTTCTCTTTTTGTAGGCGCACTGGTTGCCGTTCGATCCACTTGGGCGCGAATGCAATCCGCGAGCCCGGCGGGTGCCGCGTGATATGCAGCGTGTTGTCTGACAGCCAACCGCAGCGTTGATTGTTCGTCGTAAATCTTTTTGCAGGCTGCACATGATTGCAGGTGTTGGTCGATTCCCATGACGCTCGCCAGATCCAGTTCCTGATCGAGATAGCCGTGCAAGAGGCTTTGGCTTTGTGTGCAGTCCATATCATGACTCCTGGTCAACTTGCTGCAAGTACTGCAGCAATAGGTTACGCGCGCGCACAAGACGCGACATTACGGCACCGAGCGGAATGTTGACGATGGTTGCAATTTCCCTGTATGACATATTTTCAAGCTCCCTCAACACAATGACCTCTCGAAATTCTACCGGCAATTGATTCACTGCACGATTTACCAAGCGCCGGCAGTCTTCTTCCTCTAAAAGACGATCGACGCGGTAGTCTGTATCGTGCTCAAAAACCGCCATCCCCCCACTGGCGGCAAGAGTCTCTTCATCGAACGGTACGTTAAGCATCTGGGCACGGTTTTTTTCAAGCCATGTGTAAAAGGTGTTTCGCACGATCGCGAGCAGCCACGAGCGCCCATTTTTGCCACGAAAACTGTCCAGAAACTTGAAGGCGCGCAAACATGCTTCCTGGACCACATCTTCAGCATCACGCTCGTCGCGCGTAAGCCAATGTGCCAAATCATAGGCCGCGTCTAGGTGTGTCACGAAGATCTCTTCAAATCGCCTGATTCTGTTTTGCTTGTCCAAC
>JAYUNL010000058.1:0-6587 GCA_043761745.1 Rhodocyclaceae bacterium
CGCAGGATTATTGGCACTCGAATCCGATCCTTCTCGTATGCAAAGCTTGGCCGGATTCAAATGGATAACATCTATATCATTGAACGCGAATTAGTATAAGCAGATCACCAAGTACCGTCTCAAGTTCGTACCCGACGCGTGGCGAGAGTGGCAAGCGCTCGACGGTTCGGTAAAACAAGCGTTCAAGAAACTGTTAGAGAAACGGCTGCACGAGCCCCATGTGCCCGGTGCGCTGCTGCGCGGTGAGCTACAAGGGTGCTACAAAATCAAGCTGCTCAAGCAGGGCTACCGCCTGGTTTATCTGGTCGAGGACGACGTGCTGGTTGTGCTCGTGTTGGCCGTGGCAAAGCGAGAGCGTTCCCAGGCTTATGCCTTGGCCACTGCAAGGCGCAAGCAGCACAAGTAGAATCAGGTCTTCAGCAGTCTCCACAAGATCGACGTCGCCAGCAAGGCCAGCATCAGGCCGAAGGCGCGCTTGAGTCCGTGGATGGGCAGGCGGTGCGCCGTGCGCGCGCCCACGGGGGCCATGAGTACCGTCGTGGCGGCGATGCCGATCAGCGCTGGCAAATAAACGTAACCGAACGTGTATTCGGGCAGGTTGGCCGTATTCCAGCCGCTGATGAGATAGCCGAGGGTGCCAGCCACTGCGATGGGAAATCCCAATGCAGCAGAAGTACCCACCGCTTGATGGACGGGCACGTTATGCCAGAACATGAAGGGCACCGACAGAAAGCCGCCGCCCGCCGCCACCAGACTGGATACGCCGCCGATGAACAAGCCCGCCGCGAAGAGCCCCGCGCTACGCGGCAACGCGCGTGTGGGCTTGGGCTTGAAGTCCGCCATCATCTGGATGGCTGCGACATAGACGATGGCCGTGAACACCATCGCCAGGGGGCGCGTCGGTACCCAGCCGGCAACCAAGGAACCGGACAGCGTGCCCAGCACCAAGCCCGGTGACATGACGCGAAAAATCTCCCAGCGCACCGCGCCGTGGCTGTGATGCGCACGCATGCTGGAAAGCGAAGTGATGACGATGGTCGCCATTGCGGTACCGAGGGACAAATGCATCACATGCTCGGATGGAAAGCCTTGTGCAGCGAAGAGAAACAAAAGCAGCGGCACGATGGTGAGCCCGCCACCCACGCCGAACAATCCAGCAACGAAGCCGGAAAAGCAGCCGATCAGCGGATAGGCCAGCCACCAGTGCCACCCATGCCAGGCAAGGCTCACCCCTTCTTCTCCATCAGCCCCAAAATGAATTTCCAGTCAGCCGGATCAACGGGCGTGACGGAGAGTCGGCTGCCCTTGGCTAGGATGCGCAGATTCGCAAGTTCCGCATGACCGCGCAATTCGGCCAATGAAACCAGGCGCGACTTTTTAAGGAAGCGCACGTCGACATTCATCCAGCGCGGACTCTCCGGTGTGGCTTTCTCGTCGTAATAGTGGCTCTTGCGATCAAACTGGGTCGCGTCCGGGTAAGCCGCGCAAGCCACCTCGGCAATGCCAACGATGCCCGGTGTCGCGCAGTTGGAGTGGTAGTAAAACGCGCGGTCGCCAGCCTTCATCTGGTCGCGCATAAAATTGCGCGCCTGATAGTTGCGCACACCGCTCCAGGGCGTCTGCTTGTCGCGCGCCAGATCGTCGATGCTATAGGCATCAGGCTCGGATTTTATTAGCCAATAACGCATATTGCGATTCCTCAGGTTTCCAATCCACGCGGTTTGCGCCCGGCGCGATAGGCCAGCCGGTCGTAAGCCCAGGGTGGCAGGAATTTCATGATGCGAGCCACGATGGCCATTTGCCAGGGCACGACGGCAAAGCGCCGGCCTTGGGCGATGACGCGGGCGATGCGTCGCGCCGCGACATCGGCCGGTAGCATGAAGGGCATGGAATATTTGTTCACGGCCGTCATCGGCGTGGCGATGTAGCCTGGGCTCACGGTGACGACGCGCACACCGCTGGTGTGTAGTTCGACGCGCAGGCTTTCGAGGTAGCTGATGGCGGCGGCTTTGGAGGCACTGTAGGCGCCGGCGCCGGGCACACCGCGCACGCCGGCGACCGAGGCGATGCCGACCAGTCGGCCGCGCCCCGCTGCGCGCATGGGGGCGATGAAGGGCTGAAAGGTATTCACCGGTCCGATGACATTGGTTTGCAACACGCGGGCGAATACCGGCGAGTCTTCGGCGTATTCGGTGAGTGTGCCGACTGAAACGCCGGCGTTGGCGATGACGATGTCCGGCGTACCGAAGCGCTGTAGAAAATCCTGCGCGGCAGCGGCCATCGCGGCGGCATCGGCAACATCGGCGATATAACGTGCCGATTCACCCGGCAACGCATCTGCCACTTGCGCCAGTGCATCGGCGCGCCGCCCGACCAGGCCGAGCTGCGCGCCATGCGATGCGTAGTGCGCCGCCAATGCCGCACCCAGGCCGGAAGAGGCGCCGGTGATAAAGACACGCAGCGCGTCAGCCAAGGTGGCTTACTTCTTCTTGCTGCGCTCGGCGCGCGCCTTATTGACGAGGCTGTCGAGCACGCCAAACATCGGCTCGATGCCGTTCGCCATGGAAGGAGCGGTCATGTATTTGCCGTCGACTATCAGGGCCGGCACGCCCTCTACTTCATGGGACCGGCTCGCCAATGCGGCGCGCTTCACATTGCTTTGCACCGAGAAAGAGTTGGCGGCGTCCGAAAACTTCTTGCGGTCGATGCCCTTGCTCGCCATCCAGTCCAGTTGCGTGGCTTCGTCGTCGAGTTTGACATGGTCGCGATGCACGGCGTCGAACACATCGCCGTGCAAGCGGTTCAACTCGCCGAGCGCTTCCAGCGTGTAATAAACGCGGGCCATCGGCGCCCAGCGCTCGACCGGAATGGCCGGTATGCGACGGAACTCCACATCCTTGGGTAGCTTGGCCACCCATTTCTTCAGTGACGGTTCCAGGTCATAGCAATGTGGGCAGCCGTACCAGAAGAATTCGATGACTTCGATTTTGGCGCCGGTTTCCACCGGCTGCGGCGTGCTCAAAGTCTTGGAGGGCGCGGTAGGCGGCGCTGCAAGGGCCGCGCCCGCGATCAAGGTTGCCGCCATCATGGTTAGTCCCAGCCATTTCCGTATGCTTTGCATTTGCCTGTTCTCCTTGTGGGCTATTGACCTTGGTTAGGACATTTAGTTGCGACGCTCAGTTGCGACGCTTAGTTGGCGGCGCTGTCCTTGACTCTGACCACCGTCGCCTGGATTCCGTTCTGTGCGAGTTGCGAACGCACCTTGTTCATATCTTCCGGGCCGCGATAGGGGCCGATACGCACGCGGTGCATGACGCCTTTTTCCGGCACCGTCACCTGCTGCACGCTGGCCTCCACCCCCATTAACGCAAGACGCGCCTTAAGGTTGTCAGCGTCGGCGGGATTCTGGAAAGCGCCGACCTGCAAAAACAGCGCTTCGCCGCTCGCCGCCGGCTGATCGGCCGGCTTGTGTGTTGACTGCGGTACCGACTGAGGCGCGGCCTCTTCGGCGCCCGGCAATATCTTGTAAAAATCGAAGCGCGGTTTGTCGCCAGCTTTCTCCGGCAGCTTGTCGCCGGGTTTGCCGGCTAAAGGCAGCGGCGCGCCTGGCTTGATGTCGCCCCTTTGTTCAGTTTTCTGCTCAGTTTTCTGCTCAGTTTTCTGAAAAGGCAGCGGCGTCTTGTTGATGTACCACACGACGCCTGCCGCGATTAACACGCCCAGCACCAGGCCGATGAACACGCCGAGCAGGGTGCTGCCTTGGCTAGCCCTGCGGGTGGGTTTGTTGCGGGGTTTGTTGTCTGGGGACATGGCGCTCCTTACATGGATTGCGGCGCGGCTACGCCAAGGATGGCGAGGCCGTTTTTCAAAACCTGCTGCGTGGCGGCGCACAGCGCCAGGCGCGCCTGGCGTAGTGCCTCGTCGTCGACGAGAATTCGTTCGGCATTATAGTAACCGTGAAAATCGGCAGCCAGATCTTTTAAATAGAAGGCGACGGCGTGCGGCGCAAAGTCGCGCGCGGCGTTATCGATCACTTCCGGGAACTCCGCCAGCCGCGCGCACAGCGCCAGTTCGCGTTCATTGCCCAGCAATGACAGCGTCGCCGTATTCAGTGACTGGGCCTCGCCGCCCCATTGCGCCAGCACCGAGCAAACACGGGCATGGGCGTACTGGATGTAATAAACCGGATTTTCGTTGCTCTGCGACTTGGCCAGATCGAGATCGAAGTCGAGATGCTGATCGGATTTTCGCAGCACGTAGAAAAAGCGGCAGGCGTCATTGCCGACTTCATGGCGTAGTTCGCGCAGCGTAACGAACTCGCCGGAACGGGTCGACATCGAGGTTTTCTGGCCGTCACGATAGAGCACGGCGAATTGCACCAGGGCCACGTCCAGTTTTTGCGCGTCCAAGCCGAGCGCCTGGATGGCGCCCTGCACGCGCGGAATGTAACCGTGATGGTCGGCGCCCCAGATGTCGATGATGCGATCGAAGCCGCGTTCGTATTTGTTGAGGTGATAGGCGATGTCGGAAGCGAAATAGGTGTACAGCCCATTTTCGCGCTGCACGACGCGATCCTTCTCGTCGCCGAAAGCGGTGGAGCGGAACCAGCGCGCGCCGTTCTGCGCGTAAATATGGCCGCGCTTTTCCAGCAGCGCCACGACCTTATCCACCAACCCGGTATCGAACAGCGATTTCTCCGAGAACCAGTTGTCGAAATGCACGCCGAATTCGGCGAGGTCTTCGCGGCAGTCGCCCAATTGCTCGTTCAGGGCGTAGCTGTGCACATAGGTGTAGTCGTCGCCCAGCAGCGTCTTGGCGTTGGCGATCAAGGCGTCGAGCCGGCCTTCCGCATCTTCCTCGGCATCCGGCGCATTCGCCGCGACTGCCGCTGCGTCGCGCGCAAAGGCGGTATCGTGCGCCCGTTGTATGCCGGCGGCCATGTTGCGCACATAGTCGCCCTGATAGGCGTTTTTAGGGAAAGGCAGCGGCGAGCCGTGCAGTTCCAGATAGCGCAGCCAGACCGAAAGCGCGAGGATGTCCATCTGCCGGCCAGCGTCATTGACGTAATACTCGCGCGACACCTTATAGCTGGCGAACTCGAGCAGGCTGGCAAGGCTGGCGCCATAAGCCGCGCCACGGCCGTGGCCTACATGCAGCGGCCCGGTTGGGTTGGCCGAAACAAATTCCACTTGCAGCTTGCGATTCTGGCCGGCCTCGCTGCGCCCAAAGCGCTCGCCTTGCGCCAGCACGGTAGTCACCACTTGCAATTTGGCAGCCGGCGCCAGAAACAAATTAATGAAGCCGGCGCCCGCGATTTCCGCCTTCGCAACCAACTGCGACTTGGGCAACTCCGCCACCAGCCTAGCGGCGATGTCGCGCGGATTGAGCTTGAGCGGCTTGGCGAGTTGCAGCGCCAGATTCGTGGCGAAGTCGCCGTGCGAGGCTTGCTTGGGGCGTTCCAGCGCGATCGTCTCGATCTGCGCATCCGGCGCCACGTTGGCCAGCGCATCGCGCAGCAAATCGGTGAGTTGGGCTTTCAGTTCTACAGACATGAAGGGTGACGCAAGGAAAGCGGGCGTGTTTGGCTAAAGGCGGATTATAGCCGCAGCGCCAGGTAGCAACAGAAGGACTGACGCCACTGCGGTTAGAATGATGGCTTTCCTCCGGACCTCTTATCTTGCGGCTGCTCCGCCTACTCAAAATCGCCAGCGTCGGTATACGCTACGGGCTCGATCAAATGATCCTCGAGCACGAGCTGTCCGGGCACCTGGCGCGGCTGGTGCGCTGGGGCTTCTTCTGGCGCGATCTCTCGGCGCCGCGCGCGGTGCGGCTGCGGCTGGCGCTGGAGGCCTTGGGGCCGATCTTCGTAAAATTCGGTCAGATGCTTTCTACGCGGCGCGATCTGTTGCCCACCGACATTGCCGACGAGCTCGCCAAACTGCAAGACCAGGTGCCGCCGTTTTCTGCCGACCTGGTCATCGCAACCTTAAATCGCGTGTACGGCCAGCGCTACGACGATGTGTTTCCCGAATTCGATTTAGTGCCGGTGGCGAGCGCGTCGGTTGCGCAAGTCCATTTTGCGCGACTGCCGGATGGGCGAGAGGCGGCGGTTAAAATTTTGCGCCCGGGCATTCGCTCCGTGATCGATCACGACATCGCGCTGCTCGAAGCGGGCGCGGGTTTAATTGAGCGTTTGTTCGTGGATGGCCCACGCCTACGACCGCGCGAAGTCGTGGCGGAATTCTCCAAACATTTGTATTACGAGCTCGACCTCATGCGCGAGGCTGCGAATGCAAGCCAGTTGCGGCGTAACTTCGCGGATGAACGCCTGCTGCTGGTGCCGGAAGTATTCTGGGATTTTTGCGATCGCGAAGTCATGGTGATGCAACGCATGCGCGGCACGCCGGTAAGCCATGTGGAAAAACTGCGCTCACAAGGCATTGATATTCCCAAACTTGCGCGGGACGGCGTGGAGATTTTTTTCACGCAAGTATTTCGCGACGCATTTTTTCACGCGGATATGCACCCCGGCAACATCTTCGTGGCACCAGATGGACGTTACATCGGTCTTGATTTTGGCATTATGG
>JAYUNL010000059.1:0-16179 GCA_043761745.1 Rhodocyclaceae bacterium
AGACGCCGTGCTGCCTAGTGTCGCGCGAATGAGCACGCACTGAATACGTTGGTACTCGACGTGACTTTTGGCTTGCTTGAGTCGATTCGCTAGCGCCGAAATCGTCGACTTGTCACATACAATTAGGTTCTTCATCCACGGCTCCTTAAAGTCCATGGGCTAACATCATATCTAATTTATTGAACGCAATGTCGTATGAAAAGCTGCTCGAAGATTTTCAGCGCGATATCGAGAATTGGAGGTAGGCCATGAAAGCAATTATCGAAATCGCTCGCAGGGGTTCGATCTTTGGCGCGGTCGCGGCGCAGGTGGCCGGCGCCCGTCAGGGACGTCCGCCCGATTTCCGGCTGAGCTTCGAGTCGGCACGTACGCTGTTTGCTGAACTAACACTGGCGCGACTGGATCTGCTGGATACGCTACGTCGCCTCGGATCTTGCAGCGTTTACGCGCTGGCAAAATCCGCCGAACGGAACTACTCCAATGTTCACACCGATGTATCGCGGCTTGAGGAACTTGGACTGATCGAAAAATCCGAGGATGGAAGCGTTTCGGTGCCGTTCGAATCAGTCGAGATACGGTTTCCCCTCGCCCAGGTGGTGTAGGGAAGAATGGGCCGACTGTTGATTTCGAGCAGTGCACTCGACGAGTGCGCGGATATGGGTCGGCGCGCTGCCGTCACGCCTCGCGCATGGGTTGGTGGCGGTGGTGGTGCAATATAATAGCCGCTAAGGCCACAGCACTGAAAATCCCTCCGGCGACAAAAGTGAACGATGCGCCGAGCTGATCCCACAACAGCCCGGCCAGTGCGCTGGCGATAAGCAGGGCAATGCCGCTCACGAGATTGAAAAAACCGTAGGCGGTGCCGCGCAGATCGGCGGGCGCGGTGTCGGCCACCATCGTCGCCAACAGACCTTGCGTGATCCCCAGATGCACGCCCCACAGCGAGATGCCGGCCCACACCCAATGCCAGTGGTTGCTGTAGGCGAGGCACACATCCGCCGCGATCAGCAGCGCCAGTCCCCAGGCCAACAGTTTGCTGTGGCTCATCGTATCGGACAGCTTGCCAAAGGGATAGGCGCTGACGGCATAGACGACATTCATGCCGATCAGCACCAGCGGCGTGTAGGCGATGGGCAGGCCGCCTTGCTGGGCGCGCAGCACCAGGAAGGCCTCGGAAAAGCGCGCCAGGGTGAATACCGCGCCGACGCCCACCACCCACCAGTAGGCGCGGGGAAGCCGGCGCAGGTTCTCGCGGCGGATGGGGTTGACGCGCTTGCCGTCCTGGTGGCGCTCCGGTTCCTGCACGCCAAAAAACAGCAGCGCTACGGCGAGAAAAGCCGGAATCACTGCAACCCAGAACACCGCGCGGAAATCGTTGGCCCACAGCAACATCAGCCCCATCGCCAGTAGCGGGCCAAGAAAGGCGCCGACGGTGTCGAGCGACTGGCGCAAGCCGAAGGCTGCGCCACGCAACTCGGGCGGCGCGATGTCGGCCACCAGCGCATCGCGCGGTGCGCCACGTATGCCTTTGCCGACGCGGTCAATCAAGCGCGCGGCGATCACCAACCCGGCGCCCCCGGCGAGCGCGAATAGCGGCTTGGAGGCCGCGCCCAGGCCGTAGCCCAGCACCGCCAGCGGCTTGCGTTTGCCCCAGTAGTCGGACAGCACGCCGGAGAAAATTTTCACGATCAACGCCGTCGCTTCCGCCGCACCCTCGATGAGTCCGATGCTGAAAGCGCTTAAGCCGAGCACGGTGAACATAAACACCGGCAGCAAGCTATGGATCAGTTCCGACGAAACATCCATCAGCAAACTGACGAAGCCCAGCGCCCAGATACTGGCGGGAATTTTGCCGCTGCGGGCTACCGTGAACATCCTATTGCTCTCGTGAATGTTTTTGCCAACAGTTAAGCGCCATGGGTACGACGCCGATGGCGATGCCGCCGAGGCCGATGAGATTGGTGGCCAGGTCGAAGGTGGGGATGCTGTAGATCGCGATAAACACCAGGAAGCTGGCGCTGGCCGCCGGCCACAAAAACAGAAACAGGAAGTGGTGCGGCGTGGTGAAGGCCTTTTTGCGGAAATGCCAAGCGCAGGCGTAGCCGGCCAGGCTGTAATAAAACGCCACCTGAAAGCCGATGGCATTGACCGAGTCCTTGATGATCAGATTGATGCTGGGCGAATAAGAAGAGAGAAACAACAGCAACAGGCCGAAGCCGACTATCACGCTGGTGGCCACCCAGGGCGTGCGCCAACTGCTGTGCAAAATGGCGTAGCGCGGATGGAGCGCGCCGTCACGGCCCTTGGCGTACATGGTGCGGGTGAACTGGAGGATGGAAGTTTCCAGCGTGCCGACTGAACTCAGCATCACGGCGACCACCGCCATATAACTCCATGGTCGCGGAAAGAGTTTTTCAGCCAGCGCAAAAACCACATTGGTACTCGACTGCTCGATCTCCGCATCGCTCAGCACCAGCAGCGCGGCCACCGCAAAAGTCATGAACAGCAAGAGGACGATGACCATCGCAATCACCGCGCCGCGCCCCGGCGCCGTGGCGGAATCGCGCGTCTCTTCGTTGAGGTTGAGCGTCACATCCCAACCCCAGAAGAAGAACAACGCCGTCAGCGCGCCGGAGGCAAACAACGTGGGCGTGAATTCCGTGAACGCAAACCAGCGCCATGAAAACGGGTGCGCCGGTTGCTGCGCATACTGGATCAGCCCGGCGACGATCACCACCACCAGCACGCCGACTTCGATGGTCGTCATCACCACCTGGGTGTAGCTGGTGGGCTTGATGCCTTTGACAATCACCGCACTCACCGCCAGCAACCAGCCGGCCGCAACGAAGGTCACGGTGGCCGGGTCTGCCGCCAGTTTTGGATCGATCAGAATCAAGGTGGCTGTCGCCGCCGGAATCGTGCCCGACACCATGAAGACCGCCGAAGCCACCAGCAAGGCCCATCCAGCGAAAAAGCCCAAGACCGGATGGAACACCTCGCCCACCCAGGCATAGGAAGCACCGGCATTAGTGATCACGCGATTGAGGTGCATGAAAGCGAAAGTGACGCCGAACATGATCAGCCCGCAATACAGCAAGCTGGCCGCCGAGAGCATGCCCACCGCCGCGATCAAGGTGGCCGTGGTGGCCGCGACGCTGAACGCCGGCGCAGTGCCGGCGACCCCCATCACGACTGACTCGACTAAGCCTAGCGCGCCTTTTTCCAGTTGCGTGTGTGATGTCATTGCCATTCCATGATGTTGTCCCAGCCCGAGATGAGAGTAACTCAGCATCGTGCCGGCTTCAAGGATTTTGCCGATGAGAACTTCCGGAACCGGCGATGCCTGGGTTAGCATGGTTGCCTATCGCTTGATGCCTCACTGACCCGCTCCGCCATGCGACGCTTCTTGCACACAACCATCATCGTTTTAGCGTGCAGCCTCTGCGGCCCGGCGCACGCTCGCGAAAAGTTCAAACGATTATCGGCTGAAGCAATCCACGCGCAGATCATAGGCAAGGTCGTCACCGACGAAGCGCATTGGGCCCACCATTTCTATCCCGACGGCAGCTTGAAGGTCGTCGATCTGGGCGAGCCGGCGATGGGAACATGGAAAGTGCAAGGGAAAGAACTTTGCCTGATCCAGCAAGAGAGAAAAAAGACCACCACCGACTGCTAGGAGATTTGGGTCTCGATGGATAGCGTTGAATATCGACGCGACGGCGTCACGGTCCTGCAAGGATTTCTGAGAAACCTGAGAAACAAAACGCCGTAATGTTCGCTGCTATCAATGCGCAAAGTCATGACAGACGCCGTTCCGGATTACGGTGCGGGTCGCGAGTTAAGAAAAACTCAGTAGGCCTCCGCCCATGATCTTTGAGTTTATCGAAGACATCGCGAAAATGGCGCTCATCGTCGCCACGCTCTATTTCGCCCTCGGCGCTTATGTTCGTCACCAGCAACCGGCGTGGTCAGCGCCACTGCAGAAGCGCCGTTTGGCGATTCTGTTGGTGCTCGTCCTGGCGGTAGCCGCAATGAAAGTTACCGACGATGTGCTCGGTGGCGAAGCCGGGCCGATAGACGAGGCGATCCTGATATTTATCCGCAGTCATGTTCCCAGCGCACTGGCCGGCTTCTTCGAAGCGGTCACGGTGACCGGATCATCCCGAGTCCTATTTCCGCTCACCACCGTCGCGACGATCGCGCTGCTATACACCAGGCGCCGCTTTGAGGCGCTGCTGCTCGCCGCTTCGGTGATCAGTGGTGCGCTTGTGGTTTACCTTATCAAGGCAGCGGTTGGCCGAGACCGGCCGGCACTATGGGAAACGGCGTGGTATTGGGGGTCCAGCTTTCCCAGCGGCCATACGCTCGTCGTTGCCGCATTCGCCACTGCGGCCGCGCTCAGCGTTAGCCGAATGTGGCCGGCGGCGCGTGGGGCGGCGCTTTCCCTGGCGCTGTTCTGGATATCTCTCGTCGCCTTTTCGCGCTTGGCGCTGGGCGTACACTGGCCGACTGACGTATTGGCAGCCGCCTGCATCGGCGCGTTTCTGCCGCTGCTGATGAGTGTTGTGCTTGAGTTGCGCCACGTCTGCCGCTAGGTCGCCGGGTGCGCCATAGTGTGCGCACCTTCAATAGGAGAAGAAAATGAACTGGATAACTCGTGAACGCCGTCAAAGCACTGGCGCGAGCCACTTCTCTGCCGCGGCCAGCGTCATGCCTTTGCGCTTGGCGTAATCGGCCAACTGGTCACGGCCGATTTTGCTGATGGCGAAATACTGTGCCTCGGGGTGGGCGAGGTAGTAGCCGGAGACTGCGGCAGCCGGCAGCATGGCGTAGCTCTCAGTGACTGTCATGCCGGTTTTGGTGGGCGCGTCGAGCAGCGAAAACAGCGGACCTTTTTCGGTGTGATCGGGGCAGGCGGGATAGCCAGCGGCCGGGCGGATGCCGCGATATTGCTCGGCGATCATGTCGGCGTTGCTCAGCGTTTCGTCGGCCGCATAGCCCCAGAATTCGCGCCGCACACGCTGATGCAAATGTTCGGCGAAGGCTTCAGCCAGACGGTCGGCCAGAGCCTTGAGCATGATGGCATTGTAATCGTCGTGCTTTGCAATGAACTCGGCCAGCTTCTTCTCGATGCCCAGGCCCGCTGTGACGGCGAAGGCGCCAACGTAGTCAGCGACAGCGGATTCCTTGGGCGCGATAAAATCCGAGAGGCAATAGTTCGGTTTGCCTTCCGGGCGCACATGCTGCTGGCGCAGGCCGTGCCAGACTAGGCGCACGCGGTCACGGGCTTCGTCCTCGTAAATTTCTACATCGTCGCCGATCGAGTTGGCTGGGAACAGACCATAGACCCCATTCGCCGTCAGCCATTTCTCCTTGATGACGCGCTTCAGCATGGCTTGCGCGTCGTGGAATACGCCGCGTGCTGATTCTCCGACGACCGCATCATCAAGAATTTGCGGATAGCTGCCGGTCAGATCCCACGTCTGGAAGAAGGGCGACCAGTCGATGTGCTCGGCCAGCGTGGCGAGATCGTAGTGTTCCAGCGCATGCACACCCAACTGTTTCGGCTTGGTCGGCACATAGGCAGCACCCTGGAAACGGTTGCTGCGCGCGGCTTCCAGGCTGATGAGCTGGACGCCCTTCTTGTTCGCATGCTGCTCGCGCAATTTCTTGTAATCCGCCGCAACCTCCGCGCGATAAGCCGTGCTCTGGTCGGTGGAGAGCAACTGGCTCACCACACCGACAGCGCGTGAAGCATCCGGCACATAGACCGTGGTGCCGGAATAATTCGGCGCGATCTTGATGGCGGTATGGGCGCGCGAAGTCGTCGCGCCGCCGATCAACAGCGGCAGGGTAAAGCCCTGGCGTTCCATTTCACTGGCGACATGAGTCATCTCTTCCAGCGAAGGCGTGATGAGGCCGGACAAACCGATCACATCGGCCTTGTGCTCGCGCGCGGCGGCGAGAATCTTGTCGGTGGCCACCATCACGCCGAGATCGACGACATCGTAGTTGTTGCAGGCCAGCACCACGCCGACAATGTTCTTGCCGATGTCGTGCACGTCGCCCTTCACCGTGGCCATGATGATCTTGCCTTTGGTCGAGGTGTCTTCCGCCGTCTTGGCGGCCTCAATGAAAGGTAGCAGATGCGCGACCGATTGCTTCATGACGCGCGCCGATTTCACGACCTGCGGCAGGAACATCTTGCCGGCGCCGAAGAGATCGCCGACGACGTTCATGCCGTCCATGAGCGGGCCTTCGATGACATGCAAGGGATGTTTGGCGGCGAGGCGCGCGTCTTCAGTATCTTCGATGATGTAGTCGGTGATGCCCCTGACCAGCGCGTGCGTGAGGCGCTCGCCGACGGACTTCTGCCGCCAGGCGAGGTCTTGTGTCTCACTCCTCGCCGTGCCCTTGACGGACGCAGCTACATCGACCAATCGCTCGCCCGCATCGGGCCGGCGGTTGAGCACCACGTCTTCCACGCGCTCGCGCAGCTCGGGCGGAATTTCCGCATACACACCCAACTGGCCGGCGTTAACGATGCCCATGGTCAGGCCGTTGCGGATGGCGTGATAGAGGAACACCGTGTGGATGGCCTCGCGAACCGGATCGTTGCCACGGAAGGAAAACGACACGTTGGAAATGCCGCCGGAAATCTTCGCGAACGGCAGATGCTGCTTGATCCAGCCGGTGGCCTCGATGTAATCGACCGCGTAGTTGTTGTGCTCCTCGATGCCCGTAGCGATGGCGAAAACGTTGGGATCGAAAATGATGTCCTCAGCGGGAAAACCGACGCCGGTGAGCAACTCATAACAGCGCCGGCAGATTCGCGTCTTGCGTTCAAAGGTGTCGGCCTGGCCTTTTTCGTCGAAAGCCATGACGATCACCGCGGCGCCGTAACGGCGCAACAGACGTGCCTGTTCGAGGAATTTCTCTTCGCCTTCTTTGAGCGAAATGGAGTTGACGATACCTTTGCCTTGCAGGCATTTCAGGCCCGCCTCCAACACTTCCCACTTGGAGGAATCGATCATCACCGGCACGCGCGCGATGTCGGGTTCGGAAGCGATGAGGGTGAGAAAGCGCACCATCGCCGCTTTCGAATCCAACATGGCTTCGTCCATGTTGACGTCGATGATTTGTGCGCCGGCTTCGACCTGCGTGCGCGCGACGCTCACCGCCTCGGCAAATTGGCCGTTGAGCACCAGCCGGGAAAAGGCTTTCGAGCCGGTGACGTTGGTGCGTTCGCCAACGTTGACGAACAGCGTGTCATCGCCGATGTTAAAAGGTTCCAGACCGGAGAGACGTAGTCTAGGTTCGATAGTCGGCACGCGGCGCGGCGTTATGCCATCGAGCGCGACGGCGATGGCGCGGATGTGATCCGGCGAGGTGCCGCAACAACCGCCGGCGATGTTGAGCAAACCGTGCTTGCCCCAGTCAAGGATTTCCGCCGCCAGCGCTTCCGGCGTTTCGTCGTAGCCGTCGGGCGAAAGTGGATTGGGCAGGCCGGCATTGGGGTGAGCCGAAACATAGGTATCGGCAATGCGCGAGAGGTCGTCCACGTATTGGCGCAATTCTTTTGCACCCAGCGCGCAGTTGAGGCCGAAGGCCAGTGGCTTAACGTGGCGGAGCGAATTCCAGAAGGCTTCGGTGGTTTGGCCTGAGAGCGTGCGGCCGGCGGCGTCGGTAATCGTGCCGGAGATCATCACCGGCAAACGCTGGCCGATGCTTTCGAAATATTGATCGATGGCGAACAGCGCGGCTTTGGCGTTGAGCGTGTCGAAGACCGTCTCGACCATAATGATGTCGGCACCGCCTTCACATAGGCCGTGCAAGGCCTCCGAGTAGGCCGTTACCAATTGGTCAAACGTGACGCTTCGATACCCTGGGTCCTCAACGCTCGTGGGTGTCGACGCAGAACGCGTTGTCGGACCCAGAATCCCTGCAACAAAGCGGGGTTTATTTGGCGTTTTTTTCGAGTACTCGTCCGCGACTTCGCGCGCCAATCTTGCGCCGGCGACATTTAACTCATAGGCAAGGGACTCCATGCCGTAATCTGCTAAAGAAATCGTCGTCGAGTTGAAAGTATTCGTCTCAAGAATATCCGCGCCGGCGCCAAGATAGTCTGCATGAATGCCGCGTATCACCTCGGGCTTGGTCAGCAAGAGCAGATCGTTGTTGCCCTTGAGATCGCTGGGCCAATCGGCGAAGCGCGTGCCGCGATAATCCGCCTCGGTCAGCTTGTGACGCTGCACCATGGTGCCCATCGCGCCATCCAGAATGAGGATGCGTTGATCGAGTAGGCTACGGAGAAGGGCGCTGCGGTCGGCTTGCATGGTGGCTTTTTGGGTTCGGTGCAGCATTTTGTGGGAGGGCGATTTTATCACGCGAGAATTTCCACTCTGACGCAGCAATGCTATTTCTTCGAGACGTAGGGATTGTCCTTGATGTAGAAACGCAGCGCCCGCTCGGCCCAGGCACCGGCATAGGCAACGCCGATGCGCGGCCGCTTGACTATAGAAACGCGTGGTTCATCGTCGGGCGCGACAATACTGAGGGCTGGCCCTTGCAGGTCGACGCCATTCAGACTGCGGTCGATTTCCATCGCCTTGCAGAGCAGGCCCGGGCCACTGGCTTTGCTGTCGAGATTTTTCTCCGGCTCCAGCGCGCGGATCAGCACCGCCGAGCCATGGTTTTCCGGCTCGGTGACCACATTCATGCAGTGATACATGCCGTAGATGAGATAAACGTAAGCATGGCCCGGCGGGCCGTGCATCACCTGCGTGCGCGGCGTGATGCCTTTCGAGGCGTGACAAGCCAGATCGTGCGGCCCGACATAGGCCTCCACTTCAACGATGCGGCCTATACGCGTTTGTCTACCGATGCGTCGCACCAGCCATTTGCCGAGCAGGTCTTTGGCAACGATAACGGTGTCGCGCGCGAAAAATTCATGCGGCAGCTTTTTCATCACAACCGAAATCAGGCGCGATCGGCACGACGATAGTGAATCGCCTCAGCGATATGCGCGGCGGTGATCGTTTCGCTACCGGCCAAATCGGCGACGGTGCGGGCGACTTTCAGCACGCGATGGTAGGCGCGCGCCGAAAGATTCAATCGAGCAATCGCCTGTTTGAGCAGCGCCGTGCCCGCTTCGTCGGTGGCGCAGAGGGTGTCGATTTCCTTGGTGGCGAGGCGGCTGTTGGGTTTGCCCTGCCGCGCCAGTTGCTGGGCATAGGCGTGCGTGGTGCGGCTGCGCACCTGGGCAGAGGCTTCGCCATGACTCTTGCCTTGCAATTCGCCTTCGGCCAAGGCGGGCACTTCGATCACCATATCGATGCGATCCAGCAGCGGTCCGGACAGTTTCGCGCGATAACGCGCCACCTGATCCGGCGTGCAACGGCAGCGACCATTGGCGTGGCCCAGATAGCCGCAGGGGCAAGGGTTCATGGCGGCAACAAGCTGGAACTGCGCCGGAAAATCGGCACGCCGCATGGCGCGAGCCACGCTGATATGGCCGGATTCCAAGGGCTCGCGCAGGGCTTCCAGCACGCGGCGGTCGAACTCAGGCAACTCATCGAGAAACAGCACGCCATGATGCGCCAGCGAAATTTCGCCCGGTTGCGGGTTGCTGCCACCGCCCACCAGAGCTGGCGCTGAGGCCGTGTGATGCGGCGCGCGATACGGTCGCTGTTTCCATTGCGACAACTTGAAGCCGCCGCTTAGCGATTGAATCGCGGCGGATTCCAGTGCCTGTTCTTCGGTCATGGGCGGCAGCAGGCCGGGAAAGCGCGCCGCCAGCATGGACTTGCCCGTACCGGGCGGGCCGATCATCAACAGGCTGTGGCCGCCCGCTGCCGCGACCTCCAGTGCGCGCTTGGCCTGCGCCTGCCCTTTCACGTCGGCGAGATCCGCGTAGATCGGTTCGCCCACTGCCGCCTCGCCGCTATAAGGCGTGAGTTGTTGTTGACCATTGAGATAGGCGCAAACTTCCAGCAAGGATTTTGCGGGCAGAATCGTGGCCTCGCGCACCAGTGCGGCTTCGGCGGCACTCTCGACGGGGAGTATGAAACTGCGATTCACACCGGTGGCGCGCAAACACATCGCCAAGGCGCCGCGCACGGGGCGCAGTTCACCCGTCAGCGACAGCTCGCCGGCGAACTCATGCTCGGCGAGCCGCTTGCCGTCCACCTGGCCCGACGCGACGAGGATGCCCAGCGCGATGGGCAGATCGAAGCGCCCCGATTCCTTGGGCAAATCTGCCGGTGCAAGATTGACGGTGACGCGGCGCGCCGGAAAATCGAAGCGCGCATTCTGAATTGCGGCACGCACGCGATCACGCGCCTCCTTCACCTCCGTGTCGGGCAGACCGACGATAGTGAAGGAAGGCAGGCCCGGGCCGAGATGCACTTCGACAGTGACTTCCGGCGCTTCCATGCCGGCCAGCGCGCGGCTTTTCAGAACGGCGAGTGACACGATGCAACCTGGATAGATAAAAATGCAGTGTAGCGCAGCCGCGTCCCACGCGGTGCGTCACGCTGTCAGCGACAAAAAAGGGCGCCGGACGCCCTTGTTGAGCAATGGTGGCGCCCTCAGTCCTTCATCGCTTCGACGTTGATGAGCAACTTCACGTCGTCGGAGACAGGCCCGACCATGAAATTCATGCCGAAGTCCGAACGCTTGATGGTGACATTGGCATCCGCGCCGCAGGTTTCTACTTTCAGCATGGGATGCGGGGCGCAGCGGAAACCGGTGACATTGAGCGTCACTGGTTTGATGACGCCGCGGATCATCAGATCGCCATTCACGGCAACCAGGGTGTCACCGTTGAACTTGAGGTCCTTGGAGCGAAAGGCGATGACAGGGTGTTTGGCGGCGTCGAAGAAACTCTCACCACGCAGATGTGTTTCCAGTTGCGGCATGCCGGTGTTCACCGAGGCGACATCGATGGCGATATCTACCGTGCCGGTCTTGGTCGTGCGATCCAGCGTAATCTTGCCGCTGGTCTTGTTGAAGCGGCCGCGCTGGGTGGAATAGCCAAAATGCTTGACCTCGAAACTGGGGAAGGTGTGCTCTGGGTCGACGGTGTAGGAATCGGCGGCGTAGCCAGGTAGCGCCACGGTAGCGGCAGTAAGTGCGGCGATGAGGTGCTTGTTCATTGATCCTCCTGTTGAGTGTTTGCGGATTACTTTTTGCCCGTTGTTGTCGCTGCGGCGGCCGAGGTCGCAACAACATGCAGACTGAACTTCACGATGACTTCATTGGCCACCGTGCCGGTGTCGGCCCACTCCCCTTCACCAATACCGTAGGCCAGGCGCTTGATGGTGAAGCTGCCGTCGATGCGACCGCCGGCGCCTTCCGGTTTGAAGGTGAAGGGCGCCACGATGTCGAGGTTGCGGCCTTTGATACTCAGCTTGCCCTGCGCCTCGTAACGACCGGCGCCGGACGCCTTGATGCCGCTGGAGACGAAGCGGGCGGTAGGAAAGTTTTGCGTATCGAACCAGAGCTTACGTTTAACTTCGGCATTAGCGTCGTCGTTGCCGGCATCAATGCTGTTCAGGTCGATGTCGATTTGTGCGCGGCCCGTTTCCGGTTTGGCGGGGTCTAAGCTTAGTTGCGCCGAGAACTTGCCGAACTTGCCGTCGATGGGTACGTTCATCTGCTTGGAGGTGAAAGTGATGCGGCTACTTTCCGGCTGCACGCTGTTGAACTCGACCGCAGCGGCGAAGCTGCACGTCGAGGCGGCAATCAAGCCAAGTAGAAGCTTGCTCAGCATGCTCATATCGGTCCCTTGTACCAAGGCAACATGCGCTTCAGCACATCGTCGCGGTCGACTAGATGGTGTTTCAGCGAAGCGGCGATATGCGCGATAACCAGCAGCGCCATGGTGAAGGCCATCGCACCATGCACCTTTCCCAGTACTTCGCCCAAGGCTTTATCTTTTGGCAACAGGTCGGGCAATGGCAATACGCGGAAATAGACCGTTTGCATGCCGTCGGCGGAACTCGCCAGCCAGCCCACCAGTGGCACAGCCAAGATCAGCACGTAGAGCAGGCCATGCGTGATGCTTGCGGCGCGCTGCTGCCAGCCCGGCATGCCGGCTGGCGGCGCTGGCACGGCGTGCGTCAGGCGCCAGACGACACGTGCGAGGACAAACAGAAACACCGTGACGCCTATCGATTTGTGTGAGGCGAAGAGCTTGAGCTTCGTCGGCGACAGCGGCAGATCCGCCATATAAATGCCCAGCGGAAACGCCACCAAGATCAACAGCGCGATTACCCAATGCAGGGCGATGGCGGTTTTGGTGTAGACGGGCGGAGCTGTCATGCTTTTTCCTTTCCTGGCGTTGTTTGCGACCAGTGGAAGATACAGGGAGTTCCCGGTCGTGCAGGATAGATTTATTCGGACTGACTTTGGCGCGCCTCGGCCTCGAGTGCGACGACGCGCGCGTCCAGCGCAGCCAGCTTTTCGCGGCTGCGCGCCAGCACTTGTTGTTGTACTTCGAATTCTTCGCGGGTGACCAAATCGAGCCGCGTAAAGAGACCGGCGAGCAAGGCCTTGGCGTTTTTTTCCAGATCCTTGGCCGGGCTGGACGCCGCTAACTCCGAGAGCTTGGCGGCGAGGTCGTCGAGAAGTTTTGGATTGATCATGGCTTTACTTTAGCACGGGCGTGGCCAGTAAATCGAGGTCCGCACCAGCTTAGTGCGATGGCTTGAAACAGCGCAACCGATTGGTGCGCAGCGTTGCTGCCGTTGTCGCGTAGATTTATTAAGGCGTTGTTACAACGATGAAAATGCGGTTGGCACAGTAAATGCAAAAGGAGCCTCGCAAGTATTTTCTATTCACTGTCCAACCGGGAGATTTTAATGCGTAAGACCTTAATTGCCTCCGCCGTTTTCGGCGCCTTTTCTGTGCCGATGAGCGCTCACGCGGATACCGCCGCACCTGCTCCGGCGCCTGCTGCCGAGGCCAAGAGTCCGCACACCATCACCGGCAACGTAGCCGTGGTGAGCGATTACATTTTTCGCGGCCTGACGCAAACCAATGGCAAACCGGCCATTCAGGGCGGTTTCGACTATGCCCACTCCTCTGGTTTCTACGCGGGCACCTGGCTTTCGAACATCTCCTGGTTCACCGACCAGAACTCCGGCGTGAAGAGCGCGCCGCAGGCACTGTCGGCGCCGACTGCGGGCCAGAATACCCCACCGTTTCAGATCGGTTATGTGAATGGCAAGTTCAATCAGGCCAGCCTGGAATGGGATATCTATGGCGGCTACAAGGACAATATCAGCGAAGACATGACCTACGATGTCGGCCTGCTGCGCTACCAGTACCCGGGCACTTATGACAACACCGGCGCCTACCACAACCCGGGCACCACCGAGGTCTATGGCGCCGTCAGCTACAAGTGGTTGACTCTGAAGTACTCGAAAGCCATCAGCACCTATACCTTTGGCGTGAACGAAAGCAAGGGCGCCAGTTACATCGATTTGTCGGCTGTGGTCCCCCTGGGCGACAGCGGCATAAACCTGCAAGCCCATGTCGGCCACCAGCGCTATCCGAGCAATTCCAACCTCGGCTATTTTACGACCTCGGGCGCCGTGGGCGGGAACAACAGCTTGTTCAGCTACACCGACTACAAGATCGGGGTGACCAAGGATTATGCTGGCTTTACGTTTGGTCTGGCCTATACCTACGCAAATACCAAGGACACGGCGCAGGATGGCGACACCACAGTGTATATGAATGCCTTCGGCAAGAACATCGGTGGCAGCCGTGGTGTGTTGTCGATCAGCCGCACTTTCTGAGAGGAGCGAACATGAAACTCATCACTGCAATCATCAAGCCCTTCAAGCTTGACGAAGTGCGCGAGGCGCTGGCCGCGGTCGGCGTCTCGGGCATCACCGTCACGGAAGTGAAGGGATTCGGGCGGCAGAAGGGCCACACCGAGCTGTATCGCGGCGCGGAATACGTGGTGGATTTTCTGCCCAAGGTGAAGGTTGAGGCCGCCGTCAAAGATGAAATTGTTGACCAGGTCATCGAAGCCATCGAGAAAGCCGCCAGCACCGGCAAGATCGGCGACGGCAAAATCTTCGTCTTCGAACTCGAACAGGTCATCCGCATCCGCACCGGTGAAACCGGCGCAGAAGCGCTCTAGGAGGGAGTCATGAAAAAAATACTAGCAATCTTGTTGACGGTTTGCGCGTTGGGCTTCGGCGGCAATACTTTTGCCGAAGACAAGCCTGCGCCAGCCGCCGAAGCCAAGCCTGCCGCTACAGCGCCCGCTGAAGCGGTTGCGCCTGCTGGGGCCCCTGCTGCTGCGACGCCGGCACCGGTGCCGAACAAAGGTGATACCGCCTGGATGATCGTCGCCACCGCCTTCGTCATCCTCATGTCTATTCCCGGCCTGGCGCTGTTCTATGGCGGCCTGGTGCGCGAGAAGAACATGCTTTCGGTGCTGATGCAGGTCTTCGTGATCTTCTCCTTGATCAGCGTGCTGTGGGTCATCTATGGCTACAGCGTCGCCTTCAACGAGGGCAACGCCTTCTTCGGCAATCTCGACAAGCTGTTCCTCAAAGGCATGACGCCGGATTCAACGGCAGCCACCTTCAGCAAGGGCATTGTCATACCGGAGTTCATCTACGTGGCTTTCCAGGGCGTCTTCGCTGCTATCACCTGTGGCCTGATCGTCGGCTCATTCGCTGAGCGCATCAAGTTCTCCGCCGTGCTGGCCTTTATCGTGCTGTGGTTTACCTTCAGCTACCTGCCGATTGCGCACATGGTGTGGTTCTGGACCGGTCCGGATGCGATCAAGGATGCGGCCACGCTCGCTACGGAAACAGCGAAAGGCGGTTGGCTATTCCAGAAAGGCGCGCTCGATTTCGCTGGCGGTACGGTGGTGCATATCAACGCGGCGGTGGCCGGCATCGTCGGCGCCTACTTGACCGGCAAACGTCTAGGCTACGGCAAAGAATCCATGGCGCCGCACAGCCTGACCATGACCATGATCGGCGCTTCCTTACTGTGGTTCGGCTGGTTCGGCTTCAACGCCGGCTCGGCGCTCGAAGCCAACGGCACGGCTGCGCTGGCCTTCATTAATACCTGGGTCGCCACCGCGTGTGCGGCGCTTTCCTGGATGCTGGTGGAATGGATGATGAAGGGCAAGCCCTCCATGCTGGGTGCGGCTTCTGGCGCGGTTTCTGGTCTCGTCGCAATCACCCCGGCCTGCGGCTTCGTTGGTGTGATGGGCGCCATCGTCATCGGCCTACTTGCCGGCGTAATCTGCCTGTGGGGCGTGAATGGCCTGAAGCGCCTGCTGGGCGCCGATGACTCGCTCGATGTCTTCGGCGTGCATGGCGTGGGCGGCATACTCGGCGCCACGCTGACTGGCGTCTTTGCCGCACCCCGCCTGGGCGGCACGGGTGTGACCGACTACGTCACCAACAAAGTCGCCGACGCCTACGTGATCATGGACCAGGTCATCGTCCAGCTCACCGCCATCGGCACGACCATCGTCTGGTCAGGCGTCGTCGCCTTCCTGGCCTACAAGATTGTCGATATCGTCATCGGCCTGCGGGTGCCGGAAGAAGAAGAGCGCGAAGGTCTGGACATCACCTCGCACGGCGAAGGTGCTTACCATCACTGACCATTCTCCTCCCCGGATGGGCAGTATTGACGGGCGCGAGCTAACCCTCGCGCCCGTTTTTTTGCCGCGGATTTCGCGGATGAACGCGGATCAAGAGCAATAAAGCAGGGCGTTGTTTGCGCTAAGCGCTTCCCGCTATTCTGCAATGACCGTCAGAATAAATCCGCGTTCATCTGCGGCCCCGAGGAGGAGTTCCTGCGGGGCGAAATCCGCGGCGAGCTTTTCTCCTATCGAAACACTGTGCCAATGCTAGACTTCAAGCATAATGGCTTGTCCTCTCAGGCGCTAACTTGCGGCGCGCTCCATCATGTTACGGTCCACAGAGACACGTCCGAAGAAACATCGCAGAAGTGAAATGTGATAATGAAAGACCTGATACGGATGCCGTACCGTATGACACCGATGCTTGACCGATGCTCGTGCGTTATTCCATTGGACCCTAGGGTCTGTTGACAATCAGGCCAGCCATATGACAGCGGCAGTTAGGGCGACGAATGATGAGAAACGTTCGGTGATTTTGTCGTAGCGAGTGGCAA
>JAYUNL010000060.1:0-2279 GCA_043761745.1 Rhodocyclaceae bacterium
GCAAGTCGGGCTCGCCACGGAACGGCGAGCAGAGACCGATGACGAGACCCTGAATCGCGTCCTTCACCGCGTCGAGATGAGACCCCATCGCCGCATAAGTCACCTCCCGCGTCTCGCGCGGAACGGCGAGCCGCGCGGCGATGAGTTCGGCGCGCAGCGCCTTGCGCCAGGCGGGGAGGTCTTCGGGAATGGGCTGCATAGTGACGGGAATCTGATGTTGTGGGTGAAATGAATGATAGCAGACGACACACGGTCTTCACGGAGGGGAGTTGATACCTGATCTGAGGGGTACTGTTCGACTCCGTCCGACCCAAAGGCGACATTCGGAGAATACGAACGCTAGTGCTCAGTGGATCCACGCATGCCAGTGTCCAAACTCGCTTAGAGTCCCAGGCTACTAAGACCCGGGTGGTCATCAGGGCGGCGGCCCAGCGGCCAGTGAAACTTGCGTTCGCTTTCCTTGATGGGCATATCGTTGATGCTGGCATAGCGCCGCTGCATCAAGCCGTTCTCGTCGAACTCCCAGTTCTCGTTGCCATACGAGCGGAACCAGTTGCCGGAATTATCGCGCCACTCATAGGCAAAACGCACGGCGATGCGGTTGCCATCGAACGCCCAAAGTTCCTTGATCAGGCGGTAATCAAGTTCGCGCGCCCATTTGCGGGTGAGAAACTGCACGATCTGCTCACGCCCCTGCGGAAACTCGGCTCGATTCCGCCATTGACTATCGGCGGTATAGGCCAGCGCCACGCGCTGCGGGTCGCGGGAGTTCCAACCGTCTTCCGCCATACGTACTTTTTGCATGGCGGATTCACGCGTAAACGGAGGCAGCGGAGGGCGCACTTCGTTGGAGTTGCTCATGGTGAAACTCCTTTCTCACAGATGAGGGTTTGATGGTCAGTTCGGGTTGCTTCCGCTGAAGTGGATCTGAATCGGGCGACCACATCCCGGGCTTTCCCAGAGGATCAAAGGTCGAGCACCAGTCGCTCGGACTGGGCACGCGATACGCAGATGCACATCAGCCCGGCACGCTCACGTTGTATGGCGGTTAATGCGGCGTCGCGGTGTTCCGGCACGCCTTCGAGCACCTTGACCGCACAGGTTCCACAGTTGCCAACACCACAGTCCGACAGCGCATCGACCCCGGCCGCGCGTACCGCGTCGAGTACGGTTTGGTCGGCACACACTCGAATCACTTTTTTCGAGCGACGCAGTTCGACCTCGATCGCTTGGTTTTGCAGTCCCGTGGGCCCTGTAAATCTTTCAAAGCGGAGTCGTCCGGCGTCGATGTCGAGCGCTTTGGCAGTGCCCACCACGCCATCGATAAGACGGCCGGGTCCGCAGACATAGAAGACGGCATCAGCCGGAGCCTCGGACAGCACTTGCTCGATATCGATACGCTCGGCCTGATCGGCCAGATAGGTCGTCAAGTGTTGGCCGAACTCTCGCACCAGCCGATCCCGATAAGCCATCTCGCGCGCACTGCGCGCAGCGTAGTGCAAATGAAAGTCTCTTCCTTGCAGCTTCAACGCTTGAGCCATGGCCTTGATCGGGGTGATGCCAATGCCGCCAGCGATCAACACCGTCGGCCGGGCATCAGTGTGGAGACTGAAATCGTTGTGCGGCTCGCCGCAGCGCAGGCGCAGCCCGAGTTCGAATTGCGCGTGGGCAAAGCGCGATCCACCGCGACCGTCCTCCTCGCGCAGAATGGCAATCTCATAGGCATCGCGGCGCGCGGGGTTCGAGCTGATCGAGTAGTGGCGCACGGCAGCCTGGCCATCTTGCAGCGTGACCGGCACCCGCAAATGCGCGCCCGCTTCGACCTTGGGCAAATCCGTTCCATCCGTACGACGAAGTTCGAACGCGCGGATGCGCGGCGTCAGTTGGCGAATGCCGGAAATCACGAGCTCGAGCGGGCCATCGCCGAGCACTTCCGGCTTTTTCTCCGGGACCATGGAACTCCGCGACTTGAGCGCCTTATTCTCCGTCAGTAGCGGCGCCAACAGCCGTTCGACTTCGGCCTCTGAAAGCCGCGGCGTGATGTGCTGTGGGCAGTTCCAGTCGTACGCCTCGACGTGTATGACGATCCCACGCTCCACGTGGGCGCGATAGGACGCCACTTCGAGTCGCGCGATCAGTTCGGGATGCTCGTTTTTATGGACAATTCGTGCGCGCCCCCAAATCTTGAGGCGCCTGCGGTTGGCGTAGTCCATCAGGATCAGCGCGATGCGATCATTGGCTGCCAGGTTGCCGACGCTCAGGTACTGCACGTTACCGCG
>JAYUNL010000061.1:0-1511 GCA_043761745.1 Rhodocyclaceae bacterium
TATCGATCGTATTTCGCACGCACTAGGGTCGCGGCGATCGTTTTCCCTGCTGCCATCATTCCCGCTCCATCGCTGCAAAGTTTGACGCGGGAGGCAGACATGCGCGTTATCGTTGGCGGAGAGTGGATGTCGTTTGATGCGGCTATCAGCCGCAACATCGCACCTGGGAGCACAGCGGGTTTGCCCGGACTAGTATTGCCTGCTGGTTTGACCGGCGATGGCGTGCCGGTAGCCCTCGAATTCGATGGGCCTTGGGGCAGTGACCGCAGACTTCTCACCCTTGGGCTGGCACTCGAAGCCGAACTCGGTCAGTTGCCCCCACCACCCTCCGTCTGAGTGAGTGGTGGCCGAACACATCATGCTGGCCGCGTTTCATCGAAGCTTGCTTATCCGGTTTCTGCCCAATCTTACTAGATGTAGTGGGTCTAGATTTTGCGGCGTAAAGCTCGGCCTAGGTAAAAGGACAACATGGTCTACTCCCGGCGACGCATGGCACTCGACGTCAAGCAGACCGAGTGACTCATCGCGCACCCACTCTCGAGAGAAAAAATGATTGAGCGTCGCTGCATTGAATTCATTCCGCACAACGAGCGGTACGGTACAGCCAAACGGCTGTTCAGCATTTGGTTCAGCGCGAACCTACAGGTCACCACTTTGGTGGTCGGCACGCTTGGGATTGTCGCCGGACTCAATTTGTTTTGGACGATTGTGGCATTGGTGATCGGAAACGTCGTAGGAACGGTGTTCATGGCGGCCCACTCCGCGCAGGGACCCCACCTCGGGATTCCTCAGATGATTCAAAGTCGCGCACAATTCGGCGTCGTAGGTGCCGCGCTGCCGCTGCTAGCTGTCGTGCTTACTTACGTTCTGTTCACGGCGGCCAATGGCGTGGTAATGCGTAATGCAGTAAAGGCGCTCGTGCCCTTGACCAACGATGGGGCCCTCATCGCATTCGGCTTCGCATCGCTTATCGTCGCGTTCGTCGGGTATGAACTCATCCACAAGCTCGGCGCGCTGCTTACGTTTGCGTCTGGAGTCCTGTTTCTGCTCGCAGCAATTCGACTACTGGGCCTGGCGGCACCTCATGACGCCTGGTCGCCAAACGCCGCGTTGCGCATGGGGCCGTTCCTGCTCGTGATCTCCCAGTCCGCTTCGTACGCGATCGGCTACGGGCCGTACGTTGCAGACTATTCTCGCTATCTGCCTCATGACGTACCTACGCGACACACGTTTTTCTTCACGTACGTCGGCAGCCTTGCAGGATCGCTCCTGATAATGGTGCTCGGAGCCCTTATGGCAGCTGTGATGTCAGGCGATGCGCAGACGCTCGCACTGAATCCGGCCGACAGCATTGCAGGATTGTTTAGCGCTGGCCGCACGACGGTGTATGTGATCGTCATTTTGGGGGTCCTGCTGATTAATTCTCTTAACATATACAGCGCCTTCATGTCAGTAGTCGTGGTCTTCTCCGGATGGCGTAAAGTTGTGCGAGTTGGCGCGTTGCAGAAGTT
>JAYUNL010000062.1:0-2783 GCA_043761745.1 Rhodocyclaceae bacterium
AAGTTGCCTAAGGTATCCAGACTAGCCACGGCATCGAGCGATGGCGTGTTGACGCCCTGAACGGGACCCTGGTATGCGAAGGTCAGGTCATCGACGCGGTAGGCGTAAAACAAATCCGTGTTGACCGCTGGATCATTGCTGTTATTAAAAAACAATGTCTGACTGTCATTTTCCGAAGTCGATTGCACAAATGTCCAAACGCGATTGCACTGGCCCGGAAATTTCGGCCTCGAGCGGTCACTCGGAGCGACCCGCCAACGCGGCGGAGACCGGTCATTCGATCAGTCAGACAATAGCTCTACCCTTAATAGATGGCGCCTCGCAGCGTGCGCCATTTGCGCGGTGTTGGCGCGAGAGGATCACTGCGGCGGTCATGTCGCCCGTCACATTCGCGATGGTCCTGAAAATGTCCGGGGCCAGATCGACCGCCATCAATATGCCAATCCCTTCGACTGGCAGACCCACACTCGCGAATACGGGTGCTATTAAGAGGAGACTGCCAATCGGGATTCCCGGCGTGCTGAAGCTCAATGATATGGCGGCTACTAGTATCAAGCCGATTTGCGATGGACCGAGGTGCGCCCCGTAGAGCCGCGCTACGAAGAAAGCCCCTGCCAACCAAAGGACTGGGGTGTTGATCTTGAATATAGAGACTGCGAGTGGCAATACGAACCCGACGATCTCCGGGGGAGACTGAAGTGTCGTCTCCGCACCTTCCAATAGTGCTGGAAGTGAGGCCAGCGATGATCGGGAGCTGAACGCAATGGCCTGTGCTGGGAATACCGCCTGCGCAAAACACTTGACCGGTACTTGGCCGACGATTGCCGCTATAGGGTACAAGGCGAGCGTTTGGACGAACAATACACCACAGACCACAATCACGTAGTACCCGAATGCGCCGACGGCTGAGGCTCCTATCCGAGCCGTGAGTGGGAGAATAAGGGCGAATACGCCGAACGGCGCTATTGCAATCAACCATCTCATTATCGTCAGCATCGACTCGCTTATCGCGCGGAAAAAGCGCACCAGCGCTTCGCGTAGATCTGGCGCAATGCGTGTGCTGGCGAGACCGAACAGAACCGAAAAAATCACGAGCGGAAGCACTGCGCCATCGGCAGCCGCTCGGATCGGATTCGTTGGCACTAGATCAGCGAGCCATTGGGCGAAGGTAGGGAGCTGCTGTGCCTGTTCGTGAACAGCGGAAGACGCGGGCATCTGGCCCAACGCTGCCGTTGTCGTCGCGCCAGTCGGCAGCCACCTGTATAGGGCTGGCACCGTCAAAACTGCCAACACTGCGGATCCACCCAGCATGGCTGCAAAGAGCATGAGTGCCCGGCCGCCAGTCCGACAGGCCGATTGGATGTCTGAGAAACTGGTCATGCTGACGAATAGAAGTGAGATCACGAGGGGGATCACAGTCATGCGAATGGCATTGATCCAGACGATGCCTACAGGTTCCGCTGCGGCTGCGATTGCCCGTAGCGTAGCGTTACCCGACGCGGAGATCGCGATGCCGATCGTCAGGCCGGCTGCAAGGGCTGCGAGAACGCGAGTCGTAGGGTTCCAATGGCGATTGCTCATGCTTTCGGCGCGCTCCCAGCGGTTAGCGAGACTGACCGCAGTCTGTCGGAACGCGGCTGGGGGCCCCAGGACAGTTCCCCGATTGCAGGTAATGCGCGCTCGCCGCGATCCCCTTGCGATTGTCCGCTCTTTCGAGGCCGAGCGTCCTCTTTCGCGGGCTTGTTCGTCGACTTCCTGCACCTACGCATAGTTGAGCACTACGCATAGGGGCACTTTGCCGACAGTGGGGCCGGTGTTCCAGGTGGCCACGGCCAGGTCAAATGGCGGCTGGTGACACGAATGTTGGGATTACCGTCGCGCATGACTTTGCGATCGTGCTGCCAGCAGCTTGTTGCCGTCCGGTCGCAACTATCCAGATGGTGAGACATGCCGATACAGAGTCTGGCGCGTGATGCCCCTCTCGGCGCACAGCTCGGAGACTTTGGTTTTGGACTTACCCATGGCAGCCATCGCCAGACGCACCTTGGCGACGGTCATCTTATAAGCTCTGCCACCGACGCGACCACGAGCACGCGCTGACGCAAGACCCGCCACCGTGCGTTCGGAGATGAGTTCTCGCTCGAACTCTGCCAGGGCGGCGAAAATCCCGAAGACGAGCTTGCCCGTGGGTGTGGTGGTGTCGATGGCCGCGCCTTGTCCGGTGAGTACCTTGAGTCCCACGCCGCGCGCGGTCAGATCGTGCACCGTGTTGATGAGGTGCCGCAGATCGCGCCCCAGCCGGTCGAGTTTCCAGACGACAAGGGTATCGCCGCCGCGCAGGGACTTCAGGCACCCCAACAAGCCTGGTCGATCGTCCTTGCGGCCGGAAGCATGATCGTCATACAGATGATCCGCGCGCACGCCGGCGGCGCGCAGCGCATCGCGCTGCAGGTCCGTGCCTTGAGAGCCATCCGCTTTTGAAACTCGCATGTAGCCGATGAGCATGTCTTCGCCATCACACAAACGTTCGGTTATGTGACAACCCAGCATTCACTCCGGCAGGGGCCTTAATCTGTCACTTATCCCGTCATCCTGACTATGTCACGTGAACGGTATTGTGTCGATAGGTGTGACAGGACATCAATCCTCGGCATTCGAGGTCTATCGAGAGCATCCACGAAGGGAGCGCATATTGCCACTTTGTGCACAGGAGTAGTGACAATTGAATGTCAGCAGGACTGTGCACAACCCACTCAAAACAACGGTTTCAGTGCAGTCGTCTT
>JAYUNL010000063.1:0-2083 GCA_043761745.1 Rhodocyclaceae bacterium
CTAGACGAGCGACGCTTTCAGGAGTGGCTCGCGCTGTTCACCGACGATGTCCATTACTGGATGGCAGGGAGGAGCAACCGTTATCCGAAGTCGAGCAAGGCGATCCATATCTCGAAGCCCGAACTCTACGACGAAGACGACCTGCCGAAGCACAACGAGCTGGCCATCCTGGATGAGAACCGGGACACGCTTAGCAGACGCATTGCGCGCCTGGATACCGGCATGGCGTGGTCAGAGGACCCGCCGTCGCGCACGCGCCACATGGTCAACAATGTCGAAGTCACGGCAGGCGCTTCGGAGTCGGAACTCAAGGTCTGTTCCAACTTCCTGGTCTATCAGAACCGCAGAGAGACCGAGTGGAATCTTTACGTAGGTGCCCGACGGGACGTGCTGCGCCGTGTCGAGGACACGTGGCAGATCGCCAGCCGCAGAGTGGTCCTTGACCAGAGCGTGCTGCTGGCCAAGAACGTGACCACTTTTTTCTAGGCGCAGAGACCATGGCAGCTTGCGGCGAATCTGTTCACGCCGTTGCATTTCCGGACCTCGATCTTTTCATCAAACGGGCCGGGTAGGAAAGCGATGGAGAACCAGATTCCGCAGGTCACGGAGCTCAGCTATGCAGGCATCGGCGTCAAGGATGGCGAAGCCTGGAAAAGGTATGCCGCCGAGATAGTCGGCATGGAAGTTTCCGACGAGGCAGAGCAGGACCGCTTCTATCTTCGCCTGGACAACTGGCACCATCGGATCGCCGTTCATGTCAATGGCGAAGATGATCTCATGTACGTGGGCTGGCGCGTCGGCTGCGCGGACGATCTCGATGCGATGGCGAGGCGGCTGAGCGATGCGGGCATCGAGTTCAAAGTGGGAGGCAAGGAAGAGGCTGAGGAGCGGCGCGTTCTCGGGTTGCTCAAATTGACGGATCCGGGTGGAAACCCGACCGAGATTTTTTACGGCCCGCAAATCGACGCGCACAGGCCGTTTCGCCCGGGACGAGGACTGCACGGCCGGTTCGTCACCGGTACCCAGGGAATGGGACACCTGATCCTGCGCGAAGACGATATCGACGCGGCTTACGATTTTTACCGATTGCTCGGACTCGAAGGATCGCTCGACGCAAGGTTCAGTCGACCGGACGGCACGCGAACGACTCCGGTCTTCATGCACTGCAACGACCGCCAGCATTCATTGGCATTCGGTCTCGCCCCGATGCCGAAGCGGATCAATCATCTGATGCTCGAATACACCCATCTCGACGATCTGGGCATTGCCTACGATCTGGTGCAGCGAAATAAAATCGACATCGCGATGCATCTGGGCAAGCATTCGAATGACACAGCGCTGACGTTCTATATGGCCACGCCATCGGCATGGCTGCTCGAGCTCGGGTGGGGCGCGCGTGCCACCCCGGCGCAGGACGAATATGCCGTAACCGATATCTTTGGACACCGGGTTGGCGCGACGGGCTATGGGCTGGACGCATTCGACTACGAGCAAGCGGTAAAGCCACAAGGGAATCGTTGATGGGATCCAAGGGGCTGCTGGAGCCGGGCGACATCAAAGGCGCATGGTCTATCGTTCCCACGCCGGCGAAGCCCGGTGCGAGCGACTGGCGCGCTACGGATACGGTTGACCTCGACGAGACAGCGCGTGCGGTCGACGGCCTCATCAAGGCTGGCGTCGATGGCATCCTGAGCATGGGCTCACTGGGCGAATGCGCAACCCTCACTTGGGCGGAAAAGAAGGCTTTCATGGCGACGCTGGTCGAGGCGGCCGGGGGCCGGGTTCCGGTATTCGTGGGAACGACCGCGCTAAACACGCGCGATACCATCGTGCAGACGCGCTTCGCGCACGATGTCGGGGCAGACGGCACAATGCTGGGCATCCCGATGTGGTGTGCGCCCAGTGTGGATGTCGCCGTGCAATTCTACAAGGATGTCGCCGAAGCGGTGCCGGAGATGAACATCGCGATCTACGCCAATCCGGAAGCCTTCAAGTTCGAGTTTCCCCGCCCGTTCTGGGCGCAGGTTGCGAGCATCCGTCAGGTCGTTGCATCGAAATATCTCGGCATCGGCGCGCTGCTGAC
>JAYUNL010000064.1:0-4153 GCA_043761745.1 Rhodocyclaceae bacterium
CATCAGGGCACCTACGTGATGTGCCCACCGGGCGGCTTCCTGAATTGGCTGCAGGACTCCTGTCTCGTTGTTCGAGTGCATGAGAGTCACGAGCGCGACGCCTTCCGTCGCCGCCGCCGCTAGGTCATCTACTCGGGTGCGGCCATCTGCATCGACCGGAACGCGAGTCACAGTGCAGCCGTGTCGCTCGAGCCAATCGACGGGGCGCGCGGTCGCCGGGTGTTCAATCACCGAAGTCACGACATGCCTGCGAACGCACTTCGCCATCGCTCCCCGAATGGCGAGATTGTTGGCCTCGGTGCCCCCGGAGGTAAATATGATCTGATCGGCGTCGCAACCGAGAAGTGCAGCGACTTGGTTGCGTGCTCGTTCAATCGCGTCGCGCGTGCGCTGACCGAAAACGTGTCCGCTCGAAGGATTGCCGAAGTGCTCTCTCAGGTAGGGCAACATAGCGTCCACGACTTCCGGTAGAAGTGGCGTCGTCGCGTTGTGATCGAGGTAAATGGGATTGTCGGCCGGCATCGCCTATGCGCCGATCTTGGCAGCGCGCGGTAGGGTCTCAGTCATCCGCAACGCCGCAAAAACGCCTGACAAACAGGTCAGTGCCGCCACCATCCACATCGCGCCTGCGAGTCCGACAGCATCCGCCGCCAGTCCCGCGAATATGGCGCCGATCGCGTAACCCAGATCGCGCCAGAATCGATAGACACCCACGGATGAAGCCCGCCACGCCGGATGCGCGACATCACCGATTGCTGCCAATAAGGTCGGATACACCATGGCCGTACCGATGCCGAGCAGCACGGCACCGAGGGCGAATCCATTGAAGTCGTTCAGCGCAATAACCGTTGCGATGCCAGTCGCCTGAACCCACATACCGACGGCGATCAACCACTTTCGCCCCACATAGTCGGACCACGCCCCGGTGAACAGCTGTGCGATACCCCAGGTCGCAGGGTAGAGGGCAGCCAGCATCCCAATTTTATTGAGAGACAGACCTGCTGCGGCAAAGTACAGCGGGAAGAGCCCCCACGCCATTCCGTCATTGAGATTATTCACCAAGCCGGCTTGGGTGACACTTGAGAGATTCTTGTCCACGAAGGTCGTTCGCCAAAAGATTTCGCGTCGGGTCGGCATTTGTACTGGCGACGATCCCACACGTGCCGCGCTCTCGGCCGCGACATGATGTTGAGTCTCGCGAATGACCAGCGCCGACAGCCCCAATCCGCACACTACAAACAGAACGCCGGGATAGAAAGGTTCAGGTCGTAACCCGTAGTGCGCCGCCAGGTACCCCGTGGCCAATGCGCTGCCGGCGACGGCGACATAGCCAGAGAATTCGTTGAGCCCCATAGCCAGGCCGCGATTCTTGGCTCCGACGAGGTCGATCTTCATGATGACCGTCGTGGACCACGTGAGGCCCTGGCTAATACCCAGCAATACATTGGCTGCAAGTATCCAGGCCCACGTGGGGGCCCACATCAACAAAAACGGCACCGGTGCTGCGACGAGCCACCCACCCACCAGCACATTCTTTCGACCAACCAGATCCGAAAAAGTGCCTGCCAGATAGTTGGTGCAGGCTTTGGTGAGGCCGAAAACAACAATGAAAGATAGGACTGCTGTTCGAGCCACCAAGTGAAAGTCCTGTTCGGCGATGGCCGGCAATATGGAACGCTCCATTCCGATCATCGCGCCGACAAAGGCATTCACCAGCACCAGCAACGAGAACTGCGCGCGATTCTCGCGCAATCCCAGTTGCACCGACGAGATCGCGGGCACTAGGCGCGGCCTTGATTAACCTGCAGTATGTGCTGCATCTCCGCGGGCTTGGGTGGTACGTCCACGAGCGCATCGATGAATTGCTCTCGTGAACCCGCCAGCAGCGGATTCCAGCGCTTCTCAAACGCCAAGGTACTCGACGGCTTGCCGCTCATCCCGGCGCCGCACGCAGAACCGGCAAAGTGACCCGGAAAGAGTTCGAGGCCATCGGGCAGTGTCAACAGCTTGGTGTGGATGCTGTCGTACAATTGGCCCGCATTTTCCCTTGCATGGCCAGGCAGATCCGGCCGTCCCACCGCTCCGACAAACAGTGTGTCGCCGGTGAGCACAAACCATGGCTCGATTCCCCGCCTGAGGTCTGTGACCAGCAGGCAGATACTTTCCGGCGTGTGGCCGGGCGTGTGTAGAACTGTGGCGCGTGTATTGCCGAGCTCGATTTCCTGCCGGTCGCGTAACGGTGTGAATGGGAGCGCCACATCCGCAGACTCGTGCAAGCAATAGGCAGCGCCCGTTGATCGTGCCAGCGCTGCTCCACCGGAGCGATGGTCAGCGTGGATGTGTGTGTCGATAACATAAGTGATCTGCATGCCCTTCGTGGTTGCAAAGGCGATGTACGCCTCGAGGTCATGGGCATGCGCGTCGACGATGGCGCATTTTCCGAGACTTCCGCAACCCAATAGATAGGCTGCACAACCCGTCTCAAAGTAGTAATACGGCTTGAAGATCATACGGGCCGCTCCCCAGTGCCTGACGCCAACCCATGATGCAGGGGTGAGCGATAGATGTTCATGGCTGTGCCTGGAATTCGATGCGCTTCGAGAGTGTCTGTCGCACTGGGCAGTTGCCGGCGGCGGCTTCGAGTCGTTTCCGCTGATCGTCGGTGAGTGGGCCAACCAGCTCGAGGCGGTACTCGAAGCGGGTAATGTCGGGATCGGTGCGACTTAGTGACACACGCGTAGAAACACCATGCAGCGCAATAGAATTCTCGACGGCAAACATGCGCACCGCCATGTTGATGCACACCGCCAGGGAGGCTTCCAAGAGTTCGTGAGCCCCAAAACCGGCGCCCGCACCCCCCTTGTCGGTGGGAGCGTCAGCTACAAGTTCATGGCGGTCATTGCTGGCTGTCGTCCCGTACGAAGCAGTCAAACTGTGCGTGCGGATCACACGCGGCCTTGCTGTGCAGACGCTAGTGTCCGGATTTTGTCGATGCGCCAACCGCGAGCTCGCCATTCGATCACGCCGTGCTCCATCCGAAAGGCGTTTAGTCCTGCATTGCGAAGAATGCGAACGGCCGCGATCGCCATGACGCAATACGGGCCTCGACAATAGGCGACGATGTCGCGGCCTTTTGGCAATTCCGCTAGGCGCCCCTTGAGGTCACCCAGCGGTACCGACAACGAGTCTGGGATGTGGCCGGCGCGGTACTCCTCGACCGGTCTGACATCCAGTACGGTGACACGCCCTTCTTTGACGCGTCGAATCAACTCTGCTCCCGAAATCTGTTCCAGCGCGTTTCGACTTTTGAGATAGGTCGCGGTGATTTCCCTGATCTCGACCAGTCGCGCGTTAGCGAGCTCACGCGTACCGTGCAAAAAAGCAAATACGCGCTCGTCGGCGACCCGGTACTGCACGAAAAGACCGCGCTTCTCGGCCTCCACCAACCGCGCGGCGTGCAAAATGCGCAGGTGTTGTGACGCGTTGGCCACGCTAATACCGACCTGGCCCGCGATCGCTTCAACAGTTCTGGGTCCCTGGCACAGAAGCTCCAGCAACTCAATCCGGGTAGGCGCAGAGATCGCTTTCCCGACTCTAGCTAGCTGGCTGTACAGGGCGTCTTTGAACAGTCTGGCTGATTCAGTCATTCGACAAGTATTCAACAGAATACTTGAATAATCAAGGTGCGGTGATCGCTGGCAATCGAATCTGCGGGTTCGGAGTTATGGAGTCAGCGACGCTAATGGCGACCGTACTAATTGTGGTGCCGCGTTCTATCGGCTCACCGACCGCTTCTGGTCGAGTTCAATGCGTACCCGACGGCTGCAGTTCGCTACGAATTTGACTAGTCGGGCGAAGCAGCCTTTGGCGCACGCCGCCGACAATACGAGCACGTTGACCTGCCCGATCCCATTTTGTCGATGAGCAGTGGAGCATCACAGGTGGCGCAAAGCGTCAGCGTGACAGACTTCTCTGCCACCACGCCGCTGGCCAACAACACCGCCTGCTCGAATTCGATCTTGGCGCTCGGCACCCACTCTTTCAGCAGCTCAAACGCCTCGCACAGCCTTTCGCCGTTCTCAAGCGACGGCAATCCGTCCGCTGCATCTTTGCCGCGCTGGGGCGGAATCGCTCCGACAATCTGACAAAGGCT
>JAYUNL010000065.1:0-1813 GCA_043761745.1 Rhodocyclaceae bacterium
CTGCGTCGTAGTGGGCGTTAAATCGCCTGTGGAAATTGATACCCTGGCGACAGCGCGACGCCTGGTGAACTGATTCTGGACCCGGTACCATTTCTGCTCAGTTGGAGGGGCAGTGCCGGCTATCCGCCAAACCAAGACCTACAAACTGGTTGTCGTCGCCCCCGTCTATGACGATGCGGCGGCAGCGGCGCAGTTGTTGGAAGATTTGGAACGAACCTTCTCGGGCTCCGATGTGGAACTCAGGGTTCTGTTCGTAGATGATGGCTCGCCCGTTCCGCTCGTCCAACAGCTTCAGGCAACCGCCCACTCGCAAGTCGAGGTGCTGCGCCTGCGCCGGAACGTAGGGCATCAGCGCGCCATTGCTCTCGGCACCGCCTATGTGCATGAGCACATCTCTGGTGACGCCATGCTGGTAATGGATGCCGATGGCGAAGACCGGCCAGAGGATGCGGCCGCCCTCGTGGGTCGCTGCCGTGAGGAAGCCGGGGAACGCATCGTTTTTGCGGAGCGCACCCGGCGCAGCGAATCAACTCTCTTCCAGGCCTTCTACCGATTCTATCAACTTCTTCATTGGGTTTTGACGGGCATTCGGGTGCGGGTGGGGAACTTCAGCGTGGTGCCTGCGGGACGCCTGGCTGCGCTGGTGACAATGCCGGCCCTGTGGAATCATTACGCCGCCGCCATTTTCCAGGCCCGATTACCCCGCGCGATGGTTCCGACCGTGCGCGGGGCACGCTACAGCGGAAAATCCAAAATGAATTTTGTCGCCTTGGTCATTCATGGCTTGCAGGCGATCTCCGTGTTCATCGAAGTCGTGGCCGT
Organism: Rhodocyclaceae bacterium; assembly: GCA_043761745.1. Taxonomy (GTDB): domain Bacteria; phylum Pseudomonadota; class Gammaproteobacteria; order Burkholderiales; family Rhodocyclaceae; genus Desulfobacillus. Next base: position 823 of record JAYUNL010000065.1, read on the forward strand.
GCGTCTGCTGATCACCGTCTGCCTCTTCGCGGGTGCCTGCGGCACGGTGTTGGTGCTGACCTTCGCCGCGAAGTTTTGTCCCAATCTCGCGATGCCGGCTTGGACGCCTTATATTGTGAGTGGTTTGCTGGTGGTCGCTCTGTGTCTGGCGCTTGGTTCCTTTTCGCTGACGCTCGGCTTTTTGGCGCAACGAAACAGCCTCGATTTTATTCCGGTACGCGATTACCGGTTGTTCGTGGAAGGCGTCCATGACCTGTCGCCGATCAATAATACGGTCGTAAGTATTTTCCACGCGGGGAAACCTGGGGGCCGCCGAGCTGAGGAGGCGGACCTAACAATCGAGACGCCAATCGGCCTCCTCACGTCGGCGGCTACAGCTAGAGCCGCGGATTCCCGGCCTGCCGCCAATGAGTGAACACACCTATGTCGGGTGCGAACTGGAATTGTTCGCCCAAGCGCATCACTGGAAGGCGTATTGGGCCTCGCGGCTGCGCTCTTATATCCGTGGTTCGGTCCTGGAAGTAGGCGCGGGCATGGGCGCAAACACATTGCTCTTACGCAACGGCGCGCAGGGACGCTGGCTTTGCCTGGAACCCGACCCGCAACTGGTGGCGGCGCTCCACCGGAAACTGGCAGCGCCCTCCAATTCGCAAGCGCCTGAAGTGCGCACCGGGACGGTCGCATCTCTGGAGACGGCTGAAGTGTTCGACACGATTTTGTATATCGACGTGCTGGAACACATTGAGCAGGACCGCGCAGAATTGGAGCAGGCGGCGAAGCATCTTGCCCAAGGCGGCCGCCTGATCGCGCTCTCGCCGGCGCACGAATGGCTCTTCAGCCGGTTCGATGAAGCCATCGGCCATTACCGGCGGTACACCGCCCGGGATCTGGAAGCGTTGACTCCTTCAAACCTTCGCGTCGTCAAATCATTTTATCTCGACTCGGTCGGATTGCTCGCCTCGGCAGCGAACCGCTTCTTGCTCCATCAATC
>JAYUNL010000066.1:0-7264 GCA_043761745.1 Rhodocyclaceae bacterium
CGATCAGCTTCCGCGTGGGCAGCGAAGCTGCCCACCCAACCCCGCTTTAATCCGCGTTCATCCGCGCTCATCCTTACTAATCCGCGGCAAAGAATCTAATAAAGCAACTCCGCAAACGGCAAAAACCACACCGCATCGCCGCGCGTAATCGCATGCCCCGGCGGGTTGTCGATGAGGCCGTCGGCCCAGACGGTGGAGGTGAGCACGGCGGAACTTTGATTCGGGTAGTTATCGAGACCACCTTCCGCATTGATACGGGCACGCAAAAATTCGCGGCGCGGATCGGGCTTGGGCCAGTCAAAATCGGCGCGCAGCATGACGCCGCGCGGCGCGGCTAGGTGGGCACCCTGGGCGGCCAGGATGAAAGGCCGCACCAGCATGAGAAAGGTCACGAAGCCTGAGACCGGATTGCCCGGCAGGCCGATGAACGCGCTCTTGCCGACGCGGCCGAAGGCCAGCGGCTTGCCCGGCTTGATGGCGATCTTCCACAGATTCAATTCGCCCTCGGCCTGCACCGCCGGTTTGACGTGATCCTCTTCGCCCACCGAGACGCCGCCGCTGGTGATGATGAGATCGGCAGTCTCGGCGGCACGACGCAGTACGGCGCGCGTGGCGTCGAGCTGGTCCGGCACAATGCCGAAATCCTGCACTTCGCATCCGAGTTGTTCCAGCAGGCCGCGCAGCGTGTAGCGGTTGGAATTGTAGATGGCGCCGTCGGGCAAGGTCTCGCCCGGCATGACGAGTTCGTCGCCAGTGAACAACACGGCCACGCGCAGGCGGCGAAACACCGGCAATTGCGCCAGCCCCACCGAGGCGGCCAGCCCAACTTCCTGCGGCCGCAGGCGCGTGCCAGCGGCGAGGATTTCGGCGCCGGCGCGGATGTCTTCGCCGACGCGACGCACCCATTCGCCCGCCTTGGGTACGTGGTTAATGACGACCGCGTTATCTTCTCCGGCCGCATGCTCGCAGAGCTCCTGCATCACCACGGCATCCGCGCCGGCCGGCACCGGCGCACCGGTGAAAATGCGCGCAGCCGTGCCCGGCTTGAGCGGCGCCCCCACCGTGCCCGCCGGAATGCGTTGCGAAACAGGCAAACGCGTACCGGCCGCGGGCACATCGGCGCTGCGCAGCGCATACCCATCCATGGAGGTATTATCCAGCGGCGGCACGTTGATGGCGCTGCGCTGATGGGCAGCGAGCACGCGGCCGCAGGCGAAAAGGGTATCGACATGTTCGATGGCCGTGATGGGCTTCGCGCCAAGCAGCAGTTGCGCCAGCGCTTCCTCGAAACTAAGCATGCCTTGGCTCATCGCTCCTCACTTTTTCAAATCCAGATGACGCATGATGAATGCCGCGATGGCATCCGGGTCGTTGATATCCAAGAGCGGCAGATTCGTGTCGACCGGCGCATCCGTCGCCACCGCCACGATATTGGGATGCTCCGGACTCAGCAGCGGCTTGCCATGCGCAGGCCGATGCACTTCCAGTTTGGGGATGATCTCATTGGTCTTGTAGCCTTCGACCAGCGCGATATCGCAGGGTGACAGCAACGCCAGCAGCTCTTCCAACGTCGGCTCCGGCGCGCCGCGCAGTTCGTGCATCATGATCCAGCGTCGATCCGAGCTCAACAGCACCTCGCTGCAACCGGCCTCGCGATGACGATAGGAATCCTTGCCGGGCCGATCGATATCAAAGCCGTGGTGGGCGTGCTTGATGAGCGAGACCTTCAGGCCCTCCATCACGAAACGTGGGATCAGCTGCTCGATCAGTGTCGTCTTGCCACTGCCGCTATAACCTGCAAAGCCGAATGCTTTCATAGACCTTTTCATCTTGTTACGCACGGTATTGTCAGCACCGGCGCAAAGCCGCCGCCGGGCGTGCGGAAATTGGTGGTCTGTCCCTGATACAAGCGCGCCGTCACCAATTGCACGCGACCGCAATACACATAATTGCGCACATCCAGCTTGAGGCCCACGGTTTCTTCGCCCACGTCGAGGCGCCGCTCCGACGGCGGCACCAGCGCCTGGGCGACGTACTCGCCTTGCAGGATTTCCTCAAAGACGCGCCGCGTCAGCTTGTCGCCGCGATAAGCCGCCTTGCTGCCATAGCCGGCGGCGGGCTTGAAGAATAACTGTTTCCTGCGCAGCCACAAAGACTCGGCTGCGCCGCGTCCGACGATCTCGGTGTGTGGAATGCCCTCCAGCAAGATGGCCCGGGTTTGGTCGTCGACACCCAGCTCACGCAAAACAGTCTCGTCGGTCAGCAGGGCGAGATTGCGCTTGTCGGCGTAAAGCGCATGGGCACGTGGATGCGGCGTTAGCACCACCGCCCCGGCCCGCCAGGCGTCGCGTAGCGCGCTGTGCTCGGGCAACGCCAAACTGAAATCGGTAAGCCGGTTATAGACCAGATCAATGCGCTGCTTGTCGTGGCCCTCCAGCCATAGCGCGTCGTCCTCGAAGCGCAGCATGGTGGGATCGACAATGACCGCTTCAATACCGTGCCGCTCGAAGAGTTTTTTGAATAGTACAAATTCGGGATAGAGATACTGTTGCTCGGGCTGCGTGTCGACGATGGCGATGCGCTGCAAGGTCGCAGTGTTTCGCTCGGCGCGCCACTCGGCGAGAAACATATTGAAGAAATTTTTCTCCAGCGTCTCCGCGCCGTTACTGCCGGGCAGCGCCGCCGCCATTTCGACGCAGCAAGCTTGTTGCGCCTGCGCCAACGCGGCGTTGAGCAGCGCGCCACCGGCATTGGTGTTGATCTCGATGAGTTGCGGCCCCGAACTGCCCTGATGGAAATCGTAGCCGAGAAACACGCCGGCCGCTTTCGGGATGTGGTGCGCGCTCAGTGGCGCCCAGGCTAACACCCGCGCTGCCCAAGCCGACAGCGCCACCACCCGCTCAACGGCGGCGATGACTTCCGCCATACGCCGAATACAGTTTTCATCGAGAAACACCGCCGAATCCGAGAAGAGATGCGGGCGTCCTTCCTCAATCATACGAAACAGGTCAGCGCCCGCCTCGCCGCGCTGCAAAGCGGTTCGCAGCGCTTGGCGATCCAGCGTCACACACTGGCAATCGCGATTAAGCTGTTCCGCGACGAAGTGACAGTTTGGCTTCATGGGCGGCTGCATGCGTGGTTTCCGGATCTCGCCCAATGTTAGCACTGCGATGTTTCGCGCTCCGCCGCGAAGAAATCCAGCACGTCCTGCAATTCCCGCGTACGCCGCATCGGCGGCAGCGAGCGCCAGACGCGTTTGCCGTAGGGCTTACCGATCAGGCGCGGGTCGCAGATCATGAGCACGCCGCGATCTTCCTCGTCACGAATCAGCCGCCCCGCACCCTGCTTGACGCTGATGACGGCGCGCGGCAACTGGTATTCCATGAACGCATTGCGGCCTTCTTTTTTCAGGTATTCGATGCGCGCTGACAGCACGGGATCGTCCGGCGGTGCGAAGGGCAGCTTGTCGATCACCACCAGTGACAGCGCCTCACCGCGCACATCCACGCCTTCCCAAAAGCTCTGGCTCGCCACCAGCACCGCATTGCCGAGGTGGCGGAAGCGCGAGAGTAATTCGCTCTTCGAACCTTCGCCCTGCAACAGCAACGGATGATCGAATTTCTCGGCGGCGAAACGCGCGGCGAGCAACTCGTGGATGCGCCGCATGGCGCGCAGCGAGGTGCACAGCACGAAGGCGCGACCACGTGAGGCGTGAATCACCGGCCAGATCGCCGCAACCACCGCGTCGTGGTATTCGCGGCTATTGGGGTCGGGCATGTCTTGCGGCACGTAGAGCACAGCCTGCTCGGCATAGTTGAAGGGGCTGCCCCAGCAACCTGTCTCGGTTTCTAGCGATGCCTGGGGAGTGGCGTCCTTATTGGCTTTCCGGCCTATTAGCCCAAGCTCGTTGCAGTAGTGACTGAAATCGCTCTCGACGGCGAGGGTGGCGGAAGTAAATATCCAGGCGCGCGGATGGCCTTCCATCTGACGCCGAAAAATATCCGCAATGAACAGCGGCGTGGCATTGAGCGACAGCGCCTGGTTGAACACCTCCACCCAGCGCACCATGCCGGCGTCGTCCGGCGCGCGCCAGCGCTTGAGGCGCGCCGCCATTTCCTGCGCGCGCTGCCAGCAATTCTCCAGGCCTTCGGAACGCTCGGCTTGCGCTTCCAGCACGGCGCCAAAATGCGTTAGCTCATCGCTCACCGTTTGCAGCGTCTCGTCAAAACCACGCTCCAACTGCGCGAGAGAGAAGCGCGCATTTTCACCCGTAACGGCCAGGCGCAAATCACGTGCCACTTTTTCAAGCTGGCGTGCGCCATCCAGTAGGGCGACGAAATCCGGTGCGGCGGCGAGGGCTTCGGTTCGTGCATCGCGCGCCAATTCGATGAGTTGAGCGGTTGACACACTCTCGCCAAAAAACAGACTGGCCGTCTCAGGTAATTGGTGCGCCTCGTCGAAGATCACCGTGTTGCAGGCCGGCAGCAACTCGGCCAGGCCCTCGTCGCGCAACATGACATCGGCGAAGAAGAGATGATGATTCACCACCACCACATCCGCCGCCTGCGCCTCGCGCCGCGCGTTCAAGACGAAGCAATCCTTAACATTGGGGCAATCCTGACCGAGGCAATTGTCGCGCGTGGACGTCGCCGCCAACCAGACGGTTGAGTCTTCCGGCACCTCGGCACATTCAGCCTTGTCGCCGGATTTTGTGGTCATGGCGAAGCGGCCGATGCGATGGATATGGCCGGCGTCCTCGCGACTGGTAAAGCGTCCATCCTGACGCGCCCGTTCCAGATGGTAGTGACAGACGTAGTTGGCGCGCCCCTTCAACAGCGCGATGGTGGCCGGCGCCTTGAGCGCGTCGCGCACCATGGGCAGATCGCGCTGAAAAAGCTGGTCCTGCAGAGTTTTGGTGCCGGTCGAAATAATCACCTTGCCACCCGAAGCGAGCGCCGGAACGAGATAAGCGAAGGTCTTGCCGGTGCCCGTGCCGGCCTCGGCCACCAGCACGCCATGCCGCGCTATCGCGGCGGCGATGCGCTCGGCCATCTCGATCTGTTGCGGACGCACGCGGTAGCCGGGAATGGCGCGAGCCAGCGCGCCGTCGGCTTCGAAGACAGGGGAAATATCGGGCATTTCAGGAGTCGGGCTGATGGGCCAATCTTAGCACGCGCCCTCTTTCCCCTGACTGAGCTCAGCGCAGTTCGTCAACCTTCAGCAACACCCGCCGCGCATCCGTTCCGCTACGGGTCGAGTTGCGCAGATTGCCGCTCTGCTCGGCGCTTTGTTCCTGAGTCACGCCGCCGATTTCCATCCATTCACCGAGACGGGCGGAGACGGTGGTACTAATGCGCTGCACGTTGGCGCTGCCGGGGCCCAGATCGGCCGGTGTGTCGTGCGTCGGGCTGATTTCCAGGGTGACGGTATCGCCGGCAAGTTGCGGCTGGGCGTAGAAGCCGGTGCCGATGTCGCGATAAACGACCGTGTCGGAAACGATGGCGCCGGTGGGCGTCAGCACAACCTGGTGCAGCGGCACCGGCACCGAAACGCCGACATTGATAAAGGCCTTGCCGCCTTCGATGACCTGCACTTGCTGCGAGCTGCGCTCGCTCACGTTGCCACGTGTCTCGCTGACCTTGCCACGCAGCACATCGTCGCCGCGCCGGATATCCACCGTGCCGCCACTGGTGACACGGGAATCGCGGCTGGCCGGCTGCGTGATGCGCCCATTGCCTGAGGCGATACTGCCGGACACCTCCGCAGCTTGGGTGGCGCCACTGCGCTCACCATCCTGGCGCACAGTGATCAGAAGACGCCGCGGCCGCACATCCAAGGACGCAAGCAATTCCTTGATCTGTTGCCGATTGGCCGGCGATGTACGCAGAAAAATTTGATTATTCATACCCGACAGCGCGCCGCCCGGTTCCAGGAAGGGACGAATTTGCGGCAGCACCTGTTCCGCCGTGCGGTAATACAGCTTGATGACTTCGAGCGACTGCTGCGCGTGGCTCAGGCCAACGTAGCCAACCAGCAGCAAAATGGCGAGCAGGCGTTTCATGTGAGGCTCCTGTAATTCAGTCGCTGCGATGCGCCGCCGAAAGATACTCGCGCGAGCGCATTTCGACCAAGCGGCTCACTGTACGGAAAAACTCGCCGGCTTGCACGCCTTCGCGGTAGAGCTCGTCAGCCTCGCAAGCGGCGGTCATGATGAGCTTGACCTTGTGATCGTAGAAAATATCCACCAGCCAGGTGAAGCGGCGTGCTTCGTTGGCCATGTCGCGCGTCATGCGCGGAATGCCGGAGAGCAGCACAGTGTGGTAACCGCGGGCAATGTCGAGGTAATCGTTTTGCGAGCGCGGCCCGCCGCAGAGCGTCGCAAAGTCGAACCACGCGACACCGCCGCCGCGCCGCTTCACCGGCAGCTTGCGATCCAACACGACAATACTGCCGCCCTGCCCTTCGCCACCGGCGAGTTCCGTAAAGGTTGCCGCCAGCCGTGCTTCGCCTTCGGCATCCGCCGGCACGTGATAAACCTCGACCTTCTCCAGCGTGCGCAGGCGGTAGTCGACGCCGCTGTCCACTTCCATTACGTCCAGCATTTGCTTGATGAGCGCAATGGTAGCCAGAAAGTTCTGCCGCTGTAGGCCGTTGGGGTAAAGCCCGTCCGGCGCATAGTTGGACGTGAGGCAGAACACCACGCTGCGCTCGAACAGCGCTTCAAGCAAGCGTCCGAGCATCATGGCGTCGGCGATGTCCGAGACGTGAAATTCGTCGAAGCACAACAACCGCGTATCGCGGGCGATGCGCTCAGCAACTTTGGCGAGCGGATCGTCTTCCTGCTTGAATTCCTTGAGCCGCTCGTGCACCTCGCGCATGAAGGCATGGAAATGCACGCGCCGCTTGCGCTTGTAAGGTAGCGACTCGTAGAAGTTGTCCATAAGCAGGCTCTTGCCGCGACCGACGCCACCCCACAGATAAACACCGCGCGGCACATCCGGCCGCACCACCAGCTTGCGCAAGGCATTGCGCCGCGCATGCTTGAAGGCCATCAATTCATCATGAAGGGTCTGCAAGCGCGACAAGGCCGCGCGCTGCGCCGCGTCGGGCTTGATGCCGCGAGTTTGGAGGTGGTGCAACAGCGAAGCGCCGCCAGCGGACAAATCAGTCATTGCGTCATGCGTACGAGAGTTTATGCAGTCTGTGTAGGGTGGGCAGCTTTGCTGCCCACGCGGCGAAATCCGATGCTGGCTAAATACGCGTG
>JAYUNL010000067.1:0-8551 GCA_043761745.1 Rhodocyclaceae bacterium
CAGTTGCTCTTTCTTGATGCCTTCGAGTACATTGTTCTTCTTACCTGATGTCATGGTTTTGCCTTCGTTAAGTACTCAACGAAAAGCTTACAGGATCACATCGAACGGTTGAGTGTTGAACCGACAGCTATGTCATGATGACAGAAAGGAGGCGGAAAACATTGTGACGAATGTTGAAATTCGGATTGCAGAGGCAAGCGATCTTGATGGGATCAACGCGGTGAATCGCGAAATCAGGGAAGATCCCGATTCATTCCATCCGCCGACCGACTTCGACGTTGACTCTATTGTCAAAGTTGAGGATCGAATCTTTTTTGTCGCACCGCGCGAAGGGGAAATTATTGGGTACTTGCGGCTACACGCCAGCAAATCTCTAACCCAGATCGGTGATGGCGAGTTTGAGATTTACGTCAAACCAACATGGCAACGTAAAGGGATTGGGAAACAGTTGCTGGTGAAGGCAGAGCAGTACGCCATCCAGAGCACAAAACTATCTCGATTAACGCTAAAGGTGTTGGCTAAAAATAAGAGGGCAATAAGCCTTTATGAAAGACGCGGATTTAAGGTTGTGGCGAAAATACGAAGCGTAAAAGAAGGTGTTGGCTTCGAAATGGCCAAGGACATCGAACGCTGAAGTCGGGCCAATGCCTACCCCTTCCGGCTTGGCAACCAACCGACAAGCCGCGTTCTAGTGTTGACACGTCGTTGACACGGACGAGATAAAAGGGCCGAGCGGCCCTTTAACCCCTTGATTATAATGGCGTCCCCACGGGGATTCGAACCCCGGTTACCGCCGTGAAAGGGCGATGTCCTAGGCCTCTAGACGATGGGGACCCGAAACTAGACAGACTAGAACGGACTTATGTGTCTTGTGGTGGAGGTAAGCGGGATCGAACCGCTGACCTCTTGCATGCCATGCAAGCGCTCTCCCAGCTGAGCTATACCCCCACAGAGGAGCGCGCATTATACGGAGGGGGAAAAGGCTTGTAAAGCCAACTGACCTCAAAAGAGTTTGCCGGGGTTCATTAGGTCACGCGGGTCGAGCGAGTGCTTGATGGCACGCATGATATCCAGTTCCACTGCGCTTTTATAGTGCGCCAGTTCCGCGCGCTTCAACTGGCCTATGCCGTGTTCGGCGGAGATGGAACCGTCGAGACCGGCGACAACGTCGTGCACGATGCGATTCGCCGCTGGCGAGGCGGCGATAAACTCGGCATTGGTGATCGTCTGCGGCTTGGAGAGGTTGTAATGCAGATTGCCGTCGCCGATGTGGCCGAAGGCGACGATGCGCACGTCGGGAAAGGTGTGGCGCAACGCTTCGTCGGCGCAGGCGAGGAATTCTGCAATGCGCGACACCGGCACGGCGATGTCGTGCTTGATGCTGACACCTTCGATGCGCTGCGCTTCCGAAATACTCTCACGCAGCCACCACAGCGCTTGCCGCTGCGCTAGGTCTTGCGCAATCGCCGCGTCAACGACGCGATGCGCTGCGATCTGCTCGGCGAGCAGGTCCTCCAGCGCGCCGAGCAAATCGAAATTGGGTAGCGTATCGGTGAGCTCGACGAGCACATACCAGGGCGCGCTTTGCGACAGCGGATCATGCGAATTTGGAATGTGCTTGAGCACGAGATCAAGCGCCGCACGGCCGACGATCTCGAAACCGCTAACGCGTTCGCCGCAAGCGCCGCGCAACTGCGCGAGCAGGGCGACCGCGGCAGCCGGATCGTTTAGTGCGACCCACGCGGTGGCGGTGTGGCGCGGCACAGGGAAAAGTTTCAGCACGGCGGCAGTGATAAAGCCCAGCGTGCCTTCGGCGCCGATGAAAAGCTGCTTCAAATCATAGCCGGTGTTGTCCTTGCGCAGGCCGCGCAGGCCGTGCCAAATGCGGCCGTCCGGCAGCACGGCTTCGAGGCCCAGTACCAGCTCGCGCATGTTGCCGTAGCGCAGTACGTTGACGCCACCGGCGTTGGTAGAAAGATTGCCGCCGATCTGACAACTGCCCTCCGCCGCCAGCGAAAGTGGAAAGAACCGCTCGGCCTGGGCCGCTGCTTCCTGCACGGCTTGCAGCACGCAGCCGGCTTCGACGGTGATGGTGTTATTGGCGGCGTCGATGGCGCGAATGCGATGCATGCGCGAGAAGTTGATGACCACCTCATCGCCCGTGGCATGCGGCGTGGCGCCGCCGCACAGGCCGGTGTTGCCCCCCTGCGGCACCATGGGCACGCCCTGCTGCGCGCATAGCGCCACCACGGCGGCGACTTCTGCGGTGGTGGCGGGTTTGATGACGCAGCGCGCGCGACCGGTGTAGCGGCCGCGCCAATCGGTGAGGCTGGCTGCCATGTCGCTGCCCGTCAGCAGCGCCTGGTCGCCGACGATGGCGGCGAGCTGCCGCAGCAAGGCATCAGCCATAATCAGTCGCGAACGACTTCCGCGTAGAGATCGTGCACGTCGCAGTCGGTGACGCGCACCATGGCGAATTCGCCGACCTCCAAATGCTCACCGTTGGTAATGTGCACCAGGCCGTCGATTTCCGGCGCGTCGCCCTGGCTGCGCGCGATGGCGCCTTCTTCGTCGACTTCTTCGACCAGCACCTGGATGACCTGATCGATGCGGCGTTCCAGGCGTTGGGTGCTGATGTCTTCCTGCAACTCCATGAGGCGCTGACGACGCTCTTCGCGCACTTCATCAGGCAGCGCGCCCGGCAGGGCGTTAGCGGTGGCGCCTTCGACGGGCGAATAGGCGAAGCAGCCGACACGATCGAGCCGCGCTTCTTCGAGGAACTGCAGCAGCTCTTCGAATTCCGCTTCGGTCTCGCCGGGGAAGCCGGCGATGAAGGTGCTGCGTATGGTGATATCCGGGCAGATGGCACGCCAGGCGCGAATGCGTTCGAGGTTGTTCTCGGCGCTGGCCGGACGTTTCATGAGCTTCAGAATTCGCGACGACGCATGCTGAAACGGCACATCGAGGTAAGGCAGTATCTTCCCTTCGGCCATCAGCGGAATCAGCTCATCCACGCTGGGATAGGGATAGACGTAATGCAGCCGCACCCAGATCCCCAACTCGCCCAGCGCTTTGGCGAGATCGTAAAGCTTGGTCTTGACGGGTTTGCCATTCCAGAAACCGGTGCGGTATTTGACGTCCACACCGTAGGCGCTGGTGTCTTGCGAGACGATGAGCAGTTCCTTCACGCCGGCGGCGGCGAGGTTTTCCGCTTCGCGCATGATGTCGGCGATAGGCCGGCTCACCAGATCACCGCGCATGGAAGGAATAATGCAAAACGTACAGCGGTGATTGCAGCCTTCCGAAATCTTCAGGTAGGCGTAATGGCGCGGCGTCAGTTTCACGCCTTGCGGCGGCACCAGATCGACATAGGGATCGTGCGGCTTGGGCAGATGCTGATGCACCGCCAGCATGACTTCTTCGGTGGCGTGCGGGCCGGTCACGGCCAATACCTGCGGATGCGTTGCCATCACCACATCGCCCTTAGCGCCAAGACAGCCGGTCACGATAACGCGGCCATTTTCATGCAGCGCCTCACCGATGGCATCCAGCGATTCGGCCACGGCGGCGTCGATGAAGCCGCAGGTGTTGACGACGACGAGATCGGCGCCGTCGTAATCGGGCACGATGTCGTAGCCTTCGGCGCGCAGGCGCGTGAGAATTTGTTCTGAATCAACCAGGGCTTTAGGGCAGCCGAGGGAAACGAAACCTACTTTGGGTGGAGCCTTCTGGCGAGACATGCGGGAAGATGCGTGGAAGTTGCGTGGAAGTTGCGTGGGCAGTACGCCGCGCTGGCCGCAGATTATTTCTTCTCGGGTTCGGGCGCTGGGGTGGATGCGCTGTTGTCGGGGGCAGCATCACCAGCCTTCGCACTAGCCTTAGCGTCATTCTTGGCGATGCCGCCAACATTGGGGAATGGCAGGCCGGCAAATATATTGCGGGTTTGCGTTTCGACCTGCTCCTGCATCTGCATGAACATGTTCTTGGACTGCTCCATGTAGGTACCCATCATGCCTTGCATGGCCGGACCCTGGAAGTTGAGGAACTGCGCCCAGAGGTCTTTGCTATCCGGCGTGTTCTCGCCGTAAATGCTGTGCGCCTGGTCTTGCAGCTTGGCTTGCATGTCGGTGAAGGCGCGGACGTTGCCTTCAAGGTACTTGCCCATCATGCCCTGCATGGTGTTGCCATAGAAGCGGATCATTTGCGAGAGCAGGTCGCGGGTTAACATCGGCATTCCGCCGCCTTCTTCGTCGAGGATAATCTGCAACAGAATGCTGCGCGTCAAATCTTCATTGCTTTTTGCATCGACGACCTGAAAGTCTTCGTTCTTGAGCACCAGTTCCTTCACGTCGGAGAGGGTGATGTAGGAACTGGCTCTCGTGTCGTACAAGCGACGATTCGGATACTTCTTGATCAGTCGCATCTGCTGCTCAGCCATTACTTGCTCCTCCCCCAAGGCAAAAGATTATACACGCGGCCTCGACACGTTCCGTATCAGCTCATATGCAGGCCGCCGTTGATGGACAACGTCGAGCCTGTCATGTAAGCGGCATGCTCGGAGGCGAGATAGGCCACCAGATGGCCGATCTCTTCCGGCTTGCCGAGACGCCCCATGGGCACCTGCGCGACGATCTGCTCACGCACTTCTGGCTTCACAGCCATGACCATTTCCGTAGCGATATAGCCGGGGGCGATAGCGTTCACTGTAACGCCCTTCTTCGCCACTTCTTGGGCGATAGCGCGGGTGAAGCCCAGTATGCCCGCCTTGGCTGCCGAATAATTCGCCTGACCGAACTGGCCTTTGATGCCATTCACGGAAGAGATATTGATGACACGGCCCCAACCACGCTCCGCCATGCCTGTTAGCACCTGGTGGGTGACATTAAAAACGCTATTGAGATCTACGGCGATCACCATGTTCCAATCGATTTTTTGCATCTTGCGAAAGGTGCTGTCCCGCGTGATGCCGGCGTTGTTCACCAGCACGTCCACCGGGCCTACTTCGGCGGTAAGCTTGTCCACCATCGCCTTGCAGGAATCGTAGTCGGAGACATCGCCTTCGGCCACATGAAAGTCGTAGCCTTCGGCGCGCATCTTCGCCAGCCATTCGTCCTTCTGCGCAAAACCCGGCAGGCAATTCGCCACCATATTGAAGCCGTCGTCGGCCAGCGCCTTGCAAATCGCCGTGCCGAGACCACCCATACCGCCTGTCACCAGCGCCACTTTCTTGGACATTTTCTCCGCTTTCTTTGCAAATATAAAACTTGCGCCGCGCCGTGAGCCACACGGCGCATAGATCAATACATGTGCTGGCCACCGTTGATGGAAATATTGGCGCCGATGACAAAGGCCGCTTCATCCGAGGCCAGGTAAGCCACCAGCCCCGCTACCTCTTCGGGCTTGCCTAAACGGCCCTGCGGAATCTGCGGCAGAATTTTGGAATCCAGCACTTCCTGCGGAATCGCCATCACCATCTTGGTGCCGATGTAACCCGGAGAAATGGTGTTCACCGTCACACCCTTCTTCGCCACTTCCAGGGCCAGCGCCTTAGTAAAGCCGTGTATGCCGGCCTTGGCGGCCGAATAATTGGTTTGACCGAAAGCGCCCTTTTGGCCGTTCACCGAAGAGATGTTGATGACGCGGCCCCAGCCGCGCTCGGTCATGCCATCCATGACTTGCTTGGTCATGTTGAAGACGCTGTCGAGATTGGTCTTCATCACCACGTCCCAATCGCCCTTGGTCATTTTCTTGAAGGTCATGTCGCGCGTAATGCCGGCGTTGTTGACCAGCACAGCGACCGGACCGACTGTCGCCACCACTTTGTCTACACAGGCTTTGCAGGAATCGTAATCAGCCACGTCGCAAGGGTAAGCGTTGAACTCAAAGCCCAGGTCCTTCATATGCTGCAACCACTCAGTGGCCTTGGTGTTGCTGGGACTGTAGGTCGTCACGACCTTGTAGCCCAGGGCGGCCATCTTGATACAGATTGCCTCACCCAAACCGCCCATGCCTCCGGTGATCAATGCGACTCTGGACATGAAACCTCTCCTCGTGATCAATATGAAATTGCACTGCTTGCGACCGACAACGCTTGCTCGCTACGCTGCCTAAGCACTCATTACGCTTTTTCCTTTACATAACGTCCGGGCGCCGGCTCGATAGGCCGATATTTCCGACTGCCCAATTTCTTGCGCGCCGCGCGCTTTTTACCACCGTGCTGTTTGAGCCAACTGATCCAATCTACCCACCAACTGCCGGGCTGTTCGTTCGCGCTCGCCAGCCACTCGTCTGCCGACTCGGGGTTGGCTGGGGTGCATCCGCTTTCACGCCCGCTGTCATGCCAATAACTGCGCCGATTCTTCGCAGCCGGGTTCACCACACCGGCGATATGCCCGCTCGCGCCCAGCACAAAGGTGGTCTCGCCACCCAGCAAGCGACGCGATTGGTAGGCCGTGCGCCACGGGACAATGTGATCTTCGCGCGTAGCTAATATATAGGCGGGCATATCGAGTCGGCCCAGATCCGCCGTGGTGCCGCACATGGCCAGCGCGCCCGGCTCGCGCAGTGCGTTCTCGATGTAGAGCTTGCGCAAATACCAGACCGCGAAAGGTCCCGGCAGATTGGTGCTGTCGGAATTCCAGTAAAGCAGGTCGAAGGCGGTAGGCTTGCCGCCCTTCAGGTAATTACCAACGACATATTGCCAAATAAGGTCGTTGGCGCGCAGCGCCGAAAACGCGCTGGACAGCTCCGTGCCGCGCAACAGCCCGCCTTTGCCTATGGCCGCCTCGCGCGCCGCCACCGACGCTTCATCGACAAAATTAACGATATCGCCACCGTCTGAAAAATCCAGCAAGGTGGTCAATAGCGTGAGACTCGCCACCGTGTCTTCGCCACGCGCCTTGGCCACCGAGAGTGCCGCCGAGAGCAGCGTGCCGCCGACACAAAAACCCAGCGCGTTGACCTGCTCAGTGCCAGCGATCTCGCGCACCACAGCCAGCGCAGCCAGCGGACCCAATTCCAGATAATCGTCCCAACCGAAATGCGCCTGTTCCGATTGCGGGTTGCGCCAGGAAACCAGAAACACCGTCATGCCCTGCTCAACAGCGAAACGCACATAAGAGTTCTCGGGCTGCAAGTCGAGGATGTAAAACTTATTGATGCAAGGTGGCACGATCAACAGCGGCCGCTCAAAGACTTCGGCCAGAGCCGGCGCATATTGAATCAACTGGATCAGCTCATTCTCGTACACCACTTCGCCCGGAGTCGTCGCCAGGTTGCGGCCCACTTCGAAGGCCGCATCATCGGTCATGGTGACGCGCCCCTTTTGTAGATCGGCGATCAGGTTCTTGATGCCTTCGGTGATGCTAGCGCCCTGGGTCTCCAGCGCAGTCTTGATGAATTCCGGATTCGTCGCTGCGAAGTTGGAAGGCGCCAGCGCATCGACGTACTGCGCCGTAAAAAACTTCAGGCGGCTTTTCGCTGTAGCGTCTTCTATGGGATAAGCCTCAACCAGCTTCTTGAGAAACGCGGCGTTGATGAGATAAGCCTGACGCAAATAGTCGTAATAGGGACTTTCCGACCAGGCCAGTGCGGAAAAACGCTTGTCGCCAGACGCGGGCGCCGCCAAGGTTGGGCTGGCATCACCGGGCTTGCGCCCCAGCATGGCTTGCCACAAAGCAGCGTGCTGCGCTGCAAATTCACTGCGCAGACCAACGATTTCTTCGGTATCAGGAAAAGTCGGCGGCAGCGATGGCTTAGCCTGGGCGCCAGGCTGATTTGGCGACTGCTGCTGCGCAAGAAGATTCAAGAATCCCTGCGCAAACGCCTGCCCGGCTTGATGCAGGTTTTCGAATTGCAAATTACCGGACATCCACTGCTTCTCCCAGGGCCGACGGAAAGACAAATCCGCTCCCCGTCGGATTCGCAAGGATTCTGCGCTGCACCATACGCCCTGTCAACGACTCGACTGACACACCGACTCGTGCGACACCCTCGACCAAGCAAATTGACCCGCGACAAACACCTGTGCGAAAATGCGCGCCTCTTTTGCCTCTTACGGGCGGCTAGCTCAGCGGTAGAGCACTGCCTTCACACGGCAGGGGCCATAGGTTCGATCCCTATACCACCCACCAAATTTATCAAGCAGTTACGCAGTAGCTACTTCTTCTTATCACCCTTCACACAGACGACAACGTGAGGAAATTGGCATCCACAGCTTCCCGGATTACGTTTTGGGAACGTCTTGCGGCTTTTTCGCGTCTACCCTTACGTTTTTCTGAGGCGCGAAGACCCATCAATTTGACAATCGCGACGACAACACCTTGTATAATCAGACTTTTACGATAGGTGCCTGTCAAGTCAAATCATAAGATGGCCAAACGTGGCGCATCGATGTTCGACCGACTTAAGCAGTCAGCTGCTGCGAAGTCCGGCAGCGTTGCGCCATTTCGGACAGCGCCAACGACCTTTTCGATTGACTTTAGGGACATTCCCGATCCAGCACGTACGTACTACGCCCAAGAGTGTTGGGTAGAGTTGGACCGAGGAATCG
>JAYUNL010000068.1:0-34293 GCA_043761745.1 Rhodocyclaceae bacterium
GCTGCGGATCGGTCTGACCTGAATGGCACTTACTTAGCCTTTTTGGGGTGGCCATGTTTCTGGACATACGCGCGCGCTTGCGCACGAGATTTGGTTAGCAAACGATAAGGCTTGGGCCGTCGCTTGACGGCCCGTGGCTCAATTCGACCGGGACGCTTTCCGACCTGTTGCTGGGCGATCAGCACAAAGAGGCCACGGAGCTTGTCTCTGGCGTCAATGTAATTACCATGTGCATTCCAGGCAATGCACATCTGCACGGTATGCTTGAAACTGATCTCGCGCGGTAACCGATGAGCGATCCGCGCCGCTTTAGCCATCATCAACCGGATGAGATGGTAGGCGAGCAGGTAAACCCAGATTTCCTTGACGGCCATGGGCAGGCGTCCGACAACGCAGATGCGCCATCCCCAACGTCGTTTTGATGTTTCGCAAGTCCAGCTCCACGTGCCAGCGACTTTTAAACAATGACTTCAAGGCGTCCTTGTCGGTCTGCTTCGGACACAGCAAGGTCGTCACCAGCGTCTTGCCACCGGCGCGTAGCTCCCGCACCGTCACCGACGGCGGTGATGCGTCGTAGTCTTCCTGAGACATCCAGCCCGGTTTGATGACGGGCCTCTTCAGTACGATCAGATGGTCCCGCACGCCCAGCCGTTGGCCGCGACGAAAGTCGGTCGTGCGCTGGCGCGAACCGTGTTGCTCAAACACGGCATCGATGCCGCGTGCGTGCAGTTGGCACAGCAGGAAGTAGGTGGCATAGAACGCATCGCCCAGCAGCAGATCGTCACGCGCCAAGGTGTCAAGCATCGAGCGCAACAGCGACTCGACGGTATCCAGCCAGTCTTCGCTCGTCAGCAGGTTGAAGAACGCGTAGGAAAGTTGTTCACAGTCGGGGGGTTATGACGGGGGCTTGTAAACCCGGGTAGGCTCGGGTCTACTCTCGATTTTTGTCGGGGGTAGAAATGAAGCTGACGGAAGCATTTTCTGGGCTGCAAGATCCGCGCAGCGGCACGATCTGCGCGAGATGATCTTGATGGCGCTGTGCGCGGTACTGTGGGGCGCCGATACATGGGTGGATGTCGCGGATTGGGCTGAGGACAACGAAACCTGGTTGCGTCGGTATCTGGTGCTGGCGCATAGCACCCCGTCCCACGACACCTTCGGCCGGGTCTTCCGGATACTGGATGCCACGATCTTCGAACAGTGCTTCCGGAGCTGGATGTCGGGACTGGTCGGCGTGATCGATGGCGTAATCGCGTTGGATGGCAAAATGGGGCTCAAGGCCCCATTTTGATTTGGCGGAGAGAGAGGGATTCGAACCCTCGATACGTTTTACCGTATACACACTTTCCAGGCGTGCGCCTTCGACCGCTCGGCCATCTCTCCGCGTCTCCGCCCATAGTACCGGCGGCGATTGCAGGGGGCGGATTCTAGCAGAAAGCGATTGTCGCCGCAGACGCGTGTGGGCGCGAATGATTTGGTAGAATGCCCTGCGGCGGGTCTCCCCGCATTGCAGGGTGGTCAATCTGGTCAGGTCCGGAAGGAAGCAGCCACAGCCATTGTATGCAAGTGCCGGGGGTCAGGCTCGCCGCCCTCGAATTTCCGTTGTCGCATCTTTGCGCATCTTTGTTTTAGCCCCGGGGCAGCCCGCTGATGAACCTTCTGCGTTCCCTATTGCGTCCCCGAGTGCGTTCCTTCGCATGAGCTACCAGGTCCTTGCGCGCAAGTGGCGACCCAAGTCTTTCGCCACGCTGGTTGGCCAGGAGCACGTGGTGCGCGCGCTGACGCATGCGCTCGACCATCAGCGCTTGCATCACGCTTATCTGTTCACGGGTACGCGCGGCGTTGGCAAGACCACTATTGCGCGCATCCTCGCCAAAGCGCTCAACTGCGAAACCGGCATCACGTCGACACCCTGCGGCGTTTGCAGCGCTTGCACCGAAATTGATGCGGGACGTTTTGTCGATTTACTGGAAGTCGACGCTGCCACCAATACGCGCGTCGACGAAATGCGCCAGTTGCTGGAAAACGCCGTCTATGCGCCCACGCGCGGCCGCTACAAAGTGTATGTGATCGACGAAGTGCACATGCTCTCCACCTCAGCCTTCAACGCCATGCTGAAGACGCTGGAAGAGCCGCCCGAGCACGTCAAGTTCATCCTCGCCACCACCGATCCGCAGAAAATCCCGGTGACGGTGCTGTCGCGCTGCCTGCAATTCAACCTCAAGCAGATGCCGCCGCAGCATATCGTCGATCATCTCGCGAGCATCCTCGACGCGGAGAACGTGCCTTTCGAGCCGCTCGCGCTGCGCCACATCGCCAAGGCCGCGGCGGGCAGCATGCGCGATGGGCTCTCCCTGCTCGATCAGGCTATCTCGCATGGCGCGGGCCGGGTTGAGGAGGGGGGCGTGCGCGACATGCTGGGCACGGTGGGCGAAGATCACCTCTACCAGTTGCTTGATGGACTGCTGACGCGCGACATCGCCGCCATGCTGGCAGTGGCCGACGCCATGGATGCGCGCAGCCTGTCTTTCGATTCGGCGTTGCAAGAGTTGGCGACGCTGTTGCATCGTATCGCGCTGGTGCAGTTCGCGCCGGAGGCGGTGGTGGACGCGGTGGAGCGTCAGCGTCTTCTACAGTACGCACAAAAGCTCGACGCCGAATTCTTGCAGCTTTGCTACCAGATCGTCATCAATGGCCGCAGCGATCTGAGCCTGGCGCCCGACGAATATGCCGGTTTCACCATGACGCTGCTGCGTATGGTGGCGTTCAATCCCGAGACACCGTCGGCGCTGTTAGCCGGGGCGGCCGCTGGGCAAACGGCGCAGGGCGCGCCTAATGTGTCTAGCGTGTCCAGTGTATCCAGTGTGCCTGGTGTATCCAGTGTGCGGCCTGCGCCGGCTGCGGCCGCTTTGCGCGTTGAGCCGGCGCAAAAACGCGCTGAGCCTATTGCCGAAAAGGTCGCGGCGCCTGCAAGCGCAGGGGTGACGTTGTCTGCGAAGGAGCCGGCAAGTCCTCCTTCTGGAAGTCCCGCTCTCGGCACAGGTGTTGCCGACGATTGGCACACGATATTGGCGAATGTGAAGCTCGGCGGCATGGCGCGCGAACTGGCGCATCACTGTGAACTGGCGGAGTTGTCCGATACCGCAGTGAAGCTGCGTCTCAACCCGGCGCATAAATCCTTGCTGATGAACAAGGCGCCGCAAGAAAAACTACAGGCCGAGCTGTCCGCTTACCTCGGGCGGGCGGTGCGTCTGGTCGTCGAAATCGGCGCGCTGGCCGGCGAAACGCCGGCTCAGCGTAGCTCGGGCGAAAAGACCGAGCGGCACAATCGCGCCATCGCCGCCCTGGAGCAGGACGCTTTCGTGCGTGACATGATCGAGACTTTCGACGCCACCATCAACGAACAATCCATCAAACCCATTTAATTCCGGAGAATGCCAAATGATGAAGGGCGGAATCGCTGGCCTCATGAAGCAGGCGCAGCAGATGCAGGAAAACATGAAGAAGGCGCAGGAGCAGCTCGCCAGCATCGAGGTCGAGGGCCAAGCGGGTGCCGGCGTCGTGAAGGTGGTGATGACCTGCAAGTACGACGTGCGCCGCGTCAGCATTGATCCTTCGCTGATGAGCGACGACAAGGAAATGCTCGAAGACCTCATCGCCGCTGCCGTGAATGATGCTGTGCGCCGCGTTGAAGCTACCACCCAGGAAAAAATGGCCGGCTTCAGCGCCGGCCTCAATCTTCCGCCGGGCATGAAGTTGCCGTTTTAAGAAAGTTGCGAGTGTATTGTTGCGGGTTTCGGGTTTCGAGTTATCGCGGCGCTTTGCGTCGCGCGGTAGCCGCCTCGCAATCGGAAACTCGAAACGCCAAACCCGAAACTCGAAACCATGTCTTTTCCTTCCTCTCTCGAAGAGCTGATCGAAGCGCTGCGCTGCCTGCCCGGTGTGGGGCCGAAATCGGCGCAGCGTATGGCTTACCATCTGCTTCAGCGCAATCACAAGGGCGCCTTGAGGCTGTCGCAGGCGCTGAGTCATGCGGTCGAAGTGTTGCGTCATTGCGCACGTTGCAATGCCTTTAGCGAAGCGGAAGTCTGCGAGCGCTGCGCGTCGCCCCGGCGCGACGCGGCGCAACTGTGCATCGTCGAAATGCCGGTCGACCTCAACATGATGGAGCAGACGCAGGCCTACAAGGGTATGTACTACGTGCTCATGGGCCATCTCTCGCCCCTGGACGGCATCGGCCCCAAGGAATTGGGCCTCGAGCGTTTGCTGACGCGGGCTTGCGATGGCGCAGTGGAGGAAGTCATCCTCGCCACCAACTTCACCAACGAAGGCGAGGCCACGGCGCATTACCTCGGCGAGATGCTGCGCGCCCGCAATCTCAAGGTGAGCCGCATCGCGCGCGGCCTGCCGGTCGGCGGCGAACTCGAACACACCGATGCCGGCACCATCGCGCAAGCGCTGCTTGAGCGGCGGGCGTTGTGAGTGACAGCGTGGACGCGGATTACGCCGGTGAGCGCAGATGAAGATGGATTTTATTCGCAGCGGCTTCAGGGTCCGTAGGGTGAGCAGCTTTGCTGCCCACGGCTTTTTCGATTCGGTTATCTACCGCGTGGGCAGCAAAGCTGCCCACCCTACGCGCTACGCGCCGATTGCAACGACGGCAATCTTGCGGCCGTCTTCTGCCCTGTAAGATTTAATCCGCGCTCATCCGCGAAATCCGCGTCTGCATTTTTCAATATATGTCCGATAAACCCCTCGCCGGTCTGAAGGTTCTCGAACTCGGCACCCTCATCGCCGGGCCGTTCGCTACGCGCTTGATGGCGGAGTTTGGGGCGGAGGTGATCAAGATCGAATCGCCCGATGGCGGCGATCCGCTGCGGCAGTGGCGCGTGATGCATGGAGATACCTCGCTGTGGTGGTATCTCCAGTCACGCAACAAGCAGTCGGTGACGATCAATCTCAAGCACCCGGCGGGGCGCGATATCGTGCTGCGTCTGGCGCGCGAGGCGGACATCCTGGTCGAGAACTTTCGTCCCGGCGTTTTGGAAAAGCTTGGGCTCGGTTGGGATGCACTCTCTGCTGACAACCCCGGCCTCATCATGGTGCGGCTCTCCGGCTACGGGCAGAGCGGGCCTTACAAGGATCAGCCGGGCTTCGGCGCGGTGGGCGAGGCGGTGGGCGGCATGCGTTACATCACCGGCTATGCCGACCGCCCGCCGGTGAAGATGGGCATTTCCATCGGTGATTCTATCGCCGCGCTGTATGCCGTGATCGGCGCCTTGATGGCCTTGCGCCATCGCCAGCAGAGCGGGCTCGGCCAGGTGGTGGATGTGGCGTTGTATGAAGCCGTTTTCTCCATGATGGAAAGCGTATTGCCCGAATATGCGGTGACCGGGCTGGTGCGCGAACGCACCGGCAACATCATGCCGGGCATCACGCCATCCAATACCTACACGACGCGCGACGGCAAGCCCGTCATCATCGGCGCCAACGGCGACGCGATTTTCAAGCGTTTGATGATGGCGATGGGTCGAGCCGACCTCGCCGAGGATGCCAATCTGGCCAACAACGTCGGCCGCTCGGCGTGCGCCAACGACTTGTATGGCGTGATCGACGACTGGGTGGCGGCGCGCGAGCTCGATGACGTACTGCGCATCTGCGCCGAAGCCGAAGTGCCTGCCACCAAGGTATATAGCGTGGCGGACATCGTCGCCGATACGCATTACCTGGCGCGCAACATGATCCAGGACGCGCGATTGCCCGACGGCACGGCCTGCAAGTTGCCGGGCATCGTGCCCAAGCTGTCGGCAACGCCGGGCGGCACCGAGTGGCTGGGGCCGGCCTTGGGCGAGCATACCGACGCGGTGCTGGCGCGGCTCGGCTATTCTGCCGAAGAAATCGCTGGACTGAGACAAGGTGGTGCTATCTGACGCCCTGACACTGCCCGGAAAGGCGCGCCAGATAAGGCTTTCCGCGATGTTGCTTCCAATTTCCTATAAAACTTGGGTATAATTCGCGGGATTTTATTTTTGCATTCTTATCTTTCAGGAAACGCAACCATGAGCGGTGATGGGAAAGTCGATTGCGGCAGGCGAAATTTGGTGTTCGCCACCGCTGCGGTAGGAGGCGTCGCTACCCTGGCGACAGCCGTGCCTTTTGTGGCCAGCATGCTGCCCTCGGAACGCGCCAAGGCAGCGGGCGCGCCGGTCGAAGTCGATATCGGCAGCTTGGCGCCCGGCGAAGTCAAGGTCGCCGAATGGCGCGGCAAGCCGGTGTGGATATTGCACCGGACTCCGGAAATGCTCGAGACCCTCAAGCCCATCGACGACAAGGTTGTCGATCCAAATTCCCAGCGTCCTCAACAGCCCGCGTACGCCAAGAACGAAGCGCGTTCCATCAAGCCGGAATACCTGGTGGTGGTTGGCATTTGTACGCATTTCGGCTGCTCGCCGACGGAGAAGTTGAAAAAAGGTGCTGATTCCGGCATGTCGGCTGATTGGCCGGGCGGTTTTATTTGTCCTTGCCACGGCTCGACTTTCGATCTGGCCGGGCGTGTGTACAAGAACAAACCCGCGCCGGATAACCTGATAGTCCCGCCACACATGTATCTCACCGATACCCGCATCTTGATCGGCGAAGACACGAAAGCCTAAGAGACTAAGGGGAGCTAAGAAATGGCTGGCACCAATCACGAGAAATACAAGTCCAACGGCTCTCTGGGTGGGAATCTGCTGGAGTGGGTCGACGCCCGCTTCCCGCTAACCGCCAACTGGAACGCCCACCTGGCCGAATACTACGCGCCGAAGAATTTCAACTTCTGGTACTTCTTCGGTTCCCTGGCGCTGCTGGTGCTGGTGTTGCAAATCGTCACCGGCATTTTCCTGTTGATGCACTATAAGCCGGACGCCTCGCTCAATGCTTCTGGCATTCCAGTGGCTTTTGCCAGCGTCGAGTACATCATGCGCGATGTGCCCTGGGGCTGGCTGGTCCGCTACCTGCACGCCACCGGCGCTTCGGCCTTCTTTGTGGTGGTGTATCTGCATATGTTCCGTGGTCTGATCTACGGCTCCTACCGCAAGCCGCGCGAGCTGACGTGGATATTCGGCATGCTGATCTACCTGTGCCTGATGTCCGAAGCCTTCTGTGGTTATCTGCTGCCCTGGGGCCAGATGTCCTACTGGGGCGCGCAGGTGATTCTCAGCCTGTTCTCCGCCATCCCGCTGATCGGCGAGGATTTGTCGCAATGGATACGCGGCGACTACGTCATTAGCGACGCCACGCTGAACCGTCTGTTCGCTTTCCACGTGGTGGCGATTCCGCTGGCGCTGATCGGTCTGGTCGCCGCGCATGTGCTGGCCCTGCACGAAACCGGTTCGAACAATCCCGATGGCATCGAGATCAAGGCCAACAAGGATCCCAAGACCGGCATACCGCTCGACGGCATTCCCTTCCACCCGTATTACACGGTGAAGGACATCGTCGGCGTCATCGTCTTCCTGATGATTTTCTCCTCGGTGATGTTCTTCGCGCCGGAGCTGGGCGGGTACTTCCTGGAGTACAACAACTTCCTGCCGGCTGATCCGATGGTGACACCGGCGCATATCGCGCCGCTGTGGTATTTCACACCGTTCTACTCGGTGCTGCGTGCGACCACCGACATCTACAAGTATTGGGTGCTTATCCCTGGTATCGCCGTGGGCGGGTTGGTGCTGTTTCTGCAACTGAGGCAGAAGATGTTTTATGCCTTGATGGTCGCGGTGGTATCTGCGGTTTTGGTGGTGGCGCTTTACTTCCTTGAGGCCAAGCTGTGGGGCGTGGTGCTGATGGGCCTGGCCGTGATGATCATGTTCCTGCTGCCATGGCTGGATCACAGCCCGGTCAAGTCCGTTCGCTACAAGGGGATGATTTATAAATCGGCACTGACCTTGTTCCTGATTTCCTTCTTCGTTCTCGGCTATCTGGGCATGCAGGCGCCGACGGAAGGCAGGACTATCGTGGCCCAGGTGTGTACGACGATTTACTTCCTGTTCTTCTTGTTGATGCCCTGGTATTCCAAGATCGACAAGTGCAAGCCGGTGCCGGCAAGGGTGACTTCGAAATGAAAACCAAGATGATCAAGAATCTGCTGATTTCGGTGTTGTTTGCGCCCCTCGTCGCGCTGGCGAGCGGATCGGAATTGAAGCTGGAGCACGCACCGGACAGATCCAACGACCAGGCCGCCTTGCAACACGGCGCCAAGCTCTTCGTCAATTACTGCTTGAGCTGTCATGGCGCCAGTTTCGTGCGTTACAACCGGCTGACGGACATCGGCCTGACCGAAGAGCAGATCAAATCCAACCTGATGTTCACGACGGACAAGATTGGCGAGCCTATGACGACCGCCATGAGCCGCAACGATGCCAAGCAGGCCTTCGGCGTTTGGCCGCCGGATCTATCGCTGGTGGCGCGGGCACGGGCGTCGGAGGCGGGTAGCGGCGCGGATTGGCTGTACACCTATCTGCGTGGATTTTATCGTGACGACACGCGCCCAACCGGCTGGAACAACACCGTGTTCTCCAATGTGGGCATGCCGCACGCGCTCTACGCATTGCAGGGCGAGCAGACGCTCGATGGGCACGCGCTCAAGCTCAGCAAGCCGGGCACGCTCAGCAAAGAAGAGTACGATAGCGCCGTCGCCGATCTGGTCGGTTATCTCGTCTGGATGGCTGAACCTGTCGCCCAAACTCGCAAGCGTCTGGGTATTGGCGTGTTACTCTTCCTCAGCTTTTTCTTCGTCGTTGCCTACGCGCTCAAACGCGAATACTGGAAAGACGTCCATTAATCCTGCCGCTGAAAACGCTAAGCAGTTCCTTGGCAATCGCGAACACAACGCACCGCGCGTGCGACGCGTTGTGCGTGATGCCGACTATTCCTGGGGTGCGAATACCATGATGACACTGTACTCGGGCACCACATGCCCGTTCAGCCATCGCTGCCGGATTGTCCTGTACGAAAAAGGTATGGACTTCCAGGTAATCGATGTCGACCTTTTCAACAAGCCGGAGGACATCGCGGTCATCAATCCCTACAACCGCGTGCCGGTGCTGGTTGATCGCGACCTCGTGCTCTACGAGGCCAATATCATCAACGAGTACATCGACGAGCGCTTTCCGCATCCGCAGCTCATGCCGCCCGATCCGATCATGCGTGCGCGGGCGCGGCAGCTTTTGTTTACCTTCGAGCAAGAGTTGTTCACTCACATTGATGCGCTGGAGAAAAACCTCAAGGCCGCCGACAAGGCGCGCATGCATGTGCGTGACCGCCTGAGCGAGCTGGCACCGGTCTTCAACAAACAGAAGTTCATGCTGGGCGACGAGTTCTCCATGCTGGATGTGGCCATTGCGCCCCTCTTGTGGCGTCTCGATCACTACGGCGTCGAGCTGTCAAAAATCGCCGCGCCGTTGATGAAATACGCCGAGCGCATATTCAGCCGGCAAGGTTTCATCGACGCGCTGACGCCGTCCGAAAAGGTGATGCGCCGCTAAGCGCATCATCTTTCGATGGCGTCTCACCCCGGCGCCTGTCCATGAACCCGGTTTCCACCAAGCCTTATCTGCTACGCGCCATTTACGAATGGTGCGCGGATCAGGGCTTCACGCCCTATATCTCGGTGCGCGTCGACGCCAACACCGTGGTGCCGCGCCAGTTCGTGAAGGACGGCGAGATCGTACTGAATCTCAGCACCAGCGCCATACAAAACCTGCACATGGGCAACGACTACATCACCTGTCAGGCGCGCTTTGGCGGCGTGGCGCAAAGCCTGTCTGTGCCGATAGACAACGTCGGCGCCATCTACGCCCGCGAAAACGGGCAGGGGATGGCGTTTGAAGTGACGGCGGCGAGCGCCGCGACGGCCGATCAGCCCGAACCCGAGCCACCACCCTCCAGCGAGCCGCCACGGCCGCGTCTCACTCGGGTCAAATAGCAGGTTCAGATAAAAGTAGCCGGTGGATATGCCGCAAGATTGGTTGGCGATCAAGAAGAGACAATGTCACGAAAGTCTGCGCATGTTTGGTAAACTCTTGCCATGAACCCAATACAACACGGTTTTTCTCTGATATTCGTGGCCGCCTGCGAGTTGGCTTGCGCGCAATCTCCAAGCACAGCGACTGCACCGGCCGCTGCACCGCCACCGGCTCAAGCGACCGATGCAGGCACGCCGCCCACTATCCAGTCCGCAAACCAGTCCGCTGCGCCAGTCAACATCAACTCCGCAGCCAGAGCGCTGATGAATCTGGCCAAGAGCAACAACAAGCCGCTCGACAAGGAACAGGTTGGCAACTGGATGGAATCCCTCGGGCGCCTCTTCGAGGAATCGCCTTCAGCCAAGAATATCGTGGCGAGCGGCAACACCCAGGCGATTGCCCTGCTTGAAGAAGCGCGCGCTCTGCGTCACGAGGCCAAGCAAGTCTTCGACAGTGGCGACATCGTCAAACCGCAGGCACTGCTCAACAAGGCTGCTGCAAGCTTCATCCAGGCGGCACGCATGAGCACGCCCAAGCCTGATCCCATCAAACTCAAGGCCGACCTCGACGATCGCATCGAGAAAGTGACCTCGCTGTTCGAAGCCTATAAGCGCAGCGTCGGCGAGAAGCCTGCCGCCGGCGTGGTGGCCACCCTGCGTAGTATCGAAGCGGCCCTCGCCAATGCTGGGCAGCAAAGTGCCGCTGGCATGTTTGTCGAAGGGCGTGTTGCGGTGGACAAGGCGCTGCTGCTCACCCGCGCGGCGAGTGATAGTGAGGCCAAGTACGCCAGCCCGGAAGATGAATATCGACATGCGCTGGAACGCAATGACACGCACCAAATGCTGATTCGCCTCCTGTTGGGGGAAAAACGCAGCGAGGCCGAGGTGGATAGCAGTGTCAAAGGCAATATGGAAAAAGCCAGCGCCTTACGCGGTCAGGCGGACGCGGCGGCGGAGCGCAAGAACTACGTCGACGCGATCAAGATGCTTGGCGAATCGACAGTAGAATTGGTCCAAGCGATACGCAAAGTAGGCGTTTCCCTGCCAGGATAATTACGCATTGCGGTGTGGTCTAGCAGTCTTGCGCCGCTACTTCGGGCCGCATGCTGCCGGCGACCACTTTGTATTCGAGCAGGCGGCACTCCAGCGCGCCGTTGAACAATGGCGTACGGCGTGAGGCTTTGAGGCGCATGAGCTTGGGCAGTTGCGGGTCGCCGGAGAAGAGGTAGCAGCGCCAGCCGGCGAAGTGGCGCTTGAGGGCGTCGCCGAGTTTTGGGTAGAAGGCGTCGAGCGTTTCCTGATCTTCGAGACGCACGCCGTAGGGCGCGTTGGCGACGAGCACGCCTTCCGGCGCGGGGGCCTCGACATCGAGGATGTCGGCGCATTGCAGATGCACGGCTTCTTCGAGCTTGGCGGCAGCGAGGTTCTGGCGGCTGCGCGCGACCATGTCGTCGTCGATGTCACTGCCGTAGATGGGCTGCGGCGTGAGGGGCTTGCGGCGTGCTTCTGCGGTATTGCGCAGTTTGTCCCACAGGGATTGATCGTAGTTCTTCAAGCGGGCGAAACCGAAGGGGCGGCCGAGGCCGGGCGCGATGTCGTGGGCGATTTGCGCCGCTTCGATGAGGAAGGTGCCGCTGCCGCACATGGGATCGAGCAGCGGCGTGCCCGGTTGCCAGCCGGCGAGTTTCAAAATACCTGCGGCGAGGTTTTCTTTCAGCGGCGCTTCGACCAGCGCGTATTTGTAGCCGCGCATGTAGAGGGCGTCGCCGGAGGTGTCGAGGTAGAGCGTGGCGGTGTCGGCGGTGAGAAAGGTGTGGATGCGCACGTCCGGCTCGGCGGTGTCCACGCTGGGCCGCTCGTCCAGCTCTTTGCGGAAGCGGTCGCACACCGCATCCTTGATGCGCAGCGTAGTGAAGTCCAGGCTCTTGAGTGGGCTGCGTATGGCCGTCATGTACACCCGCAGCGTGCGACGCACCGTGAACCAGTCGTGCCAGGGCAGGCCGTAGGCGAGCTTGTAAATGTCATCTTCGCTTTTGTAGCGGCCGTGGCCGACGCGCCAGAGGATGCGCGTGGCGATGCGGCTTTCCAGGTTGGCGCGATAGCAAACGTCCCAGCCGCCAGCGAAGCCGACACCGCCGGCAACCGCTTTGATGGTGCTGGCGCCAACGTCGTTCATCTCTTCGGCCAGCAGGGTTTCGAGGCCGCGCGGGCAAGTGGCAAAATAATTTTCCATCAGCTGGGTTTGAAGACCACAAGCCAGACAGCGGCGAAGAGGATCAACACGGGCAACTCATTGAACCAGCGGAACCAAACGTGACTCTTGGCGTTGCGGTCCGCCTTGAAATCCTTGAGCAGCTTGCCGCAGTAGAGGTGGTAGACAATCAGCACCAGTACCAGCCCAAACTTGATTTGCATCCATAGTGCATCGAGACTGAAATAGCCCAGCCATAGCCACAGACCGAACACCACGGTGAACACCGCGCCGGGCGCCATGATGCCATAGTAGAGCTTGCGTTCCATGATCTTGAAGCGCTCGCGGCTGGCGCTGTCTTCACTCATGGCGTGATAGACAAACAGGCGCGGCAGATAAAACAGTCCGGCAAACCAGGTGACCATGAAAACGATGTGCAGCCATTTGATCCACAGCATGGGTATTCTCCTTTATCGACCGGCCAAACAGCACTCAGTCGTCCTCGTCCAAGCGGGGACCCAGTGGCGTTTAGCGCAAGGCGCTGGATTCCCGCTTGCGCGGGAATGACTTGTTAAAAATTCGTGGTTAGTCATTACTGCCAATTCCTTGCATGGCCGCCAGTCCCATCGCGACAGTCGGATATTGCAGTCTTGCGCCCAGTTCACGCTTCATGCGCGCGTTGCTCAGGCGGCGCGATTCTCCCATGAATGAGAGCATGGCCGGGGCGAGTCTTCGTTCGGCTTCGGCGCGCGTCACGCGCGGGGCGCGCGGCAACGCCATCGCGTCGGCAACCTGGTCGAAGTATTCGCCCATCTGCTGATCTGAATCATCCACCGCATTGTAGACGCGGCAGGGGCGACCGTAGCAGAGCGCCTTGATGACGATAGCGGCGAGGTCGGCGGCGTGAATGTGATTAGTGTAGACGTCCTCGTCGTCACGCAGTACGGGATCGCCGCGCTTCAAACGATCCAGCGGCAGTCTGTCGGCGGCGTAAATGCCCGGCACGCGCAAGATGCTGACGACCACGCCCAGGCGGCGTCCGAAGCCACGCAACACCCGCTCCGCATCGCCGCGCCGCTGCGCGCGCGGCGTTTGCGGCGACGCGCGACGCACCTCTGAAACCGGCGCGCCGTGGCAGTTTCCATAAACGCCGCTGGTGCTGATATAGACGAGTCGCCGTGGTAGAATTTTTGCACACGCCAGTGCTGCTACCAGTGCGCGCGTGCGGCGATCCCGACTGCCTTGTTCATTCGGCGGCGCAAAGTGCAGCACCAGTTGGCCGATGCCGCTGAGCCGTTTCAATGTTCGCGGCCGATCCAGATCGGCCGACACCGGTGTGACGCCGAGCGCCCGCAATTCGGCATGCCGCTTTTCCGAGCGAACCGCCGCATAAACGCGGTAGTGTTTCACCAGCGATGGAATGGCGCGGCGCGCGATGTCGCCACAGCCTATGATGAGCAATCGTTGCACCTTCGCATTCTAACAAACTGCCCCAACGCCTCAGCCACACCATGACCTATCGCATTACCGTACAACCCAGCGGCCACGGCTTCGATGTCGAGCCGGGCAATACCATTCTGCGCGCCGCGCTCAATGCCGGCGTCAATCTGCCTTACGGCTGCCGCAATGGCGCCTGCGGCTCCTGCAAGGGTCGCGTATTGACCGGCGAGGTAGATCGCGGCGATTACCAGGAGCAGGCGCTTACCGCGCAGGACGTGGCGGCGGGTTACGCTTTGTTCTGCTGCGCGCGGCCGTTGTCCGATGTCAGCATCGAATGCCGCGAGGTCGGCGCGGTGCGCGACATTCCCGTGCGCACCATGCCTTGCCGCGTGGAAGCCATGGAGCGCGCCGCGCCCGATGTCATGCTGCTGAAATTGCGACTGCCCACCAACGAGCGCCTGCAGTTTCTCGCCGGGCAATACATCGACATCCTGCTGAAGGACGGCCGCCGCCGCAGCTTCTCGCTGGCCAATCCGCCGCACGATGACGAGCTGCTGGAATTGCACGTGCGGCATATCGAGGGCGGCTATTTCACCGACAAGGTGTTCAACGAGATGAAGGCGCGTGACCTCCTGCGTTTTGTCGGGCCACAAGGCAGCTTTTTCCTGCGCGAAGACAGCAAAAAGCCCATCGTGCTGGTGGCGGGTGGCACGGGCTTCGCGCCCATCAAAGC
Organism: Rhodocyclaceae bacterium; assembly: GCA_043761745.1. GTDB lineage: Bacteria > Pseudomonadota > Gammaproteobacteria > Burkholderiales > Rhodocyclaceae > Desulfobacillus. The sequence continues at coordinate 14,368 of JAYUNL010000068.1, forward strand.
CATCGTGCAACACGCCCTACAGGAAAGGACGGCCCGGCCGATAACGCTTTACTGGGGCGCACGCAACCGTGCCGGACTGTATATGCACGAGTTGGCTGAATCTTGGGCGGCCAGCCAGCCGGGACTGCACTATGTGCCGGTGCTGTCAGACACGCCGCTGCAAGCCGGGTGGCATGGTCGCGCTGGACTGGTGCATGAAGTGGTCATGGCCGATCTGCCGGACCTTTCGGGTTATCAGGTCTATGCCTGTGGCGCGCCGGCCATGATAGATGCGGCCAAGCGGGATTTCGTGGCCCGTTGCGGGTTGCCTGTGGAAGAGTTTTTTGCTGATGCGTTTACGTTTTCCGCCGATACTTAGCCTGCATGAGTCTGAGCATGAACACAGAAACACTGATTAGTCGCCAGCCGGTTTTGAATCGCAATCGCGCCATCACCGCGACGCGTTTGATCGTGCACACGCCGCCGGGCCAGAACGCCTCGGCGCGAGCGGCAGAGGTATTGACGCAACTGGCTGAGGCCTGGCCGGGACTACACACGGTATTTGTCAGTCTCGATGGCGCTGCGCCGGATATCGGGCTGCTCGACTGGCCGATGCCGGAAAACGCCATGATTGAAATTCCCGCCGATGCGCTGGCGCAGCCCGCGACACAGGAACTCATGGCCGCCTTGCAACAGGCTGGTGTGCCCATGTGCCTGGATGGCTATCACAGCGGACTGGCGTTGCCCGAGGGTAGCGAGTTTCGCTTCATGCTTGCCGATGCCACGGCGCGCATCGATGACGCGCCCGGCTTGCTGTTGGCGAAAGGGCTGGTGGACAACGCTCAATTCGACGCTTGTGCCGATAAAGGTTTTGGCGGCGGCACCGGCTGGTTTTTCCTAAAAGGCGTGACGCCGGCGAAGAAACTCAATTCCAGTCAGGCGCAGATTATTCGTCTCTTGAACCTGGTGCGCGCCAACGCGGAAATCAAAGAGATCGAAGCGGTGTTGAAGCAGGATGTGGCGCTGTCATTCAAGCTGCTGCGCTACATCAACTCGGCGGGCTTCGGTCTAGCCGTGGAAATACAGTCTTTCCGCCACGCCGTCACCATGCTTGGTTACGACAAGTTGAATCGCTGGCTGTCCTTGCTGTTGGTCACGTCCAGCAAAGACGCCGCTGCGCCGGCGCTGATGCAAGCCGCCATTGCGCGCGGCCGCTTCATGGAGCTGATAGGCAAAGGCCATGTGCAGAAAGCCGAACAGGACAACCTCTTCATCACCGGCGCCTTCTCGCTGCTGGATATCTTGCTTGGTGTGCTGATGGAAACCGCCTTGGCCGACATGCATCTGCCAGCGACCATCAACGAAGCACTGATTTCGCACGAAGGTACCTATGCGCCTTTCCTTGAACTCGCGCTGGTCAGTGAGCAGGCCGATTACCCGGCCTTCACGGCGAAGGTCGAGGCCTTGCATCTCACGGCCGCCGAGGTAAACCTGGCGCAGTTTCAGGCGCTGCAATTCGCCGACAATCTGCAACTTAGCTGAAGTACTTTTACCAGCAAGAACGCCAAGTACTCAGGGTGGTTTGTAAACAGAGCTTAGGCGCGTTTGCGCTGACCGCGAATTACAGCAATTAGCGTATTAAGCAGGAAGGCGACGAGTGCAACTGCGTTGGCGGCGCCGCCGAGTGCGCGCCACTCCGCGTTTGCGGCAAGATCACCCATGAGCCGCAAGGCCAGCGAGCCATGCAGCAGTGCCAACGGCACATAGAATACCGGGTGATACGGCATGGATACACGCGCCACCGCCGGGAAAATAATGGGCGCATGGCCGAATACCATGGAGAACACAAAGCCCAGCATCAGCGCATGCACGGCGGCGTCGTAGGCCAGCCCGCCCTGCGCTAATCCTCCCGCCACCAGGATGATGGCGCCGCTCAAAGCCAGCCACACATAACCCGTCAGCAGGCACACCGCGATATAGCGCGTCAGGCCTTGCTCCTTCACGGTGCGGCGCGCGATGTCTTGCCGCAACAGCCACAAGGCCAGAGCAAGCAGCGCTGCGCCGAAGATTAGCGTGCCGAGGCGTGGTGTCAGTGTTGCCGATGTCATGCCGGCCAGCAGCACGGCAAGGATGTGCGCGAAGACGCGCTTGGCACCCGGCGAAGGCGGCAGAAAGCGCGAAAGCTCCAGCCGTTCGCCGGCAATGGTGAGCACCAGAAAGCCTGCCCACCAGGGCACGATGGCGGAGACGGAGAGTCCCGCCAGCCACAGCAGGTTGCCGATCACCCAGCAGCCGGCGCCGGTGGCCAACGTGAAAGTGAACAAGGCGCGTTGGCGCCAGAATACCCACGCCGACGCCGCCAGCAACACCAGGCTGCCCACGCTCAACAGCCATTGCCCAACGAAGAGCGGCGCACCCAAAATCAACCCCACGCCGCCCACACCGGCGGCGAGCGGGCCGAGGTAGGCCCAACGCCGCGCCAGCGCCACGGCGCGTTCCAGACTGATCACCGTGCCGAAAAATCCCGCAATCATCAGCGGCCCATGCAGCATCACCAGCTCGAAAGAAGGCAACGGCACGCGCCAGCCCATGCGCAGCAGGCCCGCCGCCACGCCGAGTATCAGACTAGCGATCGCGCAAACCAGCAGCGGCACGCGCCAGCGCGGGGGAATGTCTTTGGCGGACGTCATATCAACACCGAGAATGCGTAGGGTGGGTAGCTTCGCTGCCCACATAGTTCGAATTGCAAAAACGCGTGGGCAGCGAAGCTGCCCACCCTACGCAATGTACGTCTCCGCTCATGCTCACCAACCGAAGTGTTTCTTCGCTTCAGCAGACATCATGCTTGAATCCCAGGACGGTTCCCAGACGAGTTGCACGGTGATGTCGGCCTCGGGCGCGATGGCTTTCAGGGCGGCTTGCGCTTGGTCGGTGATCATGGAACCCATGGGGCAGGCGGGCGTGGTCATGGTCATGTTGATTTGTATTTTGCCGGGCGCAAGTGTGACGCCGTAAATCAGGCCAAGGTCGACGATGTTCATACCAACTTCGGGATCGTTCACGCTGCGCAGCGCATTGCGCACGGCTTCTTCGGTTATTTCACTCATGGTTTATTCCCCCAGATAAGCAGCGCGGACTGCTGGATTGTCGAGCAGCGCTACGGCACTGTCCCCCAGCGTGATGTTGCCACTCTCCATCACATAACCGCGCGAGGCTACCGACAACGCCAGCCGCGCGTTTTGTTCCACCAGCAAGATGGTCACGCCCTCGGCGGCGACGGTGCGGATGACCTCAAAGACTTTCTGCACCATGAGTGGCGCTAGGCCCATTGATGGTTCATCGAGCAGCAGCAATTTGGGGCGGCACATCAGCGCGCGGCCTATGGCCAGCATTTGTTGCTCGCCCCCCGATAGCGTACCGGCGAGTTGTTTGGCGCGCTCTTTCAGGCGTGGCAGCAGACGAAAAACGTGATCGTAGTCGCGCTCGATTTCGCTTTTGTCGTCGCGCGTGTAAGCACCCATGGCGAGATTTTCTTGCACGCTGAGCCGGGCGAAGACGCCGCGCCCCTCGGGCACCAGGGTCATGCCTGCGCCGATCAATTTGTGCGCCGGCCAGCCCAGGATGCACGCGCCGTTGTAGTGTGCGCTGCCTTGCGCCGGCAGCATGCGCGCCAGCGCTTTGAGCGTAGTGGTTTTGCCCGCGCCGTTGGCGCCGATGAGGCAAATCATTTCGCCGGCAGAAATGTTGAAGCTGATGCCTTTGACGGCGGCGATGCCGCCATAAGAAACGTGCAGGTTTTTTACATCGAGCAAAGCGGTCGCGTGCTGGCTCATGCCGGCACGCCGCCGAGGTAAGCTTCGATGACTTTCGGATCGCGCTGCACTGACGCCGGCGCGCCCTCGGCGATTTTCTCGCCATAGTCGAGCACGGCAACACGGTCGCACAAGCCCATCACCAGCTTCACATCATGCTCGATGAGCAATATGGTGAGGCCGTCGCTGCGCAGGGTTTCAATGAGCTTGCGCAGCTCGGCAGTCTCCGTGGCATTCATGCCGGCGGCCGGCTCATCAAGCGCCAGCAGCTTGGGCTCGGTGGCCAGCGCGCGGGCGATTTCCAGCCGGCGCTGATCTCCGTAGGAAAGATGTCGCGCCAGCACGTTGCTGTGACGATGAATGCCGACGTAATGCAGCAGCTCGTGGGCGCGCTGGGCGATGGCGGCTTCTTCCTCGCGCGTGGCGCGGCCGCGCAGCACAGCGCCGATGATGCCAGCGACAGTGCGCAGGTGGCGACCGACCATGACATTTTCCAGCGCCGTCATGTTGGCGAAGAGGCGGATGTTCTGAAAGGTGCGCGCTATGCCTTGGGCGGCGACTTCATGCGGCGCGCTGATATTGAGCGGCGCGCCGTCGAAAATAAAGTGGCCGCCATCCGCCGTGTAGAGGCCGGTGAGCACATTGAAGAAGGTAGTCTTGCCGGCGCCGTTGGGGCCGATCAGCCCGTAGATTTCGCCGCGTCGGATGCTGAGCGAGACATCGTGCAAGGCGCGCACGCCACCGAAGTGCTTGGCGATTGATCTGGCTTCGAGCAGGGCGTCGCTCATTTGGCCGTGCCCTGTGCGAATTCACGCTTGCGCCGCGCTTCGGGCCACAGGCCAGCGGGGCGATAGAGCATGACAGCGATCAACGCCAGGCCGAAGAGCAGCATGCGCAGCGATTCCGGATCAAGCAATACGCGACCGAACAGTGCCTGCTGGATGGGTACAGCGCCATAGCGCAGCGCTTCGGGTAGCACGGCCAGCAGCAGCGCGCCGAGAATCACGCCCGGAATATGGCCCATGCCGCCCAGCACCACCATGCACAACACCATGATCGATTCCATCAGGCTGAAACTTTCTGGGCTGACAAATTCCTGAAAGCCGGCGAACAGCCCACCCGCCACACCGCCGAAACTGGCGCCCATGGCGAAGGCCAGCAGCTTGATGTTGCGCGTGTTGATGCCGCAAGCCTTGGCGGCAATTTCGTCTTCGCGTATCGCCACCCAGGCGCGGCCGATGCGCGAATCTTCGAGGCGTACCGTGATGAAAACGATGAGCAGTGCGAGCAGCACGAACAGGTAGTAATACAAATACACAGCAGGCAGCGTGTGACCGAAAACTTCCAGCGGGCGTGACAGCGGCACGCTGCCGATGCGCACCGGGTCGATCTGGCTGATGCCTTGCGGGCCGTTGGTGATGTTGATGGGAGAGTTGAGATTGTTGAGAAAGATGCGCACGATCTCGCCAAAGCCCAGCGTGACGATAGCAAGATAATCACCGCGCAAGCGCAAGGTGGGTGCACCGAGCACGGCGCCGAAGAGCCCCGCGACCAGCGCACCCAGCGGCAGCACCGCCCACACCGGCCAGTGCAGCCCGAATTGCGGCGAGGACAGCAGCGCGTAAAGATAAGCGCCAACGGCATAGAAGGCGATGTAACCCAGGTCGAGCAAGCCCGCCATGCCGACCACGATGTTGAGCCCCAGCGCCAGCATCACGTAGAGCAAGGCGAAATCCAGCACGCGCACCCAGGCGTTGCCTATGCCCAGTCCAACCACGAAGGGCAGCACCGCGAGCGCGATGCCTATCAGTGCCGTACCGAGCCAAGCCGGCTGCGTATGCCGCATCAAGCGCGCTCCGCCAGTTTTTCGCCCATCAAGCCGGAAGGCCGGAAGACGAGTACCAGAATCAGCACGAAGAAGGCGAACACGTCCTGGTAGTTCGAGCCCAGCACGCCGCCGGTGAGGTCGCCGATGTAGCCTGCGCCCAGCGCTTCGATGAGGCCCAGCAAGAGACCGCCCAGCATGGCGCCACCGAGATTGCCGATGCCGCCCAGCACCGCTGCGGTGAAGGCCTTGAGGCCGAGGATGAAACCCATGTGGTAATGCGCGATGCCGTAATTGGCGCTGACCATGAGGCCGGCTATGGCGGCCAATCCCGAGCCGATGACGAAGGTGGCCGAGATGATGACATTCACATTGACGCCCATGAGGCTGGCGATGGCGGGGTTTTCAGCGGTGGCGCGCATGGCGCGGCCCAGTCGCGTGCGATGCACCAGCAGCATCAGTCCGGCCATGACGAGCATCGCCACGACAACAATGGCGATTTGCACGTCGGTGATTTGTGCGCCGCCGATCTCGCGCGTGCTGGTGGGCAACAGCGGTGGGAAGGAATGATAGTTGCGCCCCCAGAACAGCATGGCCAATTGCTGCAAGACTATGGAAACGCCGATGGCGGTGATGAGTGGCGCGAGCCGCGGCGCATTGCGCAAGCGCCGGTAAGCGACGCGTTCGATGGTGTAACCCAACGTCATACAGACGGGAATGGCCACGCCGACACCGATCAGCACAATCACCGGTCCCGGCAGGCCGCTGTCGGCGAGCAGCCGGCACACCGACAGCGCGGTGAGCGCACCGATCATCACGATCTCGCCATGAGCGAAGTTAATCAGCCCGAGGATGCCATACACCATCGTGTAACCCAGCGCGACCAGCGCGTAGATGCTGCCCAGCACCAGGCCGTTGATGATCTGCTGAATGAAAATATCCATTGCGGGCGATGATACAGAAACGGCACCCGTAGGTGCCGTTCATGTGCGGACTAGAAGTTCTGAAAGTCAGCCTAAACCCTATGCCCTATACCGTCTGCGTCTGCTCGTTCCCTCTAAAGCCGAGACTTAGTGCCGTTCAATGCAAGCCGCTGGATTCCGCTTTCGCGGGAATGACACTGCGCCGAGCAACGCTATCAAGTCAGCATCAGGCCCATATCGGGCCAGATACTTCACTTCTTCTCAGTAGGTGCGGCTGCCGGCGCCGGTGCGGTTACAGGAGCCGTCGCGGGTGCAAGGGCTGGCGGGGCGGGTGTAGGCGCCGGGGTGGTTGTGGTGGTGACTGTAGTGGTGACTGTGGTGACGGGTGCGGCACCCGCCGGTGCGGGCGGCGCATCGGCTTTGGGCGCTTCTATCGCGGGGGTGAGTGTGGTGGCAGGTGTGGGCGTAATTGAGCCGCCGATGGTTTCCAGTGCTTCCCACTTGCCGCCGTGAGCTTGATACAGGGTGATGGCGCCGTCCTTCACGTCGCCTTTTTCATCAAAGGTGATTTTTGCGGTGACGCCGTCGAAGTTCGTCTTGCCGATTTCGGGCAGATACTTGGCTGGCTCGACGGAATTGGCGCGCTTCATGGCGTCGATCATGACGTTGGTGGCGTCATACACGTAGGGCGCGTAGAGCTGAATGTCGAGATTGTATTTGGCCTTGTACTTGTCTCTGAAAGCCGTGCCGCCCGGCATTTTGTCCAGCGGCACACCCGGCAGCGAGCAGTACTGGCCTTCGGCCGCGTCGCCGGCGAGCGTATGGAATTCCGTCGTGCAGCCGCCGTCGCCCATCAGTAGTTTTGCCTTGAGACCGAGCTTCTTCATCTGTTGCGCCATGGGGCCGGCCTGGGCGTCCATGCCGCCGTAGAACACGATGTCGGGTTTCTTGCCCTTCACCTTGGTGAGAATGGCGGCGAAGTCTATGGCCTTGTCATCGGTGTGTTCTTCCGCCACCACTTTCACGCCGGCCGCTTCAGCGGCTTTCTTGAATTCCTGCGAGAGGCCTTCACCGTAAGCCGACTTGTCATCGATGATGGCGACGGACTTGGCCTTCAACTGGTTCGCCGCGTAGCCACCCAGCACCTTGCCTTGCTGCTCGTCGTTGGCCATCACGCGGAAGGCGGTCTTGAAGCCCTGTTGGGTGTATTTGACGCCGGTGGCTGAAGGGCTGATTTGCGGAATACCAGCATCGGAATAAAGCTTGGAAGCGGGAATGGTGGTGCCGGAATTCAAATGGCCGATCACGCCGTTCACTTTCGCGTCCACAAATTTCTGCGCGACCAGCGTGCCTTGCTTGGGGTCGGCCTGATCGTCTTCCGGCAGGAGTTCAAACTTCACTTTCGCGCCGCCGATTTCCATGTTCTTGGCGTTGGCTTCTTCGATGGCCATGCGCGCGCCGTTTTCGTTGTCCTTGCCCAGATGCGCCTGCGGGCCGGTGAGCGGCGCGGAGTGGCCGATCTTTACCGTGATGGTCGGCTTCACCGGCGGCGGTGCGGGCTGGGCTTGCGGCGGTGGGGGCGGCGGCTCTTCCTTGCCGCAAGCGATCAAGACGGTCGCGGCGATGGTCACGCTGGCGGCGAGGGTGATGGCTTTTGAGGTGAATTGCATAGTGGGCATCTCCGGGGAAGGGCTGCGTGGTCTGGCAGATAGAGCGCGGGCCGGCAGGGCGCCGTTGCGGCCCGGATTTTGCGCGGCGCCTCAGAGTGTGTCAACACGCAGCGCGACATACGCAACGCGAGGATGGGCGGCGCATGCAGCGGACTTGCGATGTCGCCCGGATGAGATAACCCTTTCTCCCTGTTACGAGCTATGCTGGACAGGCCCCAAAACGGTAGCGCGATACCCCCACACTCTGGAGCGCATGATGAACAGTACCCAGGCCGCACTCAGGCCGGTCGTACACCACAGTTTGCTCACCCAGCACGACGTTTACCTTTTCAGAGAAGGCACGCATGCGCGCCTTGCCGACAAGCTCGGTGCGCATCTGTGCAATGTCGAGGGGCGTGATGGCGTGCAATTCGCAGTCTGGGCGCCGAATGCGGCGTTTGTCTCTGTTGTGGGCGATTTCAACGGCTGGAACAAAGATGCTCACGCGCTGCACGCGCGGCCCGATAGTTCGGGCATGTGGGAAGGCTTCATCCCCGCCATCGGTGTCGGCGAGTGCTACAAATTCCACCTCCGCGCGCGCAGCGGCTATCGGGTCGACAAGGCCGATCCCTACGCGCTGCTCGGTGAAACCCCGCCGCGCACCGGCTCGCGTGTATGGGATCTGGCCTACGCGTGGAATGACGGCGACTGGATGGCGCGCCGCCGCGCCGCCAACGCGCTCGACGCGCCCATGTCGATCTACGAAGTGCATCTCGGCTCCTGGCGCCGCGCACCCGAGGAGGGCAACCGTTCCCTCAGCTATCGCGAACTGGCGCCATTGCTGGTGGCGCATGTGCGCGAGTTGGGCTTCACCCACATTGAGCTGATGCCGATCACCGAGCATCCGTTCTACGGCTCTTGGGGCTACCAGACCACCGGCTATTTTTCGCCGACCGCGCGCTATGGCACACCGCAGGATTTCATGTTTCTGGTCGACCAGATTCATCAGGCCGGCATCGGCGTGATTCTTGACTGGGTGCCCTCACACTTTCCCAGCGACGAACATGGCCTCGCCTATTTCGATGGCACTTATCTATTCGAGCACGCCGATCCGCGCCAGGGTTACCACCCAGAATGGAACAGCGCCATTTTCAACTACGGCCGCAACGAAGTGCGCGCCTTTCTCATCTCCAGCGCACTCTTCTGGCTCGACAAATATCACATAGACGGACTGCGCGTGGACGCGGTGGCCTCCATGCTTTACCTCGATTACGGGCGCAAAGAGGGCGAGTGGATTCCTAACGAGTACGGCGGCCGAGAAAATCTCGACGCCATGCAGTTTCTGCGCACGCTGAACGAAGCCGTCTATCGCGACCATCCCGATACCCAAGTCATCGCCGAAGAGTCCACCGCCTGGCCGATGGTGTCGCGCCCAACCTACATGGGCGGTCTCGGCTTCGGCATGAAATGGAATATGGGTTGGATGCACGATACGCTGAAATATTTTCAGCAAGACCCGGTGTTCCGCAAGTACCACCACAGCCGCATCACGTTCAGCATTTGGTATGCCTTCACCGAGAATTTCGTCCTGCCGCTGTCGCACGACGAAGTGGTGCACGGCAAGGGCGCGCTCATCGGCAAGATGCCCGGCGACGAATGGCAGCAGTTCGCCAACCTGCGTCTGCTCTACGGCTATATGTGGGGGCACCCCGGTAAGAAGTTGCTGTTCATGGGCGGCGAGTTCGGTCAGAAACGCGAGTGGCAGCACGAGGAAAGCCTGGAATGGCATGTGCTGCAATATCCCCTGCATGCCGGCGTGCAACGCTGGGTCGCCGATCTCAACCGTTGCCTGCGCGCCGAACCGGCGCTCTACGAAAAAGATTTCTCCGCGGACGGTTTCGAGTGGGTCGACTTTCAGGACTGGGAGGAAAGCGCCGTGACGTTTCTGCGACGCGGCCGACGGCCGGAAGAGACGGTGCTGGTGGTGTGCAACTTCACGCCCGTGCCTCGACGCGACTACATTGTGGGCGTGCCCTTCGGCGGCTACTGGCAAGAGATACTCAACAGTGACGCCGCACTCTATGGCGGCAGCGACATGGGCAATCAGGGTGGCATCGATGCGGCGCCTGTCGCCGCTCATGGCCAGCATCACTCGCTTACCATGACCTTGCCGCCGCTGGCCGTGGTGTTCTTCCGCCCCGGGCGCGACGCGCGATAAAGCAGCGCATCGTATCTGTCCGGTCACAGGTCAATGCCCCGGAAACAAAAAAGCCAGCGCGAACGCTGGCTTTTTTGTAGTGTGTGAACGGGTGTTTAGTGCTTCAGCACCCAGTCGGCCAAGGTTTTGGCTTCGGCTTCGGTGACGTTGTTGACGGGCATCGGAATTTGACCCCAAACGCCGGTGCCGCCCTTCTTGATCTTATCGGCCAGCTTGGCAGAGGCATCGGCCTGGCCTTTGTACTTGGCGGCGACGTCTTTGTAAGCCGGGCCGATGACTTTCTTGTCTTCAGCGTGGCAGGTCATGCAGTTTTTGCTCTTGGCCAGATCGAGTGAGGCGAAGGCCGGCGCGGTCATCACACAGGCGGTCGCGGCCAGTAGCAAGGTCTTGACGAGTTTCATGGTGCATCCTTCACTTGGGTTAATAAACGCGCCTGATATCTGGCTCTGGAATATCAACGGCGTACTTCGAGCACATCTTGAAGCTGCGCAAAATCGGTGATCGGCTCTAGACACTTAACGCCCGAACACACCCAGGCGTTGACCGATGCGCCGAGAGGCTTATCCAGCGCGGCCGGCAGGCCGGTCGTCTCATTTGGCAGGGCGATGCAGCAGGTACGCGGCGCATGCAGCTTGGCGAGTCGCCCCTGCCAGTTGCGCACGTCGGCTTCCGGCCCGCGCAGTGCAACGATATCTGTGGGGGCTAGATATTCCTCCAGCGCCGCCAGCAGCGTGGCGAAGCCACCCCGCGCGGCGTGTGGGTAAAATAGTTTGAGCGTACGCTCGGCGGCATCGAGATAGCGTGATTCGCCGAGGAGATGGCCCAGCCGTTGCAAGGCGAAGGCGGCAACGCCATTACCCGAAGGCGTGGCGTTGTCGTGGCCAGTTTTGGGACGCTGGATGAGTTGTTCGTGATCGTGGCTGGTGAAGAAAAAGCCGCCGTCGTGTTTGTCCTCGAAGCGTTCCAGTAGTGCATCCGCCAGGGCCTGGGCGAAGCGCAGATACTCAATACGGAAGTCGGCTTGTAGCAGTTCCAGCACGGCTTTCAGCAAATAGGCGTAGTCATCCAGATAGGCATTCAGATGCGCGTGGCCATCCTTGTAGGTGGCGAGCAGCGCGCCGTCGCGCCAGAGCGTGGCACGGATGAAATCCAGCGCGCGGCGTGCGGAAGCGATCCAGTCGGCGCGGTCAAACACGCGGCCGGCGTGGGCCATGCCTTCGATCATCAGCGCGTTCCAGCTCGCCAGGATTTTTTCGTCGCGGCCCGGATGGATGCGTTGTTCGCGTACCGTAAAAAGCTTCTGCCGCGACGAGGCGACGAGGCGCTCGCAGTCTTGCAGCGATTTATTTTGGGCGGTGGCGATGGTGTCGAGGCCGCGCGCGACATGCAGATGCCAGTGATGATCTTCGAAATTCGGCGCCTGATCGAGGCCGAAATGCGGCGCAACGACCGCGTATTCTTCCGCCGTCAGGTGCGCGCGTACTTCGTCGGGCGTCCACACGTAGAACTTGCCTTCGACGTGTTCCGAGTCGGCATCCAGCGAGGAGGAGTAGCCGCCTTCGGGGGACTGCATGTCGCGCATGGCCCAGGCCGCCGTCTCATCCGCCAGCTTGCGATAGAGCGGATCGCCGCAAACCAGCCAGGCATCTGCGCACAACCGCAACAGCGGGCCGTTGTCGTAGAGCATTTTTTCGAAGTGCGGAATGAGCCATTGCGCATCCACGCTGTAGCGGCAAAAACCGCCGCCCAACTGATCGTAAATGCCCCCCTCGCCCATGCGGCGCAGGGTGAGTAGCGGAATGTCGCGGCAGCGCGCCTCGCCCGTCGCGGCGTAGCGGCGCAGGAGTAATTCGAGATCGGTGGGATGGGGAAACTTGGGCGCGCCGCCGAAGCCGCCGAAGCGCGCATCGAAATTGGAGGCGGCACCGTCGACTGCGGCTTGCAGCGGCGTGTCGTTGAGCGTGACACCCGTCGCCGCGCTCGCATCCGGACGCATGCGGCCAAGGATGCTGAGCAGTTCACCATTTTGTTTTTCGATGTCGCCACGTTTCGTGAGATAGGACTCGGCCACGCGTTCCAGCAGCGCGGGGAAGCCCGACAGCCCATAGCGCGGTGTCTTGGGGAAATAAGTGCCACCAAAAAACGGTGTGCCGTCCGGCATCAGAAACATGGTCAGCGGCCAGCCGCCGGAACGGTTGGTGAGCACTTGGTGCGCGGTCTGGTATATCTGGTCGATGTCCGGCCGCTCTTCACGGTCAACTTTGATATTCACGTAGAGCCGGTTCATCACCGCCGCCACCGCCGCATCTTCGAAGGATTCATGCGCCATCACATGACACCAATGGCAGGCCGAGTAGCCGACGGAAAGCAGAATGGGCTTGTCCTCGCGCCGCGCCTTCTCCAACGCCTCCGGCCCCCAGGCATGCCAATCGACGGGGTTCTCCGCGTGCTGTTGCAGATAGGGCGAGGTTTCCTGAGCGAGGCGGTTAGACATGGCGGCGAGAGATGAAGAAGCGAAAGACGAAAGGCCGAGCATTCTAGTCAAGTTTTGGGCGGTTGTCTGGCCGTCGATTTACCACATCGAGAGCGAGTTCAAACCGTAGGACGAAAAACCATCAGGTAATACACAACGAGCAACGCGGCGAAAGCTGGTATGCCTAGCCAGTACCATAGTCGCGCTAGGCGGTGGTAAGTGGTGGGCAGATCGCCGTTTTCAGCTGCGGCTTGCACCGCCATGTCGCGCATGCGCAGTTGCAGCCACACCACAGGCAACCAACAAGCGCCGGCCAGCGCATAGAGTGCGAGCGACCAGCCTACCCAGCCCTGGGTGAGTGGATAGCCGGCGAGATGCGCCATCCACAAACCAGTGATGGGTTGTATAAAGATGGTGGTCGTGGTGAATATCCAGTCGGCCCAAACCACGCGTCGCATCACTACCGCGATGGCGTGCACGTCGCCGCTACGATCTGTGGTCCACTTGAAATAGGCCGTACCCAGGCCGGTGCCAAATAGAACTGTCGCGCTCAAGATGTGCAGCCATTTGAGCCAGAGAAATTCCATCACTGCAGAACCTGCTTCAGATTCAAACCGGCCAGCGCAGCGAGGTATTCGTTGAGGCTCAAGAGTCCCACGCAGGGCGTCGCGCCTTCGAGCCGCAGTTGCCCGGCCGCCAGTTTGCGCGCCAGCGCGATCGCGGCGCCGCAGGGAATTTGCGGGCCGTGATGATCGCTGGCGACGAGAGTCCAGCGCCGTGTGAGCGGCGCGCCTTGTTTGTCGCGGCCAACGAGTTCGACATGCATGGCGCTTTTGTCGCTGCCCAGCGGTTCCAGAAATTTGTTCAAACGCCGTAGCGTTGCAGCCCATGGCAGGAGGCTCTTCATCCAGCCCCTGCGCACCAGCCCTGCGAGGAACCACGTGGCGAGATGGGCGAGGGGATTGCCGACGCCAGCGTGAAAAGTCACTGTGCGCACGCCAGGATAGTGCTGCGGAAAGAGCGTGAGGTCGGGGATGTCGCAACTGCCCAGCAAGCGCCAGCCCACCGGCGCTGGGTAGTGGCGCAGTTGCAAGTCGAGCCAACCGTAAGTGGTGTGTTCTTGCCCGTTTTCCAGTCGATTAAACGGCTTGCCGCAAAAGCCGAACACCGCTTGCAGCGTCGCCAGCCCGGGTGTTTTTGCGCCTGAGCTGATGCCCTGGCGAATCTCATATAGCTCGGAGAAGTCCGGTAGAAGCGCGTCTACAGCCGATGCTGCAAGTGCCGGCACCGAGCTGGCGCCGCTCACCACCAGCACGCCATTGGCGCGCGCCGCTTGGTCGAGTGCGTCTATGCCGCACACGAAGTCGCGCGCATCGGCGAGGTCGATGTAATTGCAGCCGGCGGAAATGCATGCCGCGGCGACGTCGTAGCGCTGACCCTGGAACGGCCCGGCGGTGTGGATGACGGTGTCGACATCCAACTCGACCAGCCGGCGATTGAAATCAGTCGCGTGACAATCCAGCGCTACCCCCGAGGCGTTCGCCGCGCCTAACGACATGCAAAACGCCAGCGCGCGTGCGCCGTCGCGGCCGGCGATGATGAGTCGAATATTGCTGTCACCCGCCAGCGCGCGGCAAATCGGCTGGCCGAAATTGCCATAGCCGCCGAGGACGAGAACGGTGTGCGTGCTCAACGAGGATTGAGTTTCTGCCGAACCGAAAATCGGTCGTCCCCGCGAACGCGGGGACCCAGCGGCTTAGACGAAAAGAGCAGCGAGATGTCCTGCAACAAGGCACTGGATTCCCGCCTGCGCGGGAATGACGTCGCGCATTCAAACCACGTCGTCGACATGGACGAAGTTTATTTCCGTTTCAACTGTGTCACGTCACGCACCGCACCGTTGGCCGCAGAAGTCGTCATGGCCGCATAGGCGAGCAGCGCGGCGGATACGACACGCTGACGGTTCACCGGCTTCCAGGCCTTGTCGCCCTTGGCTTCCATGGCGGCGCGGCGGCGTTCCATTTCGGCGTCACTGATGGCGAGGTTGACGGTGCGATTGGGAATGTCGATCTCGATAGTGTCGCCTTCTTCCACCAGGCCGATCTCGCCGCCTTCCGCCGCTTCCGGCGAGCAATGGCCAATGGCCAGGCCCGAGGTGCCGCCTGAAAAACGCCCGTCGGTGAGCAGCGCGCACAGTTTGCCCAAGTCCTTCGACTTCAGATATGACGTCGGGTAGAGCATCTCCTGCATGCCCGGTCCGCCCTTGGGGCCTTCGTAGCGCACGACGACGATGTCGCCCGGCACGATCTTGTCGCCGAGAATCATTTCCACGGCGGCTTCCTGGCTTTCGGCAATGCGCACGCGGCCGGTGAATTTGAGGATGCTGTCATCGACGCCGGCGGTCTTGACGATGCAGCCGTCGCGCGCGATGTTGCCGTGGAGCACGGCCAGCCCGCCGTCTTGACTGTAGGCGTGGGCTTTGTCGCGCACACAACCATTGGCGCGATCCATATCGAGTTCGTTGTAGCGGCGATTCTGCGAGAAGGCCACTTGCGTCGGCACGCCGCCGGGCGCAGCGCGATAGAAGGTGTGAATCGCTTCGTCCTTGGTGCGCATCACGTCGTATTGCTCGAAGGCATCGCCCAGCGTTTTGCTATGCACTGTGGGCACGCCGCGGTGGATGAGGCCGGCGCGATCCAGCTCGCCGAGGATGGCCATGATGCCACCGGCGCGATGCACGTCTTCCATGTGGTATTCCTGCGTCGCCGGCGCCACTTTCGCGAGACAGGGCACGCCGCGCGAAATGCGGTCGATGTCTTTCATGGTGAAATCCACGCCGGCCTCGCGCGCGGCGGCCAAGAGATGCAGCACCGTGTTGGTCGAACCACCCATGGAGACGTCGAGCGTCATGGCGTTTTCGAATGCGGCGAAGCTGGCGATGGCGCGTGGCAGCACCGAGGCGTCGTCGTTTTCGTAATAACGTTTGCACAGTTCCACCACCAAACGCCCGGCGCGCAGGAACAGTTCCTTGCGGTCGGCGTGCGTCGCCAGCAGCGAGCCGTTGCCGGGCAGCGCCAGGCCCAGCGCTTCGGCCAGGCAGTTCATGGAGTTGGCGGTGAACATGCCGGAGCAGGAACCGCAGGTCGGGCAGGCCGAGCGTTCATATTCCGCCACGTCCTTGTCGCTCACCTTGGAGTCGCCGGCCTGGATCATGGCGTCGATAAGGTCGATCGAGATGATCTTGATACCGCCGCCGATTTGTTCGAGCTTCACCTTGCCCGCTTCCATCGGCCCGCCGGAGACGAACACCACCGGGATGTTGAGGCGCAGCGCCGCCATCAGCATGCCGGGCGTGATCTTGTCGCAGTTGGAAATACACACCATGGCGTCGGCGCAATGGCCGTTGACCATGTACTCCACGGAATCCGCAATCAGCTCGCGCGAAGGCAGCGAATAAAGCATGCCGCCGTGGCCCATGGCGATGCCATCGTCGATGGCGATGGTGTTGAATTCTTTCGCGACGCCGCCCGCCGCCTCAATCTCGCGCGCCACCATCTGGCCGAGATCCTTCAAATGCACGTGGCCCGGCACGAACTGGGTGAAGGAATTCACCACGGCGATGATGGGCTTGCCGAAATCGCCATCCTTCATGCCGGTAGCGCGCCACAAGGCACGCGCGCCGGCCATGTTGCGACCATGGGTGGTAGTGCGGGAACGGTATTCGGGCATGATGGGCTCCATTGATGCGACAGGCCAGCTACGCAACGCAGCGGCCGGGTAAGAGTGCAATTCTACCGAAGATACCGCGAGGGCGTCTGGCCTCCGCATGGCCACCCCAATGTTAACTGAGGTGGCAACTGAGATGATGACAAAAGGCACACATCGCGCTAGACTGTTTTTGTGAAGCCCTATCGCTGGAACCACGCCAAGAACGAGCAGATCAAAGCCGAGCGGAATATTTCCTTCGAGGAAATTGTGCTCGCTATCGAAGCCGATGGTTTGCTGGATGTGTTACGCCATCCCAACCAGGGGAAATACCCGAACCAACTGCTGTTCGTGGTCGCCACCGATGGCTACGCTTATCTGGTGCCCTGCGTGGAAGAGACCGAGGGGTATTTTCTTAAAACGATCATTCCCAGCCGCAAGGCGACGCGGGATTATTTGAACCAAGGTGGCCCCGATGAAGAAACTTGATCCGTTCGAGAAAGAGATGCTGGATGCCTACGAGAAAGGCAAGCTTGTATCCATCAAGCCATCCAAGGCGCAGATCAAGAAATTTCGCGAGGCTGCGCAGGCAACCGCCATCAAGGACAGGCGCGTCAACGTCCGGCTTTCGTCCCCTGACTTGATGGATATTCAGGCGCGGGCCATGGAGGAAGGCGTGCCTTATCAGACGCTGATCGCCAGCGTCCTGCACAAATTTGTCACCGGCCGCTTCGTTGAAAAGCCATCGCGGTTGGCCCTGCGGCCGACACGTGCTGCGCGCAAACGTTCTGCGGAATAGGTGCTCAATACTATTCGTAACCCTCTTCGCGCTGATGGCGTATGGCAAGGATGAGGGCCGTGTCCGACACGACGTCGTAACGATAAAGCGCAACGTAGCCGCTGCGCCCGCGCGAGATCACCAGTTCGCGTAAGCCGGCTTCGGATTCGCGGCCGATCAGGGGGTGTTGTTTCAGGACGCTCAAACCGTCGACCAGAATTCGCGCAGTTGCGCCAGCGGCAGCCGCATCCTGTTCAACCAAAAATTCGGTGAGGCGCTCAATATCATGCAGCGCGACCGGCGCGAATATCAGGCGTGCCAAGGCGAGGCTTATCGGCTCAGTCAGAGCTTGCGTTTCTTCGGCTTAACGGCTCGGTGACCTTCCGCTTTCGCCAGAACGTAGCTGAAGACTTCGTCCGCATCAAAGACCAAGCCATACTGGGCCACTTCCTGCTCTGCTCGCAGCGCCGATGCAACGAATGCCTGCCGACGTTGCGCCAGATCCGCTTGAGCGGCTATGGCCTCCACCATCCAGGCATGCACGCTTTTACCCGAGGCCTCCGCGGCGACATGGATGCGCGTCTTCAATTCCTCTGAAATTTTGAGCGTCGTCGTGGCAGCCATGGATACGGAGTATCTTCATAAAATACGGTGACACCAAAGTAACACCTCAAGGGGGGGGCGTCAATAGGAAGTCGGGCGGCTATTTTATCTTCGACGGCAGCTTGATCGCCTCGCCGGCCACCGTGAAAACACCGCGCCCGCGATGATGCAGGGTGCGCGGTTCTTTGCAGGCCAAGTCTATCCACGCCTTGATCACTTCCAGCACAAAGAAGTTGTAGCGATTCATCAGCTGCGTATCGACCACGCGACATTCCAGATTGGCATAGCACTCGGCTATAAGCGGCGCATCGACCAAGGCCGCTGGTTTGGTGGTCAGGCCGAAGAGCTTGAACTTGTCTTTGCTGCGCCCGGACGTATTGCCGCAGCCAACAACCTGGCTCGCCAATTCCACCGTCGGGATATTGAGCACGCATTGCCGCGTCGCCTTGAGCGCAGCGAAACTGAAGTCGCGACCGCTGACGATGCAACCCACCAGCGGCGGCTCGAACTCCATCATCGTATGCCAGGACATCGCCATGACGTTGGCCTTGCCCTTGTGGGCAGTGGTGAGCAACACCACCGGGCCGGGTTCGAGCAGACCGTAGACTTTGGAGAGAGGATATGAGCGCTTGGCCATGGCCGTACCTCCGTTGGACATTTTGTTTTCGCAGACGATGGGATATCCAAAGGCGGCGATTTGAAATCTGACAATTCTGCGGCTACAGTCTGCTCGAAATTGGCTAGAGCGATGCCCAGAAAGCCGCATCCAGCTTGCCTCTCCGGCCTGTTCTTCTAGCGCGTTGGGAACGTGATAGCGGTCAGGGTAAATAATTTCATACTGCCGCTGACCCCTCTAACCCGAGATGATCTTGCATGGAATCCACGCATCTTCATCAAACTCGTAGACGGCACAGAGTCGATGATAGCCATCCGCCACCACTACCTTGCCGTTGGCTTCATCTCGCATGAGGAGGAGCGGTGACAGCGCAGTTCCATCTTCGATTTTCTTGCGATCTTTCTCGACGTGCGAGTTACTCACGCCTAGAAGGGTAAGTTGCGAGGCCCGGAACATGTCCTTGGCCAAAAATCGGCTGAGCCCTGCGCTGCGTAGCGCCGTCACCAGTTGCGCGGCCCGCTCGCTAGTGCGAATCATACTGAGGTAGGACTCAGCAGCGGTGAAGTTGTGTTCTTCCACCTCTGCAAGCCATTGGACGTTTCCTCGTGCTTTGCCGAACATCGCATTCTCCAGTGTTGGTTGGGGGTGCTCTCGTGGTGCCAACATGCAAGGTGAGCTTATCGGTGCTTGAGCAACTCATCAAGCGCGAGTCCGATATCTTTGGCGATCTGGCGGAGCAAGATCGGAGAGATGTCTCGACCTTGATGAAATGGGACTGTTGTGCAACGACCTGCGGTATCGCGGAAATGTTTGTGTGATACGCAAACGCTTACGAGGGCAATTCTGCGGCAATTTCCTGAATTCGCTCTTCAAACCTGATTACACACTCCTTCGCCAAATCAATGGAACCGGCGGTGGCAAAAGAGAGGGAACTCCGCCAATGGTCTTCAACAAGCTTCTTGCAATCAACTTGGCTCATGTTCAATGCTCTCCGTGACTAGATGCCCAACGAATGAAAGGGACTTCCCCGTCCCGAGGCTGCGGCGGAAGCCGCGAACGGCAACGAGTGCCATGATGGAGTTTCCACACCTCATTAACACCACGAAAGGGGAAGTCCATGAGTATTATCACCGTAGGAATCGATCTGGCCAAGAACGTCATTGCCGTGCACGGCGTTGATGATAATGGCAAAGCGGTACTGGTCAAGCCGAAAGTATCACGGGAGCAGTTGCTGCCGCTGATCGTACAACTGCCGCCGTGCGTGATCGGCATGGAAGCCTGCTCCGGCGCACACCACTGGGCGCGGCTGTTTCGCCAGCATGGCCACACCGTCAAGCTGATGGCG
>JAYUNL010000069.1:0-2525 GCA_043761745.1 Rhodocyclaceae bacterium
CGCAGACCTTGCGGCGCGGAAAGCCTGGCAATGTCTTTCCACTTCTCGTAACGCTTCAGAACCTTGTTAGGCAGAATTTTTTCCACGCGACTTCGAGGATCCACCACCAAGACCTTGCGCGATGAACGTAAGAACCAATGCATTCAGAGACACGCCCTCAGCTCGCGCACGCGTTGCTAATTGAGCGTGGACGGTCTTGGGCACTCGAGCCACGAACTTGCCCGACGCAATCCCTCCACTATTTGGCGCTGGAACGGCCAGCTTCTTCGACTTGAGCGCCGCGATCGTGGCCTTCAAGGCATCGCGGCCATTCGCAATGGCTTCTTCGACCGTTTCGCCATCGGAGATGCACTCTGCAAAATCTGTGAACGAGACGAGAAATCCGCCACCTTCCTCTTGAACGAGAGGGCGAACTTCAAAGGGGTAGTCAACTAGCTTTCTCATCATTCATGCTCCATCAACGAGATCGATGAACTTCCGCCGGATGTAGACCGGTTTAATAGGCCGATGCGCGGGGACCGAGAGGGTTCGCCCGTCGTCTCGGATGAACACGCAATGGCTGCTCTTCTGGTGACGCCAATCGATGCTGTTTTGACGGGCAACTGTCTGTAGGTCACTGATCTGCCAGTCGAGCGCGTTGCGACGCATTGAGGCAAGCAGCTTGGCCGAAGCGTTCACGACGGAATGATACTACTGGCGAGATCACGATGTACAGCCGTGCGCTGCGGTTGCTGTGCTGCCTAACGAGGCTGTAAAAAAACCGGTTTGAAGCAGTTTCCAGCACATCGCTGAAACTCGCGACTTTTTCTAAATCGCCCATAACTTCAGTATTGACGCCGTCTGTAGCGCGCTCCACGAGGAGATTCCTGCAAGGTTTGGTCTGCAACGTCGAAATCAGACAGATCGTCGTTTAAATCGCGCGCGAGCAATTTTCACGAAAGGGCTTTTCTACAGCCTCAACGTTCACACTGAGAGGCGCGCGCTGCTCTTGCGCGAGTCCCTCTCGATTGTGTGGTCATGTGGCATTTAAAGCTGATACTTTGTGATGTCAAGCGAACCATGAAAGACGCCGAGGATGTCAATGTCTCCATCATCCTTCACGAGGTAGGCAATACGCTAATGGCCGAAAAGTAAGATTCGAACATTTCGTGAGGATGCCACGTAGCGGTGCCTGATCTCGGGAAAGCTAAGGAGCACTTGCGTCCGGTCATAGATTCCTTGAACCGTGCGCGCAGCGGCGTGAGGATTATCGGCGGCGATGTACTCGAAGATGTCGTCGAGCCAGCGCTGAGCTTCCTGCGTCCACGCTATTGTTGCCATGAGCGGATACGCCGCCCCATCTCATCGTTCGAAATAGTGCATTTCGCATCCGAATCGGCAAGCCCGCGCTCGACCATGACGTGAAAGGCTAGTTCGCGCACGATTTCCTCACGTGAGCTGTCTTCAGGTTGCCCTTGAATCAAGCGGGTGAGTTCTTCCTTGACCGTCGACATAATTTAGGTCTCCAGGTTACCGCCATATTGCCACAGCTGATCGCCGCCTGCGAATGGGACAAAACGTTTGACATGAGCGGCCGGAACCGGCGGGACGCGCTTGGCACAGAATGAAATGAGGGCCAAGCGTGGCACGCCGGTGGAGGTCCGCTCGACGGAAGGGGTTGGGCGGCTGGTTCAATTTCACGTTGCCGTTCCTTCACGAAGGCGTTTCTTTAGGTAGAACATAGCTGCTCTCGCGTGTGCCGCAACTACAGCGTTTTCATGCGATGTGAAGGGCGCAAGGCGTTTCAGTTCAGATTCGGTGCCGACCACCGAAGCAACCTGAATGGCACGACACAGGAAGTTCTGATCTGTAGATGACAGCGCTAGCCATGCAACATGAGTTGCTCGGGCGACAAACGATGGATCAGTCCGCATTCGTTCAGCGACGATAGCTTGAAGGTGCACAACACCAACATAGCCAGGTGGCTCACCACGAGTTTGACTCCAAGTAAATGAGTCGCCGTGCGGCCCATTGCGTAGAAACCACCGCCATGCTTCGCCAGTCGGGTCGCCGCCAAGGCGTCGAATTTCCGTTGTCAGTGCGCTATTCATAAGTCAGCGAGGCTGGGTACCTAAGCCGCCCAACGCAGAGTTAAGCGGCGCGCCGCCAGGCGCGTCCGAATGTGAGCAAATCAGCAAATCAGGGTCAGGTCTAACTATGGAGCATATTTGTTTCATTACTTCATCCCTCGCGCTCTTACAATCCTTCCCACCGCTGTGTAGCCCGAGGTATATGTCGCAAGTACGAGTAACTTTCTAGACCTTTGTTCCACTGACCTCTTGCTCCGAGAGCCGGGCTTGTCCAATAAACTATTCAGATCGTGACTTCGCTCCCACGACCTAAGCCCAATCGCTAGGCGGCAGACGGCTCCGATTTACGACACGACGTACGCGGCAATCATGCCCTGCTTGGGGTCATCAAATTGTTCCTGATAATAAGTCAGTGATTGTGCCAGTGCGCGGCGTTGTATTCTGGGAATTTCTCGA
>JAYUNL010000070.1:0-2217 GCA_043761745.1 Rhodocyclaceae bacterium
CGCCACATTCTTGGACTGTCAAACTTCAAGATAAAGGAAACAGAAGCAGTAGTGTATGCACTGCGCTGGTACGAAGCGGGTATGGATTTCGGCGATGCACTGCACCTGTCGCTCAGCGCTCGAGATGAACGATTCGCGACGTTCGATAAGTCGATGGAAAAGGCGGCCAGGAAAGTGGGGGCATTTCCCCCTGTCCAGCTGAAAAAGTAGTCGAAGACGAAAGGGTATCTCGGCAGACACAGTCTCGGTGCTGCGTGAACTGGGTCATGACGCCAATCCGGTGGCCAATGTTCTGCCCACGACCGCTCGGCAGAGCGCTTATCAAGCCAGCCGTCAAAGTTGATTCATCGCCTACTTTCGTTGCAGATAAGCTCTGACCGCAGCGGCCTAGAATGGCAAATCATACCGCGCAATGCTGCGCGACTGCGCCCTACATTACATTTCTTGTGCTTGAAGGGCCGGGCAACGGGTAACACGAGGCATTGGGTATTGTTATACCACCAACCTTCCCGTACCATTGAGACTACAAACTGAAAATGTGCCCTCACCATGGAAACTAACATTCGACAATTGAAAGCCCGGCTGAGTCAACTCATCAAGCAAGTAGAGGCAGGCGAAATCGTCATCGTAAACGTCCACAATCGCGCGGTCGCCAGAATCGTCCCCATTGTGCATAAGCGCGCCCTTGCCGATCTAATGAACGATCCGGGAATAGCGTGGAACGGCGCGAAACCGACCGGTGTTGCTCGGGCGGAAGCGATGTCCAGTTCAGTGAATCTATCGGACTGGGTTGCCGAGGATAGGCGGTGATTTTGTATCTTGATACGTCCGCTTTGGTCAAGCTGTACGTACGCGAGCCGGGGTCGATGCGCACGCGAAATCTTCTCACTCGCGCTCGGGCTGCTTCCACGTCTATCGTTGCCTACGCCGAAACTCGTGCAGCCTTTGGGCGCCTTATGCGCAGCGAGATGACCACATCGGTTCGCCATCGGCAACGAGTCGCGCGCTTCAATCAGGACTGGGATGCCTACGTCCGGGTCGCGCTATCGCCCTTCGTCGCACGCACCGCGGGAGACTTAGCGGAAACGCACGGATTGAGAGGATTTGACGCCATTCATCTCGCCAGTGCTTTGTCGTTAAAGGATCGTGCGCCGGAAGAAGTATGGTTTTGTTGTTTCAATCAGCGACTTTGCGCCGCCGCACTCGCCGTGGGTCTGCCCGTTGCGCCTGAGAATGAGAGAGCTAGCCCGTGACGTCGATCCACGAGTGGTTGGCGGAGCTCGGGCTAGAACGCTACGCCGAATTGTTCGAGTGTAACGACATCGACCTCGCGGTAATAGCGGACCTAACCGACGCGGATCTGGAGAAGTTGGGGGTCTCCATGGGTCATCGCAAACGCCTCTTGAAAGCAATTGCAGCGCTAGTTGACGTTAACGTCCAGGCAGATGATCTCGCGCGAAGAGCTTCTGCTGCCGTGGCATCTCATGGCGAACGCCGCCAACTCACCGTGATGTTCTGCGATTTGGTGGGCTCCACCGCGTTAAGCGAGAAACTCGATCCGGAAGAACTGCGAGCATTACTGCACGACTATCGCACCCGCTGCGGCGAAGTCATCAATCGCTATGAAGGCTTCGTCGCTCGTTACGTCGGCGATGGAATTCTCACCTATTTCGGCTGGCCGAAAGCGCATGAAGAAGACGCCGAGCGTGCGCTGCGCGCGGCGTTGGAGATCGTTCAAGCGGTGAAGGGCGCTTCCTCCACCGAGCCGTTGTCGGTGCGCATCGGCATTGCCACCGGTTCGGTGGTCGTGGGCGAACAAGCGGGCGTGGGCGATCAGTCGAGGTTGGCCGTTGGATCTACGCCCAATCTCGCGGCTCGGCTACAAGGTTTAGCGGCGGCCGATCAAATCGTCGTCGCCTCGTCCACCCGGCGCTTGGTCGGCAACTCGTTCGAACTCTCGGACCTGGGTGAACACGAACTGAAGGGAATCAGTGAGCCGGTGCACGCCTGGCGTGTCGTGGCCGTGGGGGAAGCGGCGAGCCGTTTTGAGGCAAGCCATGGCGCTCAGGTGACCCCGTTAGTGGGCCGTGAACAGGAAATCGGACTGTTACTCGACCGCTGGCAGCAGGCACGGGAGGGGGAAGGCCAAGTCGTGCTGTTGTCGGGTGAGCCCGGCATCGGCAAGAGCCGTATCTTGAATACGCTGCGCGAGCGGTT
>JAYUNL010000071.1:0-10048 GCA_043761745.1 Rhodocyclaceae bacterium
GCCGGCGGATTTGCGTTCCTGCTGCGTTAGCTCGGCGCGCGACCAATAGGGCACGACCTTGCGGCCTTCGAGCCGGCCGCGCAAGCGCATGGGCTTGAGTTCCGGATAGAGGTCGCCGAAATCAATGACCAGCAGATCGTCAGGCACAGCGTAGATCGGATAGAGACGCGGCTTCTTGCGCTGCCGGCTGCCCTTCAACAGCGGCTCGTAATAGCCGGTGACAAGGCCTTCACGATTGCCGTCCGGATTGACCAAGGTCCAGGGCTTGAAGCGCGCTTCGAAGAAAGCGCGCAAGGCGGCGCTGTCGGGATTGTTTAGCTGACCACTGTCTTCGCACACCGCGCGCCACAGCGCTTGCCTCGCCAGCGCCTTGCAAGATTCCATGAAGGCAGCATAAGTCTCGGCGAGATTGTCGTTGGCCCAACCCTTCACTTCTTCCCATTGCGCGGGCTGCAAGGGCTTGGCTGCGGGCGGCGGTGGTGGCGGAGGCGTCGGGCACACCGGGCAGGCGGGGCAGGCAAGCGGCACCGGACATGCGCCACCAGCGGCGACGGGCGTTTCGGCCGAGCCGCCCGGCGCGGTGGCGCACGCGGCGAGGAACAGCAAAGACAAGAGAGAGAGCAGTTGGCGTGCTTGCATGAATTTCGCTAAAGTGCGTGGCTTCGTTGTTGTGGTCGCAAGTATACCTATGTGGATATTCCTGCTTGAATCCTTTGTCGCGCTGGCGCTATTGCTGCTGATTGTGTGGTGGACGTTGCCGCGTAAAAAGAAAGATAACGAGAAGAACAAGCATGACTGAACTCGCCCGCCTGATCGAGCGCGCCGAAGCCGTGCTGGCGCGCGTGGAAGCGCTGTTGCCCGCGCCGCTGCCTGCGCTGGACTGGCGCGCCGCAGCGTTTCGCTGGCGCAAACACAATGGACGCGGCCGTCTCGAAGCCATCCGCCAGCCGCATCGCATCCGTCTGAAGGACCTGCGTAATATCGACGAACAGAAAAAACGCATTGAACAAAACACCCGGCAGTTCGTCGAGGGTCGCAGCGCCAACAACGTGCTGCTCACCGGTGCGCGCGGCACCGGAAAATCTTCGCTGGTGAAGGCGCTGCTCAACCAATATGCCAAGAAAGGCTTGCGCGTTATCGAAGTGGACAAGGTCGATCTCATCGATTTGCACGACATCGTAGACCTGATCGACGGCCGGCCCGAGCGATTCATTATCTTCTGCGACGACCTTTCCTTCGAGGCCAGCGAGCCGGGCTACAAGGCGCTTAAAAGCGTGCTGGACGGCGCGGTCGCCAGCGTGCCGGACAACCTGCTGATCTACGCCACCTCGAACCGCCGCCACCTCATGCCCGAGTTCATGCAGGAAAATCTCGAAGGCAAACGCGTCGGCGACGAGATTCATCCAGGCGAAACGGTCGAAGAAAAAATCTCGCTCTCCGAGCGCTTTGGTTTATGGCTGTCCTTCTATCCCTTCGGCCAGGACGATTATCTCGCCATCGCCGCGCACTGGCTGCGCGAATACGGCGTGCCGCAAGCCGCCGTGGAAGCGACGCGCGGCGAAGCGCTGCTGTGGGCACTCGAACGCGGCTCGCGCAGCGGCCGCGTGGCCTGGCAGTTCGCACGCGATTACGCCGGGCGACATGGAAAGTCAAAACGCTGACCACATGACGAAGCTCGTCGAAGCCTCCGCTGCCGTCATCCTTCAACCAGACGGTAGTTTTCTTCTCGGCCAGCGTCCCGAAGGCAAACCTTATGCAGGCTATTGGGAGTTTCCCGGCGGCAAGATCGAGCCGGGCGAAACCGCGCGCGAGGCGTTGGTGCGGGAGCTGCATGAGGAACTGGGCATCGAGGCGGATATCGTTTATCCGTGGATCATGCGTGAGTTCATTTACCCCCATGCCCATGTGCGGCTGCATTTCTTCCGCATAATGAGTTGGTATGGCGAGATTCGCGACCTACAGCACAGCGCACTCGCCTGGCAGCGCAGCGAACATGTCGATGTTGCCCCGCTGCTGCCCGCCAACCTGCCGATACTGAAAGCGCTGGCGCTACCGCATTTCTACGGCATCACGCACGCCGGCGAAATCGGCATTCAAGAACAGTTGGAGCAACTCGAACGTGCGCTGCGCGCGGGCCTGCGTCTCGTGCAAATCCGCGAACCGAAACTTCCCGTGGGTGAACGCCCAGCCTTCGCGCGCGACGCGATCGCATTGGCACAACAATATGGCGCGCGAGTGCTGGTGAATGGCGACACCGCTTTGGCAATGCGGCTCGGCGCCGACGGTGTGCACCTGCCGAGTGCGCAACTCATGCAACTCGAAGCGCGCCCCGCTCTGCCGCTGGTCGCTGCCTCGTGCCACAACGCGCAGGAACTCGCCCGCGCCGCGCAACTGGAACTCGACTTCGCCGTACTCGGCCCGGTGCGTGAAACGGCCAGTCATCCTGGTGTGGTCGGCCTTGGCTGGCAAGCCTGCGCATCGCTGATCGACAACTGCACTTTGCCGGTTTACGCACTCGGTGGGCTAGGGAAAAGCGATATGGAAACCGCCTGGCGCACAGCCGCACACGGCATCGCCGCCATCCGCGCGGCGTGGGAGTAAACGCTCAATCAGTTTGCTCGTCGTCCGGCTTTTCCTGCACCGGCACGCGATACTCTTCCGCCGCCCACGCTCCCAGATCAATCTTGCGGCAGCGCTCGGAGCAGAAAGGACGAAACTTGTTTTCGGGCAACCAAGCAACGGGTTTGCCGCAGGTGGGGCAACTGACGGTGCGGGGAATGGGGCTTGATGTCACGCCGACTTGAACCTGACGGATACGAACGAACGCGCTACAGATTGCAGAAAGTCATCTCGAACTCGATATCCGTTTCGGCCTGCTTCGGCTTGCCGTCGCTACTGGGCGTAGTGAAGCGGATGTTGAGCGCGTATTTGTTGGCGCTGATTTCGGGGACGTAGGGGTGGCCGCGCCGCACGCGTATTCGCACCATTTGCGCAGTTTTGCCGCCGAGCATGAGTTGGAAGGCGCCGCTCTGCGCAACATAACTTTCATTGCGGCCGGAAGCGCGCAAGAGGCGCAACACAATAGCCAGGCCGTCGCGTATCGGCAGCATGGGATTGAGCCAGCCGGAGAGACTGCGCTGGCGCGCGGCGGGTTCACGATGCAGCCAATAATGGTAAGAGGGCAGATCGAACTCGCACACGCCGCCGGGGATGGCAGCACGGCTCTTGATGCTCATCAACCAGTCGTTCTCGCGCAGGTAGTGGCCGATCTTGCCCTGCATGTTGAGCAGCGCGGCACTGGCCTGTTCAATTTCGTAGAGCGCGCCGGAGAGCGCTTCTTCGGAGATATCCGGGTTATTACGGAATGAGAGGAGTATCTGACGTTGACGTTCGAGTTCCTGCACCAGATCGAACTTCAAATCGGCGCGACTGGCAACGTCGAGGATTTCAAACAAGGTGGTCAGCGCGGCGTGGTGCTCTTGCGCGCCTTCCGATCCGATGAAGTGAGCCGTCTTGTCGAACAGGTCTTCAAGTCGCAGCAGGGTACGGATACGCTCGTTCAGAGGATATTCGTAGGTAATCACCGCATGCCGGCCCGTAGGAGAAGTTCGGGCAATTCTGACCTACTTGAGCATAAATAACAACAAGAACCGCACAGAAGCCTATGAAACGCTGGCTTTTTCCAAATAGTGCCGATTTAGCGCCTCGACTTGGGGCCGCAATTGGACCAAGTCGCCGCTGTTATCGATAATATCGTCGGCCGCCGCCAGCCGCTGCTCGCGAGTAGCTTGGGTGGCCATGATGGCGCGCACCTCGACATCGGACAGGCCGCTGCGCGCCATGACGCGGGCGACTTGCATCGCCTCCGGACAATCAACCACGACCACGCGTTGCACACGGCGCTGGTAGTTGCCGGATTCCACTAGCAGCGGCACCACCAAGACAACGTAGGGGGCGGTCGCCTCCTTGCAACGGCGCTCGGCTTCGCTGCGGATCATCGGGTGCAATAGGGCTTCCAGGCGCGCTCTCGCGCTGACATCGGAAAACACGAGTTGGCGCATGGCGGCGCGGTCCAGCGCGCCGTTGGCGGCGATGACCCCATCGCCGAAAGCCGCGCGGATAGGCGCGATAGCGGCACCATGCGGCGCGGTAAGTTCGTGTGCGATGGCATCGGTATCGACCAGCGCCGCGCCGAGTTCCGCGAACGAATCCGCCGCCGCGCTCTTGCCGCTGCCTATGCCACCCGTCAGGCCAACGACGAAACTCATGCGCTCCTCATCAACCGCTTACTTTCCACACTCGCTTACTGTCAGCGTGGCGAATTCACTCGGTAAGGTCTGTAGCGCTTTCTCCACCCGCTCGCCGGGCCCACGCACTTCCAGAGTCGCTTTCTCGCTGGCTTCCCGCGCTTGCAAGCGCGCCGAACGCACACCTTTTTTCTGCACGGTATCCAGGAACGTTTTGGCGCCCTGCTCGTTCCTGAAGAGCCCCAGCGAAATCGCGTGCTGGTTCTCGCCTTCCTCCAGCAAGACGCGAAACTCTTTCAGTCCCAGCTTCTTCAACTCGTCCGCCTTTTTCTCGGCCGTCTGTCGATTGGCCAGCGGCGGAATGTACACCCACCAAGTTGCGGGCTCATCCACGTTGCGTTGTTCGGCCTTCAACAGGGCATCCCGCTCATGCACAAGCGAGGCCAGACGCTGCGCCGCATCGCGTGGCATCGCGGCAAAGCTTCGACAGACTTCAGACGGCGATTCTGGCGCAGCCGCTGGCTCGCCTTTGCTGACGATACGGATTTTTTCAGGTTGTAACTGGCTGGTCAGACGCTCGGGTTCGCCGCCGCCCGCCTGGCCAAACCAACCCTGGCCGTAGGCGAACAGCAGCAGATTGGCAACCACCAGCACGAAAAAAATGGCGCGCAAAATACGCATACTCCTCCAGACTGAAAAATCGTAGGCGCAACCATACCATCAACCCCTCAGTGTATGCGCGCCGTGTATTCCAGGACCGCCTTGCTATCCGTCGGCACGGTAATCAGCCACACGGCCGCGTGGGCTTCGCCTTTGCTGTGCCTGTGGCTCTCGGAAATGATTTCCCAATCGCCTGAGACTGGCTCCACCACCTTCACCGTCACGGGCACATCCTTGGCGTTGTTGAGTTCGATGCGGTAGGCGCTTTCATACACATCACTGCTGATCTTGCGGAAGCTGGTTTGCTTGCGCGTGGCGGTGACATCGAAGGCATCGCCCAGCTTGAGACGGACTTTCTCGTTCTTGGCAGTGTGGTCGATGGCGTCCTCGCCGACAAAAAGCGCGTTGCCTTTGCTGTCGCTCTTGTAGACCCGCACCACCCCTTTGGGCAGGGGCACGCCCAGCTCGCCGCCGCGATTTTCGAACTCCATGTAAACGGCGACCGTTTGCTTGGTACCTAGGTCGCTGGCGGCAGAACGGTAGTACCAGTTCTGGCCCGTCAGCAGGTATTCCTTGCGCACTGGCACGCCGCTGGCGGACAGCAGCGCCACTTGCTTGGTTTGATTATCGAGAATGCTCGTCGGGCGGCCCAAAGTGTAGAGGTGGTATTCAAAGAGATTTTCCTGCGCCATCTGGGGCGCCGGGGCCGCCATGACGGTCTTGGCGGCGAAATCCGTGCGACGCTCTTCGCGCACGCGATTCAGATCGCCAGCAACCAGTTGCAGCTTGGCATTCGCATAGCCGGTGCCGCTCTGATTGGTGAGCGTCACCCAACCGGCCAGGTCCAGCTTGCTTTCATCTCTGGATAATGTCGCCACATAATCGGCGCGCCAGGACAGGCCACCGCTCAGATAGGAAAGTTCCACCTCACGTGCGCCGGCAGTATCGCTCTCAACCTGCACCACCAGCGTCGGTCGGTCGCGCAGATTGCCGGGGATAGCGCCATAGGCGATGCGCCCCGGCACCCCGGTCTCGATGCGGTCGGCGTACTTCAGCACCACGCCACTATTCGTGGCGAGGACCTGAGCCTCTTCCCGCGTTTCCGCGCCAGTGGCGGGATTGGTCTTGATGACGGTGATGGTCTTGCCGACATATTTTTCCAATAACTTTTGCGGCGTGAGCAAATCGAAATCGAAGTTTTGTTCCACCAGCCGAAAAGCACCGCCCGACAAGGCGCGCAGACTGGCCGTTTCCGGCCGCATCTTGCCGCTGACATCGCGCAGGCCTATGCGGTTGTCACCTTTGTCCAACGCCACCTTACGCACTTCGCGGATGAGGGCAAGGGAATCGTTGTAGATGGTGACTGCAACCTCAGTGCGATCTTCTTCGCGGCTGACTTTTTCATCCGCGAAGGCGGAGACAGAAACAGCGGCAGCGACGGCGGCTGCGAAATGCGAGAGATGGGCTTTCATGGCGACTCCTGTGTGATTGACAGTCTACTAAACGTCGCACGTTTGAGATCGGGGTTAATACTCCATGCACGCAGCGTTGATAAGCCCGACGCTAATGGACAGCGCCGCCAAAAAAATCGCCGGCGCCTGTTTGCCGGCAGGAATGTCTTGCGCCAGATGCGGCAAGGTGACACGGGCGACGAGGTAAGTGGCGAGTTGCACCACGCAAGCGATGACCGACCACAGCGCGAGATCGATTAGATCGTGGCTATTCTCGATGACGTTAGCCACCGGTAGAGCGAAGCCCAGCAAGGTGCCCGAAAGACTGATCGCCGCCGCGCTATTGCCCTCGCGTATCAGTGCGATTTCACGGTAGGGGGTGAAGTTGATGTAGACGCACAGAAACACCGCGAGGATGGCGATGGCCACGACGAAATAGATGAGAAAAGCCGGCAGCGTGGCAAGCGAGTTGGCAAACAGATCGACGGTCATGGTTTTCCCCTCAGACAAAGTAGTGCGGCAGAAAATGGCTGGTGTTGCTGGTGATGGGTGTGGCGTCCTCGCGGATGCCTATGCCGGCGGGCTCATCACCGACGATCCAACTGCCGATGACGGGAAAGCGGCCTTCGAATTGCGGCAGGGGTGCGATAGCCTGATAAATGCGGCCTTCCGCGCCATAGCCATCGGCCTTGCCCTGCACAATGTGTGCGCCGTCGTGCAAATCGATGTCCGCGCCTTCGCGCGAGAAAATTGGCTTGGACACATAGCGCTCACCCAGCGGCGCGGCGTCGAAATAAGCGGGTAGCAAATTGGGGTGATCCGGGAACAGCTCCCAAAGTATGGGCAGCAGCGCTTTGTTGGAAAGGATCATTTTCCAGGGCGGCTCGATCACCGCCATGTTGCTCTGCGCGAGTGCCGCGCCGAAGCGCTCGCGCGCCAGCCACTCCCAGGGATAGAGCTTGAACAGTGTGGCGATGGGCTGATTGGCGACATCGAAGAACTGGCCGGCTGCGTCCAGGCCGATGTCTTCGAGATAAATAAAGCGCGCGTCTATGCCGCCCTGCAAAGCGGTGTCGGCGAGGTAATCCAGATTGACCTTGTCTTCTTCGTTGTCGCGCAGGCAAGCAAAATGCACGGGCTGCGGCAGGCGCGCGGCGAGTTGTTGCCAGCGCGCGATGAGTTTTTCATGCAGCGAATTGAACTGATCGTCGTCAGGCCGCAGCTCCTGCAGCCAGTGCCATTGAGCGATGGCGGCTTCGATCAGCGAGGTGGGCGTGTCGGCGTTGTACTCCAGGAGTTTCGGCGCTGAGTGGCCGTCGTAGCAAAGGTCGAAGCGGCCGTAGAGGGTAGGGTCGTCCTGCTGCCAAGAACGTTGAATGCGCGCAGCGTATTCGCGCGGAATGCGTAGCGTGTCCCACAGATTGTTGGCCAGCACATAGCCCACGGCGGCGCGGCAGAGTCTATGCAATTCCAGCGTGGCCGCTTCGAGCACATCGATCTCGTCGGCTGCGAAACGATAGCAGGCCGATTCATTCCAATACACGCCATCGAGCGAATGAAACGAGAACCCCATTTGTTCAAACTTCTGCTGCCAGTCCGGGCGCGGCGGCGACGGCAAACGTTCCATCAGGAACCGCCGCCATGAAACCCGGCCGAAGAACCAAAGCCGCCGCGCGACACAGTGCCAATGGCGCGACTGCCAGTCTGCCCCGATCCTCTCACCGTGCCGACCGAGCCGCCGCTGTAGCTGCCCCCATACCCCCCCAAACCATAGCCCGGCCCGTAGTAATGTCCGGTCGGGTAGCGGTTATCGGCGGGGTCGCATTTTTGGATGCCCCATTCCTCCGTGCAGTCGCGTAACGACTTATAAACCTGCCGTTCCTGCGGCTCGCTGTCGCAGCCGGCAATGGAGATGGTGCCAAGCAGCACCAGCGCCACCTTGGCGGAACGTCTGTATTTTCTCCTCGCGTCCACCTTGCCTCCCCTTAGTCGGCTGAGATTCCGATACGCGCCACTCCTTCCAGCACCAGATTGTCGACCCGGTGCTTGGGTATGCGCAGCAGGTCGAAGAACTGGCCCGCTCCACCGCCAGTGATTATGCATGCGGAATTATCCAGCGCCGCAACCTGCGCATACATGCGCTCGATGGCGCCGACCTGGGCGTGCAGACAGCCGCTGGCGATGGCGTCAGCGGTGTTGCGCGGCAGCCCGGTAAAGCGGCCTTGGGCGAGCGGCAATTGCGCCGTGTTCTGCGCCAGCGCCTTGAGCATAAGTTCGATGCCGGGCAAAATCAGTCCGCCCTGGAACACGCCTTCGGCATCGAGTACATCCGCCGTAGTCGCCGTGCCGGCACTGACGACGAGGCAGGGGCCGCGATGTAGATGACGTGCGCCGATCAGCGCCGCCCAGCGGTCGGCGCCGAGTTGTTGGGGCTGATCGTAGAGATTGCGCACGCCGCATTGCTCGCTCTGGCCATGCGCCCAGATCACCGGCAGATTCAGCGCATCCAGCGTAGCGATAATGACATCGGCAACGACACTTCCGGCGACGTTCGCCACCACAGCGCGTTCGGCGCGCGGCTGGGCACGCAGGATTTCTGCAAAGCCGGCCAGATCGGCATAAGGCAGCGCGCCTTGCGCAAGCCAGTTGATGTCTTGCTGCGGACCACACCGACACACGCCCCATTTGAGCCGGCTGTTGCCGCAGTCGATTGCGAGTAGCATCATAGGCGTAAGGATACTTCACCATTGACGATGCGGTGCAAGCCGGTGCTTGTTTCGAGCAGCAGCGCGCCATCCGTATCGACACCGACGCAGCGGCCTTCAATCGTTGCAGCGCCGTCCGCGAGGATACGCACCGTGCGATCCGCATAGACGTTGCGCGCCTGCCAGTCTGCGACAAAGCCGCCGACGCCGTGCTGTGCAAAGTGAGTCAAAACGCTGACTAACTCAAGCAGCAAACTCGCCAGCAACAGGTTGCGCGATGGCGCGACCGGCGTGATCGCGACCAGTGCTGCGGCCTCAATGCCGCCAGCATCATTCACCGCATTGGCAATACGCGCAGGTAAGCGCACATTCAGGCCAATGCCGATCACCGCCACAGTCACGCCGCCTTGAGATTGGGTTTCCACCAATATGCCACCGAGCTTGCCGCCGAACTTGCTACCTCGCTTGCCAACAGAGGTGACAATATCGTTGGGCCATTTGAGCCGCACGCCCGCCGCGCCCATGCGCTCCAGCGCCTCTGCCACCGCCACACCGACGGCGAGGCTGAGTCCAGCGATCGGCGGCGCACCGGCGGCGAAGCGCCAGCGCAAGGAAAAAGTCAGGCTATCACCGGGCGCCGATAACCACTCGCGCCCACGCCGGCCGCGCCCGGCCGTCTGGCGCTCGCAAACGACCACCTCAATCAATTCGTCGGTTGACTGCGGCTGATTGACTAAATAGGTGTTGGTGGAATCGCAGTGATCGAGCAGCGTCAGTTGATAGCGCGCCGCCTCGGCGCCCAAGGCTGCGCGAATGATGGAAGCATCAAGCGCTTCCGTCGCTGGAGGGTGTTCAGCCACGCATGCATCGTGAGAAGGTCATGCGCCGGATTATCCTAGAAACCGCAGTTGGACGCGCCCGAATGTGCGGTTGGCGGGTCGGCTGGCAAGGCGCGAGGAGGACGCAGGATCGGCACCTCTACGAC
>JAYUNL010000072.1:0-2069 GCA_043761745.1 Rhodocyclaceae bacterium
CGGGACGCCAAGACCGCAAAAACGATGATGCGCACCGTCAGTGGCACCACCTTCTTGTGGCTGCTGATGCAGCCTGTGTTGCCCAGGGGCTTTCGCCACGCCCGCAACTTCGGATTTCCGCACCCCCCAACAGCGTG
The DNA here is from genome assembly GCA_043761745.1 of Rhodocyclaceae bacterium. Lineage (GTDB taxonomy): Bacteria > Pseudomonadota > Gammaproteobacteria > Burkholderiales > Rhodocyclaceae > Desulfobacillus. The sequence goes on from JAYUNL010000072.1 coordinate 138, forward strand.
GGGCTCCTGGCCTAGTGCTTACTGAATAATTCCACCGCCTAAACAAATTTCCCGGTCGTATAACACCACCGATTGCCCCGGTGTCACCGCCCATTGCGGCTGATCGAACGACACGTCGCAGGAATCCAAATCTACGTCATCGATGCGGCAAACAGCGTCGCGCTGGCGGTAGCGCGTTTTCGCGCCGTAGCTCGACATTGTCGCAGGGGCAGCGCCTTCAATCCACGATAAATCGCCCGCGCTTAAGTTCGCCTTGAGCAACGCCGGGTGATCGTGACCTTGCACCACATGGAGAATATTTTTTTCCATATCTTTGCCTGCGACAAACCATGGCGCGCCCGGCCCGCCGATGCCTAGGCCTTGACGCTGGCCGATGGTATAAAACATCAGGCCCTGATGTTCGCCGAGGTGTTTGCCTTCCGGCGTGTGCATCGCGCCGGGTTGCTTTGGCAGATAGCGGTTCAAAAACTCGCGGAACGGTCGCTCGCCAATGAAGCATATGCCGGTGCTATCTTTTTTAGCGTGATTTGGCAAAGCGTTTTTCAGCGCGATCTCGCGCACTTGCGTTTTGCGCAGCGCCCCGAGTGGAAACAGGGTTTTGCTTAACTGCGCTTGATTCAGGCGATACAAAAAATAACTTTGATCCTTGCTTTCGTCTAAGGCTTTCAATAATTGCACCGCGCCGTTTGAGCGATCAAGCCGCGCATAGTGCCCGGTCGCGATGTAGTCCGCGCCCATGTTAATGGCGTGATCGAGAAAAGCTTTGAATTTGATCTCGGCGTTGCACAACACATCGGGATTTGGCGTGCGCCCCGCTTGATACTCTTCGAGGAACAACGAGAACACGCGCTCTTTGTATTCAGCGGAAAAATTCACTGCTTCCAAATCGATACCGATGCGATCAGCGACCGCTGCGGCGTCGACCAGATCGACCCGTGCGGGACAATATTCATCATCGTCATCGTCTTCCCAGTTTTTCATGAATAGGCCGATGACTTCATAACCTTGTTGCTTTAACAGCAAGGCCGCGACGGCGGAATCGACGCCGCCCGATAGACCAACTATGACGCGCTGTTGTGGCACGCTACTGCATCCGACGTATATTTGGAGAGCGCGTAATAGTTAATTGAGCGATGACCCTCACCCTGTCCCGCGTTACGGGTGAGGGCGCGGTGGCCTAAGGCCATGAGGGGCGCGTCACTCATTTATCGAATAGCGGTTAAAAATACGATGCCAAGAGTTCAAGTGGAAAACGCTTGCCGGCGCAATAATCGTCGACGCACCGCGCAACCATCACGCTGCGATGGCGCTTTGCCTGCTGCTGCAATTCTTCCAACGTTAACCATAGGGGACGCAAAATACCGACATCCAATTCGCGACCCGTGTCTTCGCCGGTGATTTCGCCGGTGAACGCGATACGTAAATAGGTAATATCTTTGGTTTCGTGGGGCCACAAATAAATTCCGACCAGCGCCTTCGGCGTAAAGCGATAGCGCGTTTCTTCCAGCACCTCGCGCGAGACGGCATGCAGCAACGACTCGTTCGGATCGAGATGGCCCGCCGGCTGATTGATCACGACCAACCCATCGGCCTCTTCTTCGACGAACAAAAATCGACCGTTATGTTCAACGACGGCGGCGACGGTAACGCTGGGCTTCCACATTTTCACGACTGACGATATGGGAAAGCATGCATTCTAGCAAAGCGCGTGGTCAAATACGCAATAGGACATCGCCACGACGGGGTGGCCTAAGGCCAGGCAGTCCGCGCTTGCCTGGTGGCTGCATGCCTGGAAAGCCGCGCCCCGCTTGCCTGGCCCTAGGCCACCTCGTCGTGACGCGATATCTAGTGTCGTGACACGTAAATAACGAGACATAAAAATGCGTCTTTTCCCGTCTGGCTTCGTTGCTCGTCGTTGCGTAATGCCCGCTA